>CAYXBB010000004.1:18322-70403 GCA_964463285.1 uncultured Syntrophomonadaceae bacterium | reverse complement strand
AATGGACATTCAAACAGTGGCCGGCAGGTTGGGACATAGCACTTCGGCCACCACACAAAATGTTTATAGCCATTTCCTGGAGAACAAGGATCGGCAAGCGGCGGATCTGATGGAGGAAGCATTCAACAGCAAGACTGGATCATCAGTAGGGCGAAAAAAATAAATCTGTCCAAAATCTGTCCAAAACAATAATTGGAAAATATTAACGGGGCTGAAAGGCCCCGTATTTATTGGTGCGCCTGGGAGGATTCGAACCCCCGACCTGCGGATTAGGAATCCGTCGCTCTGTCCTCCTGAGCTACAGGCGCTTGCTTATATATGCTAACCTGAATCGGCACAAAAATCAAGGAAGAGATTTGCCCCGATAGCGTTGCGCCTGTTCTTGAATTTCCTCTTCCTCGGTCTTTGACGACGAATCTTCCTGCGAATTCTGCTCAATAGATTCTTCCGGGTTTGCAGGTTGAACGGCTTCTTTGCCGCCGCCGCAACCGCTGAACGCCAGGCAAACAATAAAAGCCGGCAAAAGAAATAACGAGAAGCTTCTCTTTCCCATAATATTCCCTTTTATTTCAGGGGTAAATTTACCGATAAGTGGAAACGGCCTTGCCTTTCCCCCAAATCCATTGACCAGTCTCATAATTGCCGGTATTAAGATCACTATCCCATAAAAAGGTATCAGCATCCGGACGAATACGGGAATGATACCTACGTTACCCGCTACCCTTGTTTAGTTCCAAGTGGGATCATCGCAAGAAGATTTAGCTGAGGAGTTAGATATTTATTATAAAAAATACACTTTATATAAATATCAAGACATTGTGGGTTCTTTTGATGAAAAGCACAATTACTGACCACCAATATAAAGGTGGCAACTTTAGGAGGGTGGGCAATCATGAAAAAGGGAAAATGCCCGAAATGCGGGTCAAGTGAAATTTATTCCGGGGCAGGTATTTCAATAAAGGGGGGAAGTTATGGCAGTAACACCATTCCCCTGGGCGGTATATTTGGCAGGCAGATGCCTCTGGATAATTATGTGTGCGGACAGTGCGGATACGTGGAAAGCTATATCAGCAAGCCCGAGGATCTGCAGAAAATCCGCGCCCGGTGGCCGAATTTGCTTTATGGGAAAACCTATCATGGTTAGGTCGAGAAAAATAAAATGCAATTTAATAAAAACAAATATTTGAAAAGCGAGTGTCAAAATGGTTGCTGTGATGGATCGCTTTCGGCAAAACAGGTCATGAGGAGATTGTTTTAAAATGTCTGCTAACGCCTGTATGCGGTTTTATGCTGAGCTGAATGATTTTATATCACCCGAAAAGCGGCAGACTCCTTTTTCATATACCTTTTTCGGGCAATCCACGGTCAAAGATTTGATCGAATCCCTGGGAGTCCCCCATACTGAAGTCGATCTGATCATAGTTGATGGGAGGTCCGTCGACTTTAACCACCGGGTAAAAAACGGCGAGGTGATCAGTGTTTACCCTGTATTCGAGGCTTTTGATATTTCACCAGTTCTAAAGGTGCGCCCGGAACCCCTTCGCCTGGTGCGCTTTGTGCTAGATGTTCACCTGGGTAAACTGGCTGGATTTTTACGCATGCTGGGTTTTGATGTGCTTTACGAAAATGATTATGATGACAATGTTTTAGCGGAAATATCGGCCGGCGAGCATAGGATATTGCTTACCCGGGATCGGGGTTTGCTTAAACGCTCTGCCGTGAACTACGGTTATCTGGTTCGGGCTGATAACCCGCACCTACAGTTGAAAGAAGTGCTTCACCGCTTTGATCTTCGTGATTCTATTGACCCTTTCCGGCGCTGCATGCGTTGTAATGGGTTGTTGAAACCGGTTTCAGCGGAGGAAGTTAGGGGGAAAGTGCCGCCCCGGGTTCTGGAGCGAATTTCTGAATACCGTTGCTGCTCTAGCTGCCGTCGTATTTACTGGAAAGGCTCCCACTTTAAAAAAATGACGGATTTCATCAAAAGCCTGCTTAACTTTCAATGAAACAAGAGACCGGCATTTAAGAAATAAAATTGTTCATGTGAATAAAAAGACAATAGATACAAGAAAAATATATAAACATGACTGTCTGAGAGGTTGTTAACGGGGAAACTTTTGGTGCAAACTATAGTAAATTTATTTACTGGTAAGGAGGAGGCGGGTGTGGTTGATATCGGCACCCCCAGAAAAAATCGCTTAATCCACGAAAAATCTCCCTATTTGCTGCAGCACGCCCATAATCCGGTGGATTGGTATCCCTGGGGAGATGAGGCATTTGTAAAGGCCGGGGAAGAAGATAAACCTGTTTTTTTAAGTATCGGATATAGCACCTGCCATTGGTGTCACGTAATGGAACGGGAGTGTTTCGAAGATAACGAAGTGGCGGCATTGCTAAATAAGTACTTTGTGTGCATCAAGGTAGACCGGGAGGAGCGCCCCGACCTGGATCAGATCTATATGGGTGCCTGCCAGGTGCTAACCGGCCGGGGCGGGTGGCCCTTAACGGTTTTTTTAACCCCTGATAAAAAACCGTTTTTTGCTGGAACCTATTTTCCCAAAAGCTCTCGCTTTGGGATTACCGGCATGATGGAGCTGTTGCCCCGGCTGGTTTCCCTGTGGGGAGAAAAAAGAGCCCAAGTAATTGAGGCTGGAGAGCAACTACTGCAAGCGACAAGGGAGCAGGGTCAGGGAAGGGAGAGCGTGGAGGATGCGCTTCCCGGAACAGAACTTTTAGATAGGGCTTACCGCTGTTTAGGTGATGATTTTGACAAAAGCCATGGCGGCTTTGGCGGCGCCCCTAAATTTCCTCAACCGCACCGGTTAACCTTTCTGCTGCGTTACTGGAAACGCACCAAGGAGCCGGAGGCGCTGAAAATGGTCACCGTTACTTTAAAAAACATGGCTCGGGGCGGTATTTTTGATCAGTTGGGATACGGTTTTCACCGCTATTCCACCGATAATCACTGGCTGGCGCCCCATTTCGAAAAAATGCTTTACGATCAGGCGTTGCTGGCTCTGGCCTACCTGGAGGCTTTTCAAGTTACTGCAAAGCCGGAATTTGCCGAAATTGCCGGTGAGATTTTTGAATACGTGCTGCGTGATTTACACGCATCGGAGGGGAAGGGAGCTTTTTTTTCGGCTGAAGATGCCGATACGCAAGGGAAGGAGGGACTTTTTTATCTGTGGACTCCCCCTGAAATAATCGGGGTTTTAGGAGAAGAGCAGGGCGGGCTGGTTGCAGAATATTTTGGGGTCACCGCAGAAGGTAATTTTGAGGACAGGCGAAGCATACCGCATTGTCCCCATGATCAGGTGTGCTTTGCGGAAGAGAAAGGGTTGGACCCGGTGGGATTGCAAAAGCTGATCGATGAATCAAGAGTTGAGCTTTACAAAGCCCGCAGCCGGCGGGAGCATCCTTTCCGGGACGACAAAATCCTTACCGCCTGGAACGGTTTGATTATTGCCGCCCTGGCCCGTGGGGCCGCAGTGCTTGACAATCCTCTTTATGCCGAAGCGGCGGCAGGGGCTGTGGTATTCATCAAAAAGAAAATGACTGCTCCCGGTGGGCGACTCTGTCGACGCTACCGGGATAAGGAAGCGGCTTTTCCGGCCTATCTTGACGATTACGCCTTTTTGGTATGGGGGCTATTGGAGCTTTATCAAGCTACGTTTGAGGCCGAGCATCTGGAGTGGGCAATGTTTCTGAATCAATCAATGCTCACCCTTTTTCAGGGGGCCGGTGAGGCTTTGCAGTTTACGGCAATAGATCGAGACGAACAGTTGCCTGTCTATGCAGAAGCCTACGACGGGGCTATCCCTTCCGGCAATTCGGTGGCGGCGCTGAATTTGTTGAAGTTGGGCCGGTTGACCGGCCGTCCGGAGCTGCTCGAGCGTGGCGAGGCGATCATTCGGGCCTTCGGGGCTGATCTTAGAAGCCTGCCGGTGAACTTTACTTTTATGCTCTCGGCTCTTGATTTTGCCCTGGGACCTTCGGGAGAAGTGACCATCACCGGAGAACCCGGTTCTGAAACCGTTGAAAAGATGGCCGCCGCAGTGCGCTGCTCATTCCACCCGAACATGGTGTTGCTATTTCATCCTTTTACCGGGCAGGCAGCCCTGCCCCGGGAAACGGCCACTGCCCAACTCTGCTGCAACCAAAGATGCCTCCCACCGGTTTCCGATGCGAAGGCGCTGGCTTTTCTGCTTAACGAAGAAGGGCTGTGATTATGGCAGATTAAAAAGCATAGAGCCTTTTTAAAGAAAGCGTTGGTTTTTTCACGGTTAAATTTATTATGTGGATACAAATTGCGGCTACCGCTTTTTTTTCTCCTTCGCCTCCAGCAGTCGGTCGAAGGTAGAGCCTTTTTTCGGGCGGTCGATTTTTTCCTTTACCGGGTGAACAGATTTGTAAGCCTTCAATCCCGTTGCCGGCAGGGCAAGTCCGAACCGGCGCAGGGCAATGTCGGCCGGCCAAAGCAGGGCTGTCGCCAGGAGCAGCCAGAAGGTTATTTCGGTGGAACGGCGCACCGGTTCAAAGGGGGCGCTGAAGACCTCCCGGGGGTTTTTAAGTATCCGGCCCCCGGTCTGGGCAGATATCTCCTGCAGCAGCTCTTTTCCCGAGGTGGAGGGAATCTGGAATTCCGGAGAATAGGGCACGGCAAACCCGCTTACGGCCTGGCTAACTGTGTTTCTGCTGCCGGTCCGAAGGGCGTTAAAAAGGTAAATTCCTTCCGTAACCTGCTCCAGCCGAGCGTTGTAGCGGTTGCCTCCTGCCGGCTTTAAAATCAGTTCCTCCGGTTCCAGGTTTTCTTTCATCACAGTAACCTTGATCGATTCGCCTTCGCCCAGCGGTTCATCGGTAAGGGCACTGATTTCAGCTCCCCCACCGCCCAGGCGGACATCCAGGGCCAGGTCGCCGCTTGTCAGGCGGGGTACCACCCAGCTCAAGGTATCTGCCCAGAAACCACCAAAATCCGGGTGTTGTAAAAATTCGCCGCTCCACAACCCATAGCAGTCGCTGTTAAAAGCCATGGCCCGTCCCAATCCGTATTGCCAGCGCGACAGCAAGGGATGTTCCCGGTGGGTAGTCAGCAGGACCTCCGCCAGGGGCTTGGGGGTAGCGGCCACGTAACCGGTAAATAAAGGTTTACCCGAGGCAAAGGGTTTAAAAGAGCTGTCCGTCACCGCCGGTCTGAACTCTTCCTCTACCAGGTAATCGCCACCGGCAAGAGCGGTTTCCTGGAGAAATATTTCCGGAAGATCGGTGCTTTGGGGCACGTAATAGTAGCGGCCGTCCATGCGATCTGCCAGCCGCTGCATAAATGACCGGTCGGCGTCGCTGCCAAGGGCGATGGTGGATAGGGATATTCCCCGGGCGATCATTTTATTAATCAAAGTGCTATAGTTGAAATTTGCTCCTTCCTGGCCGTCACTCAGTAAGATGATGTGTTTTGATTTGTTGCTCTCGGCGATTAGATCTACCGCCTTTTCCAGTGCCGGGTGGATGATGGTGCCGCCGCCGGCGGCAATTTCAGCGATCAGTCCGGCTATTTCATCTTTATCGGTAATTGCGGTCGGAGGCAGGTGGATCTGATACTGGTCATTAAAGGTAATAATTGCCAGCCGGTCCCGGTCTTTGAGTACGTCCAGGGAGGTGATGGCGGCATTTTTAGCCATATTCATCTTTTCACCGCTCATACTGCCGGAGCGGTCGATGACCAGTACCAGATCCAGGCCGGGCATTTCCTCCTGCTCTTCCACTTCCATGCTTACCGGAAGAAGTTTTTCCAGGGGGGTATCCTGGTAAAGGCCCAGCCCGAATGAATTTTTACCGCCCACCGCTACCAGGCCGCCCCCCAGGGCATTGACAAAGGTCTCCAGGTTTTGCAATTGCTCCTCCGCCAGCCGGTAGGCGGGAACATCGATCAGGTATATCGCCTGGTAATCGGCCAGACCGGCCAGGGTGTCCGGTAGCTGCTCGACAGAAATTAGTTCAGCTCCGGTTTCTCCCGCGATCAGGCTTTGGTAGAGGGCGGCGCCTTTCCCGGCAGCCCCCTCGGCGATCAGTACCCTCGGCGGCGCTTCCACAAAGGTCAGCCCCTGAAACTGATTGTTCTGCAGCCGGGTATCTTGCTTGGAATCAATTACCGCCTGCACCCGTTGGAATCCCTCCCCGCGTACTGTTACCGGGATGGAAAAATTTTGTCGGCCGGTGGTCAGGGACAGGGAGCCCTGGTAAACCGGGGAACCGCTCCAGAACAGGGAAAGTTCTGCCTCTGTATTAACTGTCGATTGCAGCGCCACCTCCACCAAAATTTGCTGTCCGGGGTAGCTTTGTCGGGGAAGGGTCAGGTCCAACACGGCCACCTCGGCGCCCGGATCCGCCTCCAGCGGCAAAACGTCTACCGGAATATTTTGAGCGTCCAGCAGGCGGGAAAAATTCAAACTATCCCCATCAGTTTCCAGGCCGTCGGAGATGAGTATAATTCGCCGATTGGAATCGGCCGGGAATAAGCTGTAAGCGGTTTCCAAGGCCTCCTCAATTGCGGTAAAATCCGGATCCACATCGGCGGTTGAGCCGGTTACCAGCCGTTCCATGGAAAAGGGTTTAAGCAGACGGCTGTGCCGGGCAAACCCCAACACCGCTCCTTGATCGTCAGGTCCGGCAAAGGAAAGGCTTTCATTGATCCAGTTGGAATAATCCGGGCTGTTCTCAACACTTCGGGATTGATCCAGCAGGTAGATCACGCTTTGGCCTCTGAAACTTTTTACCAGGCTGGGCTGGGCCAGGGCTAGTATTAGCAGGCAGAAGAGCAGGCCTCTGCAGGCCAGCACTAGAGGGCGGGCTTCTTTTAGATAACGAGTGCGTCCGCTGTATCGGCCTAGGAGCAGGACCGCCGGCAGCAGCAAGAAGAGTACCCAGGGGTTTTGGAAACTAATAGCCACGGTTATCCACCCACCATTCCAGTCCTACCAGAAGCAAGCTTATTAATAGAAGCGGTGTATAGAGCGGTGTTTGAGCGCGGCCCTTCGTTTGTCCCGCCAGAGGCTTTGCGTTGATATTGATTGTTTCCCGGAAGGCCAGTCTTTCAGCAGTTACCGGGGGATTTACGGCCAGCATTCGGGTTGTCTCACCGGAAGTTTCTCCCGCCGCCTCCCCAGCGGCGGAAACGGTATAGACACCGGTCTCCAGTAGTTCCGGGCCCCGGTGAGGGAAGGGAGGCCCGGCTGTAATGGAGGTTCCTTCGGGAAAAGTCACGGTAATTTTATCAACCTGGTACGGGGGCTCAATGATCAGTGGTCGACCGTAGGTGAACTGTCCCAGGTCCAGATCAAAACCTGTAAAATAGTCAATAATATTGCGGATTAAAATCGGGAAAGCCGGGCGTAGTGGCAGATCGCCGGCCTGTACGGCAAATCCGAAAACGATCAGCGGTTGTCCTTGCTGTATATATTCGGCTCCCAGGGTGCCTTTATCCGATACCAGAAGCGGTTCTCCCCCCGACAAGAATTTGCCGAGGCTGACCCGGACTTCGGAAAGATCCACGTGGGTTAGCAGCCGGTGAGGGGAGGGGAGCAGGTTCCCGGCGGAGGCGAGGGGAAGGCTTTTCATGTGCCGGTTGGGGTGGGGCGGGTCGAAGGCCAGAACCGGGGCGGCCGGTAAATTTTCCGGTAAAAAGCCGTCGAATACAAACAGATCGTATTTTTCAGCAAACAGGGGAAGATAATGCTCCGGTTTAACCCGGGTAATTGAAAGAGCAGGCTGCAGCATCAGTGCTCGCTCCAGAAATATGTTCCCATCGGTAACCAGCAGTAGCCTGCTTTCCTGTTGCCGGCTGCATACCGCGTAGCGAAAGTTATCCATACAAAGCTGGTCGGTTGCACTGTCGATCTCTCCCTGGTACCAGGGAGAAGGATCAAGCTCCCTCCAAATGAACATTTTGCTTTCGCCGGGCGCAAGCGCTACCTCCCGCTGTCCCACCACGCGCCCCTGATTTTCTTTTATCCGGATGGTTCCCTGGGAGGGGAGGGTGCCGTTGTTATGGACGGTCAGATAAAGGCGATCCTCATCCATCACCAGGTCTTCAATTAACAGGTTCTCCACCCGGGTGTCTCCCAGGGGGAGGTAGTCAAGGGGAAAACTCACCTGGAGCTCGCTGTCGTCAAACTGGCCGTCGCTGATAATCAGCAATGCCGGTTTTTCCCGGGAACGGGCAATATTTTCAGCTACTACCAGGGCTTCGTTGATCTTTGCCGCCGCCCCGGTAATGGTCACATCTTCCATCGATTTAAGCAAGATGCTGCTGTCGGCGGTGAGCCCGCTGATCAGGTAGGCCTGCTCGGCCATGCCCACTATTGCCAGCTGTTCCCCCGGTCTTTTGGAGACGATCAGATTGTGGATTTGCTGCCGGGCCCGTTCCAGGCGAGTGTTCTCTTCCCCGGAATCTTGAATCGCCATGGTGATGGAGGTATCGAGAATGATAATGGTGGTGGGAGAGCTTGCGGCCGCTCCCACCCGGTTTATTACCGGTTGGGCCAGGGAAAGAGCCAGTAGCAGGGCGGCAGCCAGCTGCAGGAGGAGCAGTAAATTTTTCCGCAGACGGCTTAAACTTATTGCCGGAGAAATAAATTGTTCCAGCTTCCCCCAGAGCAGGGTGCTCGATACCGGCTCCGGACGGCTTTTTCTTTTTAACATGTATAGGATAAGGATCAATGGTAAGGTCAGGGCTGCCAGCAGTCCGAGCGGTTGCAGAAACGACACTTAAGGGTCACCCTTTCTTCCGGGCGAGGCTTGCCACGCCCCTACATTTATATCTTTTCATATCCTTATAATCAAACGAAAAAAGGTTTTCTCATCTTTCTGCTGATCCTCGGCCTGATCAATGAACTGCCGGGTTTTCTCCAAGAAATCCCAAATCCCCCCGGCCCCCCTTTTCCAAAGGGGGGAGAAGCGAATAAATTCCTTTTCCAAAAATGATACGATAGCTTTCTTAGAAAGAAGGATACAAGAGCTCCAAAAGTGATGCACTAGCCTCCTTATAAGATGGATACAATAGCCACGCCGTGACAACAATTCCGTCCCCAGGTTACATGGTTTTGAATAGGCGGGGGGCGGAGGCCAATAAAAATTCCACCGGATCCTGTACCGTATTGTAAAACAGATAATTGATATCCCGTTGCCGGGAAAAATTAGCAATTTCCTGCCGGTGTTGCTCGGCCGCCTGCTGATAGTGCCGCCGGATGTGAGGATCCACAGTAACCTCTTTTCTGCGATCGGTTTCCACGTCCTGCAGAGCTACCGGGCCGGCAAACGCCGGTTCCAGCTCGTCGGGGCTGGCCAGGTGAATCAGTAGTAGTTCTTGGCGAGTGGTCAGCAGCCGCTCCAGGCCGGCCCGGTAGCCGCCGGGGGAGAGGAAATCGGAGACTAGCACGGTCATCTGCCGGGGCCTCAGCACCTTTTGAAAGGAGGTCAGAAGCAGGTTCAGATCGCCTTCCCGGTTGAACTCCTGCTGCTGCAGGAACCGGGTTAACCGGGGGAAAGCCCCCTTACCGTAGAGAGGCGGAAGATAGGTGCCAATGTCTTTGCAGCCCAGGCCGATCGCCACCCGGTCGTAAGATTGCAGGCTGATATAGCTCAAGGCCAGGGTTAACTGCAGGGCCCGCCACCCTTTGTGGGGATCTCCCCAGTTCATGGAGCCGCTGCCGTCAATCAAAAAATTAACAGTGGCGTCCACCTCGCCCCGGTTAAGCCGGGTATACAGGCGATCGGAGCGCCCGTAAAGCAGCCAATCGATCCGCCGAATATCATCACCCGGCAAATAGGGGCGGTAATCGGCAAATTCCAGTGAGCTTCCGTACTTGTTAGTAAGCCGCTGGCCGCTGTAAAACCCGCTCAACCCTCCCTTAAAGGAGATGATCAATCGGTCCAGGCGGTGAAGGTCCAGGGACAGGGAACATTCCATGTTAACCTCTCTCTACGGTCTGAAGAATTTCCTGCACAATTTCATCCGTGGTTACCGCTTCCCCCAGCGCCTCAAAATTGAGGATCAGCCGATGGCGCAGGGCGGGCAGGGTCACCCGTTCCAGGTCGCTGAAACTGACGTTAAATCGTCCCTCCAGGAGAGCAATCACCTTGGCCGCCAAAATTATGCTTTGCACACCCCGGGGGCTGGCGCCCACCTTTACGTAGCGGTTAACCTTTTCTCCCGCCAGATCATTTCCGGGGTGGGTGGCCCTCAAGATTTTTAAAGCATACTCCAGCACCTTTTCGGCGATGGGCACCTGCCGGGCCAGGTGATTGAATTCCAGAATCTCCGGGCCGCTCATTTGGGCCTGGGGCGGTGCCTGCTCCTGGCCGGTGGTTCTGATCACGATCTCTTTTAGCTCTTCCAAAGAAGGGTAATGGATCAATATTTTGAACAGGAAGCGGTCCAGCTGGGCTTCCGGAAGGGGGTAGGTACCCTCCATCTCCAGCGGGTTTTGGGTGGCGATGACGAAAAAGGGCAGGGTAAGCGGCCAGGTCCGGCCGAATACGGTTACCCGTTTTTCTTGCATGCACTCCAGCAAAGCGCTCTGGGTCTTGGGAGTGGCCCGGTTTATCTCGTCTGCCAACACCAGGTTGGCAAATACCGGCCCCGGTTTGAATTCAAATCCTTGGTCGCTGCCGGGGGTAATCAGGTTGGTGCCGGTAATATCGGCCGGCATCAGGTCGGGGGTAAACTGGATCCGGTTATAGGAGATGTTGAACACCTGGCCCAGAGTGGTCACCAGCAGGGTTTTGCCCAGCCCCGGCACCCCTTCCAGCAACACGTGGCCACCGGCCAGCATCGCTGCCAGGCACAATTCCACTACCTCCTGCTGACCCACGATAACCTGCCCGATCTCTTCTTTTACCTTCTTTATTTTTTCCACCAACTGGAGGTTCCGGTCCATGGTTGAGTTCCCCTTTATCTTCAAATTAAGTTGCTGTATGCCTGCAGATCACCCTGTTATTGTTACGGTGGTGTGATTGCCTGGAAATAAGTCCGCAGGTAGTTTTCCAGCGGTTGGGGTACCTGGCCGCGGTTGATGGAACTGATCCCCTGGCGGTAATAGCTGTCGTAATAAGAAGACAGGTTCTCCGGTACCAGCCCGGGATTATACTTGATCAGCTCTTGCCAGGTATAAGAGCTTTCTTCCCCGGCACCCGCAAGATTCACCTGCTGATCGCCGGGAATAAAATAATATTGCTGTTCCGAAAGTGCCCCGCTGCCGGTGCCTCCGCCCTGCCCCTCCCCGCTGCTGCTCCCGCTGCCCGAATTCTTTCCCGCTCCGCTGCCCTGCTGTCCGGCTCCTTCACCGGAGGCGCCCGAGCCGCTTTGTCCGGAGTTTCCAGAATTACCGGGGCTTTCACCCGGGCTCCCCTGTCCTTCCCCGTCTCCGGGGCCCCCCTTTCCCTGGCCTGCACCCGGCTCTTGAGAGTTGTTGCCGGCTGCACTGCCGGTGCTGTCACTATGGTTATTTGAATCTTTGCCGGAACCCCCGCTGCCTGCGGGGAAGCTGCCGCCCCCCGAGCCGCCGGTCAGTTGTTTCAGCCCGGACTGCACTGCTGCTTCCGCGGAGGCCGGGTCCAGCTGTTCCATGAGCGCCAGCAGATCCCGGATATCTTTGTCCGAAACGGTTCCCTCCTCCAGGGCCTTTTCGATCTTTTCGAGTTCCCCTTTAAGCTCCAGCGCCCCGGCGGAACTCAGCTGAAACAGTCGGTTCTGCAACCCCTGCAGGCTTTCCAGCAGCTGCCGGTTAAAACGGAGATCTTCTTGCAGGGCAGAGGCGATCTCAGCGGCGCTATTTGCCGAGATCAGTTCTTCGGGAAGCTTAAAGGCCTCCTCGGCCTGATCCAGCTTTTCGGCATATTCCGCCAGCAGTTCCCGGGCTTCCTGAAGTGACAGGGCCACCTCTTCCGGGCCAAGGCTTTCGGCCAATTGTTCTTTAATCGTAGCCAATTCCGCCAGCAGTTCCTCCAAAAGCGGCTCACCCGAAAGCAGCCCTTCCAGTTCTGCTATCTCTTGCTCCGCCTTCTGCCTGGCGGATTTCAGTTCTTGGCCCCGGGTTACCCATTCTGAAAGGGTGGGGGCGATATAAAAAATGGCTGCGCAAACCATAAGGGCGGCAAATAGCCCGGTCAGCCGGTGTCTGAACAAGCGGCGGTCAATGGTAACCGCCGGCGGGTGGGCTGCTAGGTAGCGGCCGGTTTCTTCTAGAAACCAAGCCCGCATCTCCGGGCTGGTTTGAATCCGGTAACAAGTTTTCGCAGGAGTGCCCGGATCCCCTTTTTTCCTCCGGGCGGTTTTCCCCGGGGCAGATCGTTTCCTCGGGGTTTCCTGTTCCAGTTCGAACAGGGTTTGCAGGCGCTCTTGGCTGTTAAGTTTTTCATCCAGCCAGCGAGCAAACTGCAACTCTCCGGGACGGCCGATATAGAAATAAGCGGCTGCTAAAGCAGTAGCGGCCAGGTTAAAGGCTAGCCACAATCCGGGAGAAAAGGAGAGCATGGCAGCAATCAGGCGGATCAAGGCATTTAACCCCAGCAAAAGGGTCGCCAGTTTAACCAGGCAAAGTAAAATATACTGCCCGAAATAGGTTTGTTTTGCCGGAAGCAGGGCTTCCAGTTTGCCGCGGTATTCCAAAGATCAATCTCCTTTGTGGGAAAATTCTTCCTGCCCCCTTTAGAAAAGGGGGGAACTACTTGGGGTTGCAAATAGCCAAAACCATACTTTCCACTAGCAGCCCCGGCAAGCTACCTTTAAGGGTGGCCACCTGTCGTTTTTTCTATTGCCGGTGGTTTTACTATCCGGTGCCGTCTCTTTTTTTCCGCGTGCAAGGGATCCACCAGCCGGGAAGCCGCCCGCAGGGCGACTATCGCTAACACCACATGCACCAGTAGTGCAACATGCCAGAACCTGAGCCAGCTCAAGGGCCCGGTTAACGGATAAGAGGCCGATCTGGAAGCCATCTCCATAAGTTGACCAACAATCTCCTGGCCCGGTTCCGGGAAAAGCCATTCCAGCAGGGCCAGGGGGTTGAAAAGCAGCAGGTAATAGAGGGGGAGGCCGGGATAGCCTCGCCCGCCGACCAGGGCGGCGTAAAGGCCGTTGATCAGCAAAGTGCCCCCCGAGAGGAAAAGCGCTAAAGCGTAGCCGGCCAGCACGGCGATCGATGATCTCTGGAAAAGGGAGGACAGGTAGAGGTAGTAGCTGCCGTAATTGAAGGCCGATATAACCATGATGGCAATAAGTGTGGCTATTTCTGCCGGGGATACGCCTCCTAATAGAAACACAATACTGTACAGGGGTAGGGAGGCGATAATCAGGAGCAGCATCGTGCTTAAAGAGGCGGTCAGCTTGCCCAGCACAATATTCATCGGAGTAAGCTGGGTGCACACCAGCAAATCAAAGGTCTGGCTTTCCCTTTCTCCGCTGATCACATTGGCGGTCAGGCCGGGGAGCAGGAAATAGAGCAACCCGCACTGCAGAAAAGTAAGAGCATAGAACATGTTCTGCCCCACATCCGAGGGGTCTTGATAGCCGTGTCTTAAATTGCTGGTAAAACTGGCGAAGAAAAACAGGCAGAATCCCCCCAGGGCCAGCAAATAGAGGGAAACCACTGCAAAGGAGCGCCAGGTACGCATGCGCAGCCTTAGCTCTTTAGCTAACAGAGGATTGATTCTCATCGGGGGCCTCCTCAGTAATTTTCATAAACAGTTCCTCCAGGTTATTTCCCGCCGGGTTGAAATAAAAGACCGGGAAACGGGCCGAAAGTTCCCTTAGTAGTTTTGACTGGGCTTCTTTGCTGCCGCTGAATAGAACTTCCAGGCTCCCCTTGTGGTTCAAAAGCGCGTTTTTTATCCCTTGCTGTTCCAGTAGCCATAACCGGGCGGGTTCAACCGGTTCCATAATCCCTATCTCGATCAGGGCGTCGCCTTCAATTAATGCCAGCACCTCGGAGATCGACCCGCAGATGGGCAGCTTGCCGTGATTGATGATTCCGATATGGCTGCATATTTGAGCCAGTTCCGATAGAATATGGGAGCTGATAATAATGGTTTTGCCCATCCGCCTCAGTTCCTCCAAGATATGCCGGAGTTCGATCCGGGCCCTGGGGTCCAATCCGGAGGCGGGTTCATCCAAGATCAAAATCCGGGGTTCGTGAATCAGCGTCCGGGCCAGACAAAGTCTTTGTTTCATTCCCCGGGAGAGGTGATTAACAAAATCGTTTATCTGATCGCTCAGGCCCACCAGCTCCAGCAGGGAGGGCATGGATTTTTGAACGTCCGCGATCAGGCAGCCGGCGGCTTCGCCGTAGAATTCCAGGTATTCGCTGACTCTCAAATCGTCATAGACTCCAAAAAAATCGGGCATGTAGCCGATCAGTTTCCTGGTGCGCCGGAGATCGGTAAAGATGGACTGGCCGTCGATCTCCACTTCCCCGGAGGTCTTGGCCAGCAAGGTGGCCAGGATGCGCAAGGTGGTGGTTTTGCCGGCACCGTTGGGGCCGACAAAACCAAAGATACTGCCTTCATCCACCGTAAAGTTTATTTTATCCACGGCGGTAAATGTTCCAAACCGCTTGGTTAAACCGTTTACGGTGATCATTTAAGCCGGCCCCCCTGTACGCTCAGGATGCGGTTTATCATAAACCATATTTCTCCGTCATAATTTATTCTTACCAGCAGCCGGTCGCCTTCGAGGATCTGATCCAGATCGGATAAAATAAATTCTCCGGCACTATAGCTGCCGCCAACTCTCAGGTTTCCGACCTTCTGCCATTCCTGCAGCCGGTGGTTGAATACCTGTACATCGAGATATCCGTTGCCGCCGACATGAGAAAAGTTCAACTTGTAGCTGCCGCTTTCATAGTCGATGCCCGGTGGGAAGGTAAACTGAAAATCAACCCAGCCCTGTCCGTAAGAGTGGTATTCATAATTGTACATGGGGCGGTCCATGTACAGCTCCTGGACATCTCCTCCCATATTTACCACCTGGGGTTCAAACCACCCTTCGGGCAAGTTGAAGGTGGGCGCCAGGTTGAGCTGCGAAGGCTCGCAGTATACCCGGAATATATTAAAGGGAACCGTTTCGGTTTTATCCCCCAGTGGGAAGGGTTGTAGGTTATCGTTGAACCCGATCCACAGCAGCCCCCCACCGGTAAACAGTTCATCCAGGCTGCTGTAACCCGGGTAAGGCATCGACTGGCCTCGGTTTCCCCGGTAATGTTCCAGGATACCCGATAATTCAAAATGTTCTCCCCGTCCCGGGGAAACGGTCTTACTCTGGCCGACGCTCAGGGGTCCGGTTCTGAACCACTCGTCGCCCAGGCGGGCATAACTGTCGAACATCTCCACGCCGCTCCGGTTGGTAACCGTAATTGATCCACCGGATTGGTCGGCGGAGGCGCTTAGCTCGATGGGCCCGTCCAGAAGGGCCATATCACAGGCATAAAACCGCTGTATAGACCAGAGGGGGGGATTTGTTATCTGGATTGCGGTTTCCCGGGGACTGCTGCCGGCGGTGAGTGTCGCTCCCTTCCCGGCGGCCAGCGCCGGGCAATCGGTGTTAAGGGCAAGGCTACCTCGCCGGGGAATAAACAGGCCGCTGTAGCCTTCCACCGAGGCCTGATTGCCCTCAAAAACATCATAGATGTTTACCTGATAATGGGTTAGTTCGGATTGACGCCCGCTGCTGCCGGTAGCATAGATAGCCCCGGTAAAAACAATGGCCAGCGCGGGGACGGTAAACCAGCTCCACTCCCATTTCTGCCGCCGTTTAAGTATAAAATAGCTGATGGGGCCTACCAGCAGTATGTAAAACAGCAGCCCGAAAAAAAGTTTGAACGGGGAGAGAAAAATCAGGTCGGCGTTTCCCAGAGCCAGGCTGGAAAGCAGCTGGGAAAATCCCCAATATCCCTGTTGACCGGTAGTCTCGAATAGTTTTCCTATGTTCCCGCCGATTATAAAACTCCACATGCTTTCAAAGTTTAAAGGATTGTCAAAGGGGGGATCTTCCAGATTCAAGGTAGAGTAAATTACCCTTCCCCGTCCGTAGTTACCGACAATTAAAAGCGGGCCTTCGGCGGCCTCCAGCAAAATTTCCCCCCGCCCGGGGGCCAGGCTGCCCGTGGTCAGCAGAAAACGGCGGCCGGTGTTTTCTACCAGTTTAACCCGGGTCGTTAACGGGGAAAGACTATCAACCTCTACCGCCCCGCTAGGGATAAACGGCAGCAGGGACGACGGCACCGTCGCCGCATTTTTTTGCCAGCCCCGGCCCCCGCCTATCACCAGCAGCCCTCCGCCCGCGACCCAGCGGTCCAGGTTTTCCTGCTGCTCCGGTGTTAGCTGCAGGGTTTCGGTATCGCTGAGCGCAATCACGGCAAAATTACCCATGTACATGTAATGATCGAAATGATGGCTTTTTAAAGGGATAACCTTTGATTTTGAGACCAAAGAATCCGGCGCCAGGTTGGTTAAGCGATTAAATTTATCCGGCTCGGTGGACAGTATGCCCATCAGCAAACTTCTATCGGCTCCTTCATTGAAACTTCCCTGGCCCGATTTCACCGACCGCTGCTGTTTATCTTTCAAATGTATTCTCAGCCCACTGTCATAGTCCTGAAAAAATGTGTTAATAATATTTTGAGGAGGGAGGTAGAAAAAGACCGTTACCTCCGAGTCCTCTGCCACAAATATCTCTTTTGAGTAGCGGCCGCCCCGTTCCACCTCTACCGTCCCCTGCCAGTCGGGTCCGCCCGGGTTTTGAACCGTTACCCTCAGTTCATTCCAGGTGCTGAGGTAATACTCCCGGTTAAAATTTAGCTCGTACTTGTAGTCTACTTTTGCGGCGGCGCTTCGGGGCAGGATCGCCAGCATAAAAGCAGCGGCCAGTACAAAAACAAAAAACCTTTTCATAAGTATGCCGTTGTTTCCTTTCTTGTCATCGGTGTCAATACGAAACCCCGATGCCGGGTAATTTCTGCGGGTAATAATATGTTGGATTCAGCACAATCTCAACAAAACATATTCAATATACTATCATGATTTCCTTTAAAAACCGGGGTGAGGTTAACTTTTTTTTGCAGATCCCGGTTACCATTTTTTTCCCGGCCGACAATTACAAAGTTGCCGGCTATTATATCCAGGTATTCAACATCAATACCGCGAATGTTTAAATATTCATTAAAATAACTGTTCTATATCATAATGGAATCGCCGGCATTCTTTCAGGCATATATTACGGCGACTGGGATATCTTTACGTGACCCCTATAAGTTTCTTAAGCCCCGCCTAATGTTTTTTCATTAAGCAGGGCTTTGTCCGGACGCGATTTTTTTCCAAAAGAATGTCCTGCCGGCTAAGTCCAGGAATAACTTTCCCCGGGAGGCAGCACCAGGCACCGGGAGGCAGTTTTTTTCTCCACCAGCCGCTTGAATTCCTCAGGGTCGGCCTGGATTACCGGCCAGGTATTGTAGTGACAAGGGATTACCAGGGGAGCTTTCAAAAAAGAAGCGGCCAGCACCGCCTCCTCAATACCCATAGTAAAATTGTCGCCGATGGGCAGTAGAACCAGATCCAGGGGGGTTAACTCACCAATCAGTTTCATATCTCCGAACAGGCCGGTATCTCCGGCAAAATAGATCAATTTGCCGCAGTAGTTAACCACAAACCCGCAGGCATGGCCCCCCGCAATTCCCGAACCATGAAGGGCAACGGTCAGTTTAACATAACCGAAGGGGAAGAGGTGTTTTCCGCCGATATGCAGGGCATGGGACTTTACATCTTCAGAGTCGGCCTCGCCGGCAATCTCGGCGGTGGATATCAGGGTGGCTTTGTTTCGCCGGGCGATGGGGTAGGCGTCACCCAGATGATCGGCATGGGCGTGGGAAACCAGGATATAATCTGCTTTTACTTTATCCGGCGAAACTGCCGCCAGAGGGTTGCCGGTTAAAAAGGGATCAAACAGCAGGGCCGGCTGATCTTCTCCCTGCAGAAGAAAACAGGCATGGCCCAGAAAAGTAATCCGGGGCATTACAGATACCTCCTTGGCAATTATTTTTTAATCCATGCGGATACCTCAGCTAATAATTGGTAACTGCCCATAATATACCAGACCTCCGGCGGGTAATCAAGAAACGATCCGCGAGCCCTTCTTTTTTAAAATGATATTGTACTCCTCCCATGGTGACATTTTCAGGGAACATTCCGGGCGGCAATTTTAAAATAAAAGGCCCGGGAAGGCTTGAATAAGGCCCGGGGTTAATATATAATATTTTTTAATTAGCGAAGAAAATTCTTTATCCTAAACCCTAAATTAGCAAAACCAATAACAACCTTTGACCTGCAATTGCTGATGCCGGCGGCTATGCTTTGCAGGCGGTAAGGCCTGCCTGGAAACGGCCAGGCCCCCCAACGTGGAAAGAAGGTTGCCCGAGAACAAGGCTGCACTTCCATGCTGGAAGTGCAGCTTGTTTAATTATTAATAAGGGAGGTGATCAAACCGTCCGGCTCTAATTTCTAAAAATAAGTTGGCAAACGGAGGGGAGTTAACTCTGGAGGTTGTTTTCGGTATTAACGTGTTTTAAGTGATGGATTCTTATAAAGGAGAGAAAAAAATGATTAATCGTGTTTTCTATAAAAAGATTGGCATTGGCCTGGCCCTTTTATTGCTGTTGGGCTTGCTGGTGGTGGGCTGCGGACCGGCTACTCCTCCCGAGGAGCAGGAGGGAGAGGAAGCGGGGCCGACAGATGAGTTTATTACCCTGGCCACTACTACCAGCACTTACGATTCCGGGCTGCTGGATTATTTAAACCCCATATTTACGGAAGAAACCGGGATCGAAGTGCAGGTGGTTTCCAAGGGAACCGGGCAGGCTATAGAACTTGGTAAAAACGGAGATGCCGATGTGCTCCTGGTTCATGATCGGAAGGCGGAACTGGAACTGGTAGAAGAGGGTTTTGTGGTAAACCGTTCCGACGTTATGTATAACGATTTTATAATTGTGGCTCCGGAAGCGGATCCGGCAGGAATCAAAGAGCTGGATAGTGCAGTGGAGGCATTGAAAGCTATTGCTGACAGCGGTGCAATCTTTGTTTCCCGGGGCGACGACTCAGGTACCCATCGCCTGGAACTGCGACTTTGGGAACAAGCCGAAGTACCTCTGGAAGGAGATTGGTATCTATCCATAGGCCAGGGCATGGGCGACACCTTACGGATGGCCGATGAAAAAGAAGCTTATACCATGACCGACCGGGGGACCTATGTATCATTGAAAAACACCTTGGATCTGGTTATTGTCTTTGAAGGGGACCCGGCCTTGTTTAACCAGTACGGGGTAATGGCGGTTAATCCCGAGTTGCATGAACATATCAAGTACGACAGCGCCATGGCGTATGTCGAATTCCTGACTTCGGAAAAAGGGCAGGAACTGGTAAGCAACTACAAGGTGGAAGGTGAGACCCTGTTCTTTCCCGGCAAAGGAGTGGAAGAATAGAGCTAACCGCAGATAAGGGGGGGAGGGCTTGTCCCGGGTACCGGAAGGGATTTTAGAAGCATTTACATTAATAGTAAAACTCGATCCCTATTTGATGGAAATTGTGTTGCTTTCCCTTCGGGTTTCCGGGGCGGCGATTGCCATTAGCGCCTTAATTGGGGTTCCTCTGGGGGCATTTCTGGGACTTAAACCCGAAAAAAATACCAGGTTTATCAGCAAAATACTGTATACATTTATGGGCCTGCCGCCGGTGGTGGCCGGCCTGGCCTGGTATGTTATTTTATCCCGCTCGGGCCCCCTGGGGGTGCTGGGGATGTTATTTACGCCCACAGCTATGGTGGCGGCCCAGGTTTCTTTATCCCTGCCTATTATTGCCGGGTTGTCAATGGTGGGTATAAGAAGTGGAGGAAAGGAAATCGAGGAAACGGCCCGGACCCTGGGTGCCGGGCCTTTCCTTACTGCCTGGACGGTGATTCGGGAATCGCGCACCGCCATCATGGGGGCGGTGGTATCCGGGTTCGGCCGGGTAGTGGCGGAGGTGGGCGCAGTGATGATGATTGGGGGCAATATTGAACACCATACCCGAGTAATGACCACCGCCATTGTCCTGGAATCAAGTAAAGGAAATATCGGGCTGGCCATGGGGTTGGGAATAATTTTGTTGGCCATTTTTTTTGTAGTTAACTCTCTTCTCTACAATTTTCAAAAAGGAGGGGGAGGGAATTTCTAGAGCAAACGTTCTGGTAGAGGTAAGGGATCTTTATAAAAGCTATTTAAGACCTGTGGTTTGTATGGACAATCTTTTCTTGAAACAGGGTAAAATATACGGGATCATCGGCCCCAGCGGAGCCGGAAAAAGCACTTTCCTGCGGATATTGAATCTGCTTACAGAGCCCGATAGGGGGCGTATTATTTTTGATGGGCAAACCATTTATCCTCAAAGCGGTAAATCCAGGTTGGCTTTGTGCCGCCAGATGACCTTGATGTTTCAAAAACCTGTGCTTTACAAAACCAGTGTGCGGGAAAACATCGCTTATGGATTGAGGGTACGGGGCATGGGCAAGAAGGAAATAAACCGCCGGGTGGAGGATATTTTAAAAAAAACCGGTATGGGGGAACTGGGCTGCCGCTATGCGGGTACCCTTTCGGGAGGAGAGGCCCAGCGGGTGGCCCTGGCCAGAGCGGTGGTGTTTGAGCCCCGGCTGTTGCTGTTAGACGAGCCGACTGCCAACCTGGATCCGGCCAATGTGGAACAGATGGAGAAACTGATTTTGGATTTAAACCGTTCTATGAACATTACTATCCTGATCGTGACCCATAATATTTTCCAAGCCCGCCGTATTGCCGATGAGGTACTGTTTTTGTTTGAGGGCCGGGTTGTGGAGCAGGGCCCCACCGAACAAATATTCACCGCCCCGGCGGACGAACGTACCAGAGCGTTCATCGAAGGAAAAATGATCTGCTGATCAACTGTTGGGGGATGCCAACCTCCTTTGAAAAAAATCATGAGAGATCAAGGGTAAGATCGCAAACCCCATTTCTCCAGCGGGTGGTATAATTATCCTGGAGGTGATTCCTATGAATTTTACCCGCATAGTAGGGAACTCCACTATAGAGCTAACCGTGGGAGATATTACCCGGCAGGAAACGGAGGCCATTGTTAACGCCGCCAATAAACAGCTGGCTCCCGGGGGCGGGGTGGCCGGGGCCATTCATCGGGCCGCCGGGCCGGACCTGTGGAAAGAGTGCAAAAAACTGGAGGGCTGTGAAACCGGCGAGGCCAAGATAACCGCCGGCTACCATCTACCGGCAAAGCAGGTGATCCATACCGTGGGACCGATCTACCGGGGAACCCCGGAAGATCCGGTGCTGCTGGGTAACTGTTACCGGAACAGCCTGCAGCTGGCCCGGGATAACGGTCTTAAGAGTATCTCATTTCCGGCGATCAGCGCCGGCATCTTTGGTTATCCGATGGCCGATGCGGCTAAGGTCTCCTTGGCGGCGGTGCGCGATTTTCTACTGGAAAGACCCGGGGTGGAACTGGTGAGGTTTGTGCTGTTCAAACCGACCGACTACGAGGTTTATCGGGCGGTTTTGGAAAAACTCATTCCCGAAAAATAGCCACCCTTCAGGGTGAATCTGAAAAACCGCTATTCCTTGGCAGTCTTGACAGTGCGGGTAGGGGATGCTAAAATTTAATTGCCCGGGAAATAAAATGCGCCTGTAGCTCAGGGGGAGAGCGCCTGCTTGACGCGCAGGAGGTCGCAGGTTCGATACCTGCCGGGCGCACCATAAAAAAGGGCTTTTGGAGCTCAGCGGAAAAGAGCAGCAAATGCCCTTTTTATAATTTCCTTAAAATGATCTCCTCGTGCCTGGCTACTTTTTTTTCTATCCGGTCCATTTTTTCAGAGTTTAGTTTATAGCCGTCAAACAGGGCTCCCAGTTTTTGCCCGTGGTTGTTTTCTATTCTTATTACGGTGGCCTTGATAGAATCTATTTCTGATTTAATTTCAGCCAGTTCCTGTTTTGTGGCCATGTTTGCTTTAACCTCAGCCAGTTCCTGTTTTGTGGCCATGTTTGTTTTAACCTCGGCCAGTTCCTGTTTTGTGGCCATGTTTGTTTTAACCTCAGCCAGTTCCTGTTTTGTGGCCATGGTTACTTTTACTTCAGCCAGTTCAGTTTTGACCTCCAACATATCTTTCGTAAGCCCGCCTACCTGGGTGGTAAGTCCGCCTACCTGGGTGGTAAGCCCGCTCACTTGGGTGGTTAATCCACCCATATCTTTTGTAAGCCTGTCCACTTGGGAAGTAAGCCTGCCCACCTGGGTGGCAATCAGCTCCAACAAATCCCGGTCGGTCACCGGGGATCACTCCTTTTTTTATTAGATCAACTCAATTTTAGGAATTCTTCACCGGTTGTTGTTTTCCTTCCTGCCCCCGGCAATTTTAATTTTTACCCCCTGGCGAAAGGATCCCTCCGGTTTTTGCCCCCTGGATCCCGAACAGCCTGGAGCACTTTCTTACTTGATCTTTATCGGCTCTATGCCATACAATAATCTTAGAATTTTCACAACTGATAGGAGGATGATCGGTGCCGGCCAATCTTACGCAACAGTATCACAGCGCCGAGGAGGCCTACCGGCGGGCTAAAACCGGGGAGGAAAAGGCGGCGGCTCTGCAGGAGATGCTGGCGGTGATCCCCAAGCACAAGGGAACCGAGAAACTGCAGGCGGATATCAAGAGGCGCCTGGCCCGGCTTAAGGAAGAGGATAAGAAGAAAAAGCAATCCAGGGGGGCCAACCCCTTTAATGTGGAACGCCAGGGTGCGGGACAGGTGGTGCTGGCCGGCTACCCCAACAGCGGAAAGTCGGCGCTGGTGGGCGCCCTTTCTCGAGCCAAGGTGAAGGTGGCCGAATACCCCTTTGCCACCACCCTGCCGGTTTCCGGGATGATGCCTTATGAGGATACCGCTATTCAGCTGGTGGACACCCCGCCGCTGACCCCGGAGGCCATACCGCCCGGATTAACTGGAACCTTCCGGGAGGCCGATCTGTTGCTTTTGCTGGTGGATGCTTCCGAAGGGGAATGCCTGGAACAGCTAGAGGGGCTGCTTTTGCTGATGCAGGAGAAAGAAATTATTGACCTTTCGGAGGAGGGGGAGTTTATTGCCCCGGTGCCCTTTATCCTGATTGCGGGCAAGATGGATCTGCCCCAGGCCCCGGGAAACCTGCAGGTGATGGAAGAGCTAAGCCCGGAGCTGGAAATCCTGGGAGTTTCCTGTTACGGCCGGGGCCTGGAGGAGCTGAAAACCAGGATTTTTAGAAAACTGGATATTATAAGGATTTACGGCAAGGCGGCCGGGCGTGCTCCTGATATGAGTCGGCCCTTTATATTGAAGAGGGGAGCCACGGTGCTTGATTTTGCGGAAACGGTGCACCGGGATTTCCCCCGGAGATTGAAAAGCGCGCTGGTGTGGGGTTCCTCCCGCTTCGAGGGGCAGGCGGTTTCCCGGGACTACGTGCTGGCCGACCGGGACGTGGTGGAGCTTCAGGTGTAACCCGTAAGGGATTAGGATCCGCGGGCGAGAAACAGGCAAATCTCCCCTGGTCCGGATACCGATAAATTATACGGCCCCTTGTTCCCGGTATCATGGACGGGTAATTATGAAAACAGCATCCGTTAAATCAAAATCACAAAGGAAGGTGACCATGCCCGGCCGAAAACGTTGCAACCAGCTGGACGGCAAAACCTGGACCAGGTACAGTATCAGTGTTTGGAGTGATATAAGAAAGGATTCGGCAGAGATAAAACTCAACCATCCCGCCGGCTTCCCCCTGGGATTGGCCCACCGCTGTATCGAGATATTCACCTCCGGACCCGGCGAGTTGGTGGTAGATCCCTTTGCCGGCAGCGGCACCACCCTGATGGCCGCCGCCAACCTGGGAAGGCGGGGAGTGGGACTGGAGCTCTACCCGGGCTATGTAAAACTATTCCGACGACGGGTTGAGCAGGAGGGGGAAGAGCAGGGTATCGGGCTGCGGGCCGGAGAAGGAGAGGTTGGAGGGCAGGGGCGGAATGCAGAAAACCCGGATCGGAGGGGAGAAAAACAGATTGCCGGGGAGCGGGGGACCTTCCGGGCGGCCGGGAGACCGGAGGCTATCGGAGGGGGGATTATTGATCGGGCGGAGGGAGGAAGAAGGCGGAAGGGGGAACAGGAACGGCAGTCGGAGCAGGGGGCTCTGCCCGGCCGCTGGAAACCGGAAATGATCCAGGGCGATGCCCGCCGCCTGACGGATCATTTTAGCCCGGAAGAGGTTGACTTTGTGCTCACCTCGCCCCCTTACTGGGATATTATGCACTCCCGGCGGAGTGCGGATTTTAAGACACCCCGCCCTTACGGGGACAGCGACCGGGATTTGGGGGGGCTGAAAGATTACCGGGAATATCTGCAACAGCTGGGGAACATTTTCGGGCAGGTCTACCGGGTGCTTAAACCGGGGGGGTACTGCGTGGCTGTGGTGATGGATCTTCGCAAGAAAAACAGGTTTTACCCCTTGCATCTGGATTTACCCCTTCGCCTGGAGGAGGCGGGGTTTATCCTGGAGGATATTATTATCTGGGACCGCCGTCATGAATACAACCGGCTTCGCCCCCTGGGTTACCCGGCGGTGTTCAGGGTGAACAAGGTACACGAATACCTGTTGATATTTAAAAAATAATGGTTTACAACAGGCTTGAGCGGGAGAAAACATTGGAGGAGAGGGGTTTGAACAGAGGAGATCTTACAGGAGCCATGGTAGTGGTGAATCCGGTTTCCGCCAACGGAAGAACCGGAAAGAGGTGGCCGGAAATCGCCTCCTGGCTGAAGGTCGAAGGGCTGGATTTTGATTGTCGCCTGACCGGCGGCCCCGGCGAGGCCACGGATTTTACCCGGAAGGCCCTGCAGCAGGGCTGCAACTTGGTGATCGCGGTGGGAGGGGACGGGACGGCCAACGAGGTGATAAACGGATTTTTTACCTCCGAAGGACCGGTTTCAGAGACCGCGGCGGTATCTTTTATCCCCTCGGGAACAGGAAATGATCTGGCGGATACCCTGCATATACCCCGGAACTACCGGGAGGCGGTAAAACACCTTATTACAAGCCCGCTGCGGCTACTGGACCTGGGACGGATAACGTTTGCAGGTCATGACGGTAATCTTTGCTGCCGCTATTTTGTCAACGTGGCCGGGTTGGGCTTGGACGGCGAGACCGTGGCCCGGGTTAACCGCACCTCCAAGGCGCTGGGTGGGTTTGTATCATTTCTGTGGGGGACGGTGATCAGCCTGTTGCTTTACCGGAACCGGGTGATGGTCATAGAGGTGGACGGGGAAGCGGTTTTTGAAGGACCGGTAACCATGGCGGCGGTGGGGAACGGGCGCTATTTTGGAGGAGGGATGTGTATCGCCCCCGGAGCGTTGATGGACGACGGTCTGCTGGATATCGTGATCGTGCATAACATGAGCAAACCGGATCTGCTGGTGAGCCTGCCCCGGGTATACCGGGGGAACCACCTGGACCATCCCCGGGTGAAAAGCCTTCGGGGGAGGAGAGTGGTGATAAATGCCCCGGGGATAGCCCTGTTGAACCTGGACGGAGAGCAGCCCGGGCGAGCCCCGGTGGAGATCGAGCTGCTGCCGCGGGTGCTGAGGGTGAAGGGGTAGGCCTTTTTTCCTCTACCCTGTTCACTTTCGTCGGCAATTCCGGTTGCCGATGGAAGCGAACTTGACATGACAGGCTATCAAATTGCAGGTGAGAATTTTTGCTTTTAAATATCGATAACCCGGCCCCGGGAGCGCCCTTGTATTACCTTTATCCACTGTTTCATATAATAGGGTACAGGATAAAGGGGGAATCCCGGTGGAAGCCTTTTTAATTGTTACCCGGCGATCTGTTTCGCTTTTGAAACAGCAGTTTGAAATGAAAAAGAGATTTTTAAACATAGTGGATTCCAGTTACAGCTGGCATAACCCCGGCGAGAACCTAGCCATGTTGTGTATAACTCCCCGCAGGGTTACATTTACCCGGGAGCAGTCCAGGGAGGTAAGCGAATTCCTGGCTTCGATCGTAGCCCACATAATAATCAGCCACTTCCGCGATCTGATATTTAAGGATCTGATCAAGGATAATTATTTTTATTTTAAACCGGAAGAGCAGCGGCAGATAGCCAACTTGGCCCGGCGAAGTTTCCAAAAAGGAATTTATTGTAACCGGCAGGGGGTGGTGCAGGCAACAATTGAAAGCCGGATCAAGGAATATCTGTTTTCCGAAGGTCAACATTTAAACCTGGAAGGGTTTATCAATTTTCGCCTGCAGGATTTTCAGGAGGAATTAAAAAAAGCAGTAGAGGTGGCGGTAGAAAGTTACCTGATGGAAAAGGAATACCGGGAGCTGGTCCGGATGTTGCGGTACCTGCTGGAGCTGGAGGAACCCAAGATCGATTTGGTTCACCTGCTGGTCGATAAAAAAGGACAGATCTGGGTGGCCGACGAGCAGTTTAAAAAGATTGACCCCCGCCAGTGGGAAGATTTTTCGATGGAGGATCTGGAAAGTTATTTTGATTTTGAGGATGTGCTGATCAGCATGCTGGTATCCATCGCTCCCGGACAGGTACAAGTGCATCAAAATGTTTTGCCCCGCTATCCCAAATTTGTGGATACTATTAAGAGGATTTTCGAGCGGCGGGTGGTATTTTGCTCCGGTTGCGAGCATTGCTGTCAGGAACCCTTATACTTGGTAACCGGTGATACCTGAGGAGAAACTGCTTCTTTTCCCGGGGGCGTTTTTCGGGAGCCGGAGGGTTGTTTTTGTACTGTTAGAAGGCAAGGCTGGCAATTGGTGTTTTGAAAGGGCGAGGCAGGGCCTCGTCCTTTAGATTGGCGCCTTTTCTTGACAGGGTGAGGGACAAGTTTTATAGTAGGATCATATTTTAACAGACATTTCAGCCTTCCCCGGCCTTATCCTATCGGATCGGAGGAGCGGGAGCCGCGGGAGCTGCGAGATCCACGGGATCTCGGGAGGTGTGAGGCTGCGGGGCCTGCAAGTGCAGGCTGTGCGTTATTTTTCTGATCTGTATTAGATAAAGGGGGGCTGGGTTTGTCGTCTATCAAAGTAACCCTGGAAGACGGATCCGTAGTTTCCTTCCCGGCGGGAACTACCTGCCTGGAAGTGCTGCAGGAATGGAAGGGGCGGAATACAGAAGCGGTGGCCGCCCTGATTGATGGTCGGGAAAGCGATTTAACCACCTCCTTGCATGATAGTTGCCGGCTGGAGTTTGTGGATTTTGACTCACCCTCGGGGGCCAGGGTTTATCGGCACACCGCCGGCCACCTCCTGGCACAGGCGGTGAAAAGGCTTTACCCCGGCACCCGCTTGGGTATCGGGCCGGCAATCGATCAGGGCTTTTATTATGATTTTGAATTCAAAGTGCCTATTTCAGCCGGCGATTTAAACCGGATTGAGAAAGAAATTAACAAAATCATTGCCGAGAACCTGCCTCTTGAGCGGAGGGTGATCTCCCGGCAGGAGGCAAGACGAATGTTTTCTCAGGCCAATGAACCTTATAAGCTGGAGTTAATTGACGAGCTGCCGGAGGATCAGGTTATTTCTTGTTATCGGCAGGGTGATTTTACCGATCTATGTGCCGGGCCCCATCTACCCAGCACCGGGCGAGTGAAGGCGGTCAAACTTACCGGCCTGGCCGGGGCCTACTGGCGGGGGGATGAACGAAACCCCATGCTGCAGCGGATCTATGGAACCGCATTTCCTTCGCCGGAGCAACTTGCAGAGCACCTGCGAAGGCTGGAAGAAGCCCAAAAAAGGGATCACCGTAAGCTCGGCCGAGAGCTGGACCTGTTCAGCTTCCATGAGGAAGGCCCCGGGTTCCCGTTTTTTCACTATCCGGGAATAATTGTGTTGCAGGAGCTCAGCAATTTCTGGCGGGAGGAACACCGCCTGGCCGGCTACGAGGAGATAAAGACCCCCCTTATTTTGAACCGGCAGCTGTGGGAGCAATCCGGGCACTGGGATCATTTTCGGGAAAACATGTATTTTACCCGCATCGACGATCAGGATTATGCGGTCAAGCCCATGAACTGCCCGGGGGCTATGCTGGTCTATCGCTCCCGCCTGCACAGTTACCGGGATCTTCCTCGCCGGATAGCCGAGATGGGGCTGGTTCACCGGCACGAATTATCCGGAACTTTGCACGGCTTAATGAGGGTACGCAGCTTTACTCAGGATGACGCCCACCTGTTTATGCTTCCCCACCAGGTGGAACCTGAAATTGAGGGGATTATCGACCTGGTGGACAGGTTCTATCGCATCTTTGGATTCAGTTACCGGGTGGAGCTGAGCACTCGGCCTGAAAAGGCCCTGGGCGAAGTGGAGAGGTGGGATCAGGCCACCGCGATCCTGGAACGGGTGTTGAGCGCAAGGGGATTAAACTACCAGGTAAACCAGGGCGAGGGCGCCTTTTATGGCCCCAAGATAGATTTTCATCTCCGGGACTGCCTGGACCGGGAATGGCAGTGCAGCACCATCCAGCTGGATTTCCAGATGCCCGAAAAATTTGATTTAACCTATATCGGTGAAGACGGGCAGAAGCATCGGCCGGTGGTGATCCACCGGGTGATCTACGGGGCCATGGAAAGATTTTTTGCCCTGTTGATCGAGCACTACGCCGGGGCATTTCCCGCCTGGTTGGCCCCGGTTCAGGCGGTAGTAATACCGATTACGGAACGCCACCAGGCTTACGGGCGGGAAGTTTACCGCCGGCTGAGCGGACGGTTCAGGGTTACGCTTGATGAGCGCAACCAGAAGGTGGGTTACAAGATCAGGGAAGCCCAGGTTAAAAAAATACCCTACATGTTGATCACTGGCGATCGGGAAGAGCAGGGCCAAGTGGTGGCGCTGCGTTCCCGGGAAGAAGGGGACCTAGGCCCGTTTACGATGGATGATTTTGTACAGCGGTTACAAAAGGAGATTGAGGCCAGGCGCTGACCGGGGGTTAATTAAAATGAAAAAATAATAATTTGACCCGGTTGAACTATTTTGATATATTTTATTAGGTTAAGCAGAAGGCACCGCTTCTCACCCTGGGGCGCGCAGCTTCTAGGGTAGGCCTGAGAAAAGGTATGATTTGCAAGCAGGTGACCTCGCCTGCTTGTTGTTGTTTAGGGTGTTTAGGGCATGGATCCGTTTGTACAATCCAGGAGGTGAACAAGATTACGAAAAACCTGTTCATTAATGAACAAATCAGTGCCCGGGAAGTGTTGGTAATTGACACTGATGGTACCCAGTTGGGGGTTTTAAAGATCGAGGAGGCACTGCGGGCTGCCGAGAACAAAAAACTCGATCTGGTTAATGTGGCCCCCACAGCACGCCCGCCGGTTTGTCGGATTATGGACTATGGCAAATACAGATATGAACAAAGTAAGAGGGAACGGGAAGCACGCAAAAAACAGAAATTGATTGCGGTCAAAGAGGTAAAGTTTCGCCCCAATATTGATCAGCACGATTTTGAGGTAAAAATGAAAAATGCTCGCCGTTTCCTGGAGGACGGGGATAAGGTAAAAATTACCGTAATGTTTCGGGGCCGGGAGATAACCCATTCCAGCATTGCCCTTCGCCTTTGTGAACATCTGGCAGAAGAGGTAAAACAGTACGGGACGGTGGAGCGGCCACCAAAACTGGAGGGGCGAAATATGATCATGATCTTGACACCCGTTAAATCCCGGTAGAAGTGGAAAAGGAGGCAGTATTGTGCCCAAAATGAAAACGCACCGCGGCGCAGCCAAGCGGTTTAAAAAAACTGGTGGAGGGAAATTTACACGTTTCCGGGCTTTCGGCAGTCACCTGTTGGGCAAAAAAAGTTCACGCCGCAAAAGACGTCTGCGCAAATCCACCCTGGTCAGCGCAGCAGATCAGAAAAGGGTGGAAAGATTGCTGCCCTAAATATCTGCAGCCATTATTTCACTCACTATTATAGATTTTGGAGGAGGTTTGGCCATGCCTCGGGTTAAAAGAGGGCCCATCGCTAGAAAGCGGCGGAAAAAAATATTGAAGTTAGCAAAAGGATATTATGGTTCCAAGAGCAAGCTGTTCAGGGTGGCGAACCAGCAGGTAATGAAATCGCTGGCTTACGCCTATCGGGATCGCCGCCAACGCAAACGGGATTTCCGAAAACTTTGGATTACCCGGATCAACGCTGCTGCTCGGTTAAACGGTCTTTCCTACAGCCGGTTTATAAATGGATTAAAAAAGGCCAATGTTCCCATAAACCGGAAGCTCCTGGCAGATATGGCGGTAAACGATCGCTTGGGCTTTGATCAGCTGGCGAAAGTAGCTCGGGAGAATCTCTAACCGCACCGGCTGTTGTTTCATCGCCCGGGAGACCCGGTTTGCGCGGTTCCCGGGAGAGGAAAGCCGGCTCCGGTTAACGATTTTAACTGATATTCACATGAGCAGACAGCCGCAGCAGCCCGGCATGTCACCTGGTTGGCGGCTTTTTATTTGTAATCTGTAACCTGTAATTTGTAATCTATAATTTGTGGGCGCAAGACGGGGAAAATCAATCTTAACAGCCCGGCGGGAGGGGGAAAATTGCCTGAACAAGAGATTTCAAGTTACCGGCATCCTCTGATTAAACAATATGTTCGTCTGTCCGGCAGCCGGCGCCACCGCTACCGGGTCGGCAAGTTTACCCTGGAAGGTTCCCACCTGATCGGAGAGGCACTGCGGGCGGGGATAGTTCCGGAGATCATATTCTATACTCGCGGTTATTGGGAGAGTTCAAACCTGCCGGATATAATGCGGGATCTGCCCGGAGAAGTTAAGTGTTACCTGGTAACTCCTCAGCTGTTTAAGCGGATGGCCCTTACCGATTCCCCTCAAGGGATAGCGGCGCTGGCCCCCATGCCGCCCCGCCTGCTCCGGAAAACCGCAACCGGCGAACCGGAACTGGGGTTGCTGTTGGATCGAATTCAGGATCCGGGCAATTTAGGCACCATTATCCGCACGGCGGCGGCTTCGGCTGCAAGCGGAATTTATTGCACCCCCGGAACGGTAGATCCTTATAGCCCTAAAGTAATGCGATCCACTTCCGGGGCAATATTCCATTTGCCTCCGGTATTAATCCCCGATCCCTTGAAATGGCTGGAGAGGCTTAAAAATCAAGGCGTCCGGGTTATCGCCACCGGCCCCGGGCAGGATCAATGCTACTGGGAAACCGACCTGCGCCCCCCCACGGTGTTTATCATCGGCAACGAAAACCGGGGAATAAACCCCGAGCTGGTTGCGGGGGCAGATCAGCAAATATCTATACCTCAACCCGGGTGGAGCAGGTCCCTTAATGCGGCTGTTTCCGCCGCGATCCTGCTCTACGAAACTCTGCGCCAACGCCAGCCATGACACACATTAGGAAGGATAATACCTGATGCCCCAGACAAAGAAGCAGAAAGAACTGCAACTTCACGCCTATTTCACCCCCTCCGGTTTTGTCATCGAAGGGGAACTACCGGAATTTCCGGATCCGGCTAAAAGCTGGGTGCGGCAGTTTAAAGAAAATAAGTACAAAGCCCTTTTTCATCTTGGTTTTTTAGAAAAAGCCAAATGGTTTTCCCCCTCTCTGGGGTACCTTCATCATCTGGCGGAGATGCTCATTAATAAAATAAGCCGGCAGGCGGATCTAGAAATCAGTCGGGAGACGGTTCAGGTTGATTTGCAGGGCGAAGAGTTCGATCGCCTTAAGGAAGAGGTCCCCTTTGCCCTCGGTATGGAATATGTGGATGCAGGCTGGATTAAAAAGCTTTGGGCGGAACTGCTGCTTGTCTTTCAGGGAGAGATCCGGGATTTTGAGGGCACTGTTAACCGGTATTTTGCAGAATATAATTCCCGGATCAATGTGGTTGGCCGGGTTTTTTTTCACTTGGTAGAGAATAATGATGAACATTTTCCCTTTGCTTTCATGGCCACCTATTCCACCCGGCCTGTTAAAAGTAAACGAGCGATTCATACTCCCTTAAAAAATGCCTTAAAGGAATTTAAAGGAGAGGAGCGAAAGCTGCTCGCCCTGATCTCCACCGTGGTCAAGGCTGCCGAAAAAAGCAGTTTCATCTCCGAACTGCTGGAAAGTGGGGAACTGTTTGCCCCTTTGAGATTCACTGCCGGGGAAGCCTACGTTTTTTTGAAGGAAATTACTCTTTACGAAGATGCAGGCATCATGTGCCGGATACCTGATTGGTGGCGTAAAGATAGCAATACCCCCCGGCTGGTGATAACTGTTGGTAAAAAAGAACCCTCCCGTCTCGGGTTGGAGGCCATTATGGATTTTTCGCCAACCCTTAAAATTGGTGATGAGCCGCTGGCGGAGAAAGATTTAAAGGAATTCCTGAATATGGCGGAAGGGTTGATCCGCTATAAAGGCCGGTGGATTGAAATCAGTAAGGAAAAACTGGAAACCCTTCAACAGGCTTTGAAGAAGGTAAAGGATTTTTCAAGAAAGGGAGCCATATCCCTGGGAGAGGCTCTGCGGCTTCAGCTAAATGGAAATGAAATTTTAGGTATACCGTCGGAAGAGATGGAAGTATTTGTTACCAATGGCGAGTGGTTAAAAGACTTGAGGGAGAGGTTGACGCAACCGGCGACACTACCGGTAGTTGAGGTTACTCCTTCTTTGCAAGCATCCCTGCGACCCTACCAAGAGGATGGTTACTGTTGGCTTTGCCAGATGTCAAAGTTAAAATTTGGGGCCTGCCTGGCCGATGATATGGGCCTGGGCAAGACCGTGCAGATGATTGCCTACCTGGAATATGCCCGGGAAAATTTTGGTGGGAAGGCCCTGTTAATCTTACCGGCCTCCCTGATCGGCAATTGGCAAAAAGAAATAGAGAAGTTTACTCCGCTGATGCCTTACCAAGTGCTGCATCGAATCGGATTTAAAACAAATGAAGAGATTAAGATCAATGAAGACAATTTCCTCTATATAACAACCTATGGTATGGTTTCCCGGCTTGAGGAGCTAAAAAATAAAAAATGGGATTATTTGATCTTGGACGAGGCTCAGGCCATTAAAAACCCCGGAACAAAACAGACTAAAGCAATTAAACAAATTCCGGCGGAAATGCGGGTTGCCCTGACCGGTACTCCTATCGAAAACCGCTTGGGTGATCTTTGGTCCCTTTTTGATTTTTTAAATCAGGGGTTGTTAGGAACCGCCAAGGAATTTACTAATTTCACTAAAGGACTGGCGGAACATGTGGGAGGATATGCTCGCCTGCGTAAAATGATCCAGCCTTTTATCTTGAGAAGGATAAAAACCGACAAAAGTATTATTGCCGATTTACCTGATAAACTGGAAATAAACTGCTATACACCCCTTACTCAAAAACAGGTTATTCTCTACAAGCGACTAATTCACCAACTGGAAGAAAAGTTTGAAGAGGTGGAGGGCATTGAGCGAAAAGGCCTCATCCTGGCCAGTATTATGAAATTTAAACAGATCTGTAACCATCCCGATCAATATCTGGGGCGGGAAGAATTTAAACCGGCCCAGAGCGGAAAATTTGCCCAGCTCAAAGAAATTTGTATGATAATCAAAGAAAAAAGAGAACGGGTTCTTATCTTTACTCAGTTTAGGGAAATGACGGAACCGATTTCCGATTATTTGGCAGAGATATTTGGACGTAAGGGTTTTGTGTTTCATGGAGGGACCCCGGTAAAAAAACGAAACGAGATTGTGGCGCGCTTCAACAACGAGGAATATATTCCTTACCTGGTGCTCTCTCTAAAAGCAGGCGGGGTTGGGCTTAACTTGACCGGGGCCAACCATGTTATCCATTTTGACCGCTGGTGGAATCCGGCGGTGGAAAATCAGGCTACCGACCGGGCCTTTCGGATCGGTCAGATGAAGAATGTGATGGTGCATAAATTCGTGACCCAGGGGACCATCGAGGAAAAGATTGATGCGATTTTAGAGGAGAAGAGAAAACTTTCCGGTGAAATTCTAAGTAATGACGGGGAACAGTGGCTTACTGAATATAGTAATGAAGAGCTTATGAAATTATTTGCTCTGGGTGGTGAGTGGTCATGAGCGCTTACTGGTATCCCCGGTACCCAACGTACGTATCGGCAGAGGAAATGAAGGCGAAGGCCGATAAGGTGCTTAAAAAACTTAGAAAGAAAGACCCGGATCTGGAACCGGTAATTATTGCGGGACGGACGTTATCCAAAAGCTGGTGGGGAAGGGCCTGGAACCGAAATCTGGAGGGCTATGCCGATTACAGTAATCGTATTGGCCGGGGGAAAAAATATGTGCGCAACAGCGCGGTCCTTGATTTAAAGATATCAAAAGGAAAAATAGCGGCCCTGGTGTTGGGGAGCCGTACGGCGCCCTATGAGGTCGAGATTGAAATCGATACGCTGCAAGATGGAAAGTGGCGTAGAATCATGCGGTTATGCAATCGCTGCATAGGCACCCTGGAGGAATTGATTGCCGGGAAATTTCCGAAAGAGCTAGGAATTTTGTTCACTGACACCCGATATTCCATGTTTCCCTCTCCGAAAGAGATCCATTTCTGTTGCAGCTGCCCCGATTATGCCAGTATGTGCAAACATGTGGCGGCGGTGCTTTACGGTGTTGGCGCCCGGTTAGATCAAAATCCCATGCTTTTTTTTGAACTTAGAGACATCGACGGGCGGGAATTGATCCGCAAATCCATGGAGCAGAAGATCGAAAGCATGCTTAAAAATGCTGGAAAGAAAAGCAAACGAGAAATTGCCGCAGAAGATATCACCAGGATTTTTGGTTTATAGGAACATAGTAAAAGAAAAAATAAGAGGGGGCCGGAGGCATAAAAGGATGAAGGGGCGTTGAAAACGGCATCGATCGGGCTGAAGGGATAAAAGTATAAAATAATGTGACAAACAATTTCGCCCCCTGTCACATTCTCTGCCACCCATGGCAATTTGTGATTGTCTTCGATTTGACCGTATGTTATAATTTTGACCACAGATAAATACTGTAGTTGCGGTGATGGAAATAAGTAGGCGGGGGGAGGCGCTGAACCAGGGAGAAGGGACCTGGATTGCGAGTTCCTTCCGGCGCCCCGGCCGAATTTCATTCCGGAGCATTCCGCTGAACGGCCCTTTGCGGATTTTAGTAGGCGGAAACGGTTTGCCCCGTTAACGGTTTAAAGAAGAGCCGGTGCGGCTAAGCTGGGTGGTACCGCGGAAGTAATTTTTCGTCCCTCTATGGAGGGATTTTTGTTTTTCAGGGGAAAGGGGTAAATTCATGTTAGATCAAATCCGTGAACTGGAGCTGAAAGTTAGGGAAGCGATTAAGGCTGCCGGTGATCAGAAGCAGCTGGAGGAGCTTCGGAATCGCTATCTGGGCAAAAAAGGAGCGGTCAGCTTTTTATTGAGGGAGATCGGCCGGATTCCGGCGGAGATCCGGCCGGAAATGGGACAGAAAGCAAATGATCTTCGCAAACTGATCGAAAAACTACTTGTTGAGCGAACGCACAACCTGGAGCGGCTGACGGCCGGCAAGAGATGGGAACAGGAGAGGATTGATGTTACTCTCCCCGGAAGGCCGGTAAGGTGGGGGGGCAAGCACCCCCTGACCTTGATCTTGGATGAGATAAAGCAGATCTTTACCGGGCTTGGGTTCAAGGTGGCTCACGGGCCGGATGTTGAAAGCGATTATTATAATTTTGAGGCATTGAACATTCCACCCAATCACCCGGCCAGGGATATGCAGGATTCTTTCTATCTCTCGCCGCAGTTTCTGCTGCGAACCCATACCTCGCCGGTTCAGATCCGGACTATGGAGAAAACGGCTCCCGGGCTGCCGCTGCGGATCATCGCTCCGGGGAAGGTATATCGCCGCGATGATGATGCCACTCACTGTCCGATGTTCCACCAGGTGGAAGGGCTGGCGGTTGACCGGGGGATAACCCTGGCCGACCTCAAGGGAACCCTTTCTCTGTTTCTGAGGGAAATATTCGACTCCGGGTTGAAGGTCAGGTTTCGCCCCAGTTTTTTTCCGTTTACCGAACCCAGCGCGGAGGTAGATATTTCCTGTGGAATCTGTAACGGAAGGGGCTGCCGGACCTGCAGGCTGACCGGGTGGTTGGAGGTGCTGGGGGCGGGAATGGTTCACCCCCGGGTGCTTGAGGTAAGCGGCTACGATCCGGAAGATGTAACCGGGTTTGCCTTCGGAATGGGGGTAGAGCGGATTGCCATGCTTAAATATGGCATTGATGATATGAGACATTTTTTTTCAAATGATCTGCGGTTTTTAAAACAGTTCAGCTGATCTTTCCCAGGAGGGGTAAATATGCGCATTTCATATAACTGGCTGCAAGAATATATACACCTAGAATTGTCTCCGGATGAACTGGCCGGGCGGTTGACCATGGCCGGCCTGGAGGTGGAGTCTGTAACTGCTTTCAGGGAACCGTTGCCGCAGGTGGTGGCGGGACGGATCATTTCCCTGGAACCTCACCCCCGTGCGGACCGGTTAACCCTGGTGGGAGTGGATGGGGGTGCCGGCATTCTGAACGTGGTCTGCGGAGCGGGCAATTTACAGGTTGGACAACCGGTGGCACTGGCCCTCCCGGGGGCGGTGTTGCCCGGAAGCAATCATCCCCTGGAGGTGAAAGATATTCTGGGGGTGAACTCCTGCGGTATGATCTGCTCGGCTTTTGAACTGGGGCTGGAGCTCTGTGGGGAACGAGATGAAATTTTAGTGTTGGACGACGGGGAAGCGGCCTCTCCCGGAGAAGCCCTGGATAAGCTGCTGGGGTTTGATGATCGGATATTGACTCTGGATTTAACCCCCAACCGGGCCGATTGTTTAAGCGTGCTGGGGGTGGCCCACGAGGTGGGGGCCCTCACCGGAAAGCCGGTGAATCCGCCCAAAACGGTGCTCGCTGAAAGCACCCGCAGTGTGGAATCCAGGGCATCGGTGGTGGTGGGAGATTCCCGTCTTTGCCCCCGATATACTGCCCGCCTGCTGGAGGGAGTGTCCACCGGCTATTCCCCGCTATGGATGCAGATCCGACTGCTGAAAGCAGGGATCCGGCCGATTAATAATATTGTGGATGTTACCAACTATGTGATGATGGAGCTCGGGCAGCCCCTGCACGCGTTTGATTTTGATCTGCTCTCGGCTGATCAGATTATCGTGCGCCGGGCCAACCTGGGCGAAAAGCTGATTACCCTAGACGGTATAGAACGTCGGCTAAACCCTGAAATGCTGGTGATCGCCGATGCAGCCGGTGCAGTTGCCCTGGCGGGGGTAATGGGGGGAGAGAGCACCGGGATCAGGCCGGAAAGTAAAAATATTTTGATCGAAGCGGCCCTGTTTGATCGGGTAAGCGTGCGCCGTACCGCCGCCCGGCTGGGTCTGTTTTCGGAAGCTTCCCAGCGGTTTGAAAAAGGGATCAATCCGGAAGGAGTGGTGGTGGCGCAGAGCCGGGCCGCCGGCCTGATGGGGGAAATTGCCGGGGGGCAGGTGCTTTCCGGGGTGATAGACGTATACCCGGAACCTTTTCATCCCCGGGTAATCACGGTAAGACCTCACCGGGTCAACGAAATTTTGGGACTGAAAATCCCTTCTTCAAGGATCACGGATATTTTACAGTGCCTGGGGTTTGCTGTTACTCCGGTTTCTACCGGTTATTCTCTGCAGGTGGAGGTTCCCTTGAGGCGGGGGGATGTGGAGCTGGAGGAGGACCTGGTGGAAGAGGTGGCCCGTCTGTATGGTTACGATAAAATTCCGGCCACATTGCCCCGAGGGGAACTCCTGGATAGCCGGGAACGCCCGGAAAATCGGGCCCAAGATCTGGTCAAACAGATGTTAACCTCTGCCGGATTTCACGAGGTTATTAACTATTCTTTCATCAATCCGACCCATCTCAAGCGACTGGCTTTGCCGGAGGGAGATTGCCGCCTCAGGGCCATCCCCCTTCAGAACCCGCTTTCAGAGGAACAGTCTGTATTAAGGACAACCTTGCTGCCGGGGCTGCTTAAAATCCTGCAGTACAACTTTTATCACCAGGTGGTTGATCAGCTGATATTTGAGCTGGGAACGTTGTTTTTTTCATCTTCCCTGCCCCTGAATGAGGCGCCCCGGGAGAAACTCACCCTGGCCCTGGCGGCCACCGGTCGGTTACAGAAGCCCCACTGGGCGGGCAAATCCCCGCGGGCTGATTTTTTTGCAGTGAAGGGAGCTCTGGAGTTGCTCTTTAACCGGCTGGGTTTGAGGGATGTGGAATTTGTTGCGAAGCAGTTTCCCTTTCTGCATCCCACTCGGAGCGCCTCCGTAATCACCGCGGGGGTAGAGGTGGGTTTTTTGGGACACCTTCATCCGGAGGTGACCGGGCTCTGGGATCTTCCCCAGGAGGTGGTGCTGGGTGAACTGGATCTGGAAGCGCTTATCAGCCGGTCCAACCCGGTGCCGCACTTTACTGCTCTGCCCCGTTACCCGGCTTCTTTAAGGGATATTGCGGTAATCGCTCCCCTAGAAGTGTCGGCAAAAGAACTTGAGCTATGCATCCGGAAGGCGGGAGGTGAGCTGGTGGAACAGGTTTCCTTGTTTGATATCTACCAGGGTGGGAAGATCCCCACTGGAAAGCGCAGTCTGGCCTTTGCCATCCGCTACCGCAGCCCGGAAAAAACCCTGACGGACGAACAGGTAAACCACCTTCACCGGCAGATAGTTTTAGCCCTGTCGAAGAAAGGGGCACTGTTGAGGGAGTAGCCCGTCGGCAGGAGTTGTCTGCGAATATCTCGAATATCCTCCCTGGATATACTGGGATCGGGGAAAAGGGGTAACCGGCGATGAAGGAGCCTAAAAATCGGGTAGCGGTGGTTATAATGGGGGAAGAATATACCATCAAAAGCACCTTTTCCCCGCAGTCGATGCACCGGGCGGCCCGGCTGGTAGATCGGCTGCTAAGAGCACTGTCGGAGCGGCATGTTTCCAGTAGCAGTCACCAGTTGGCTATTCTGGCCGCCCTGAATCTGGCTCACCAGTTGCTGGAGCAGCGGGACGAACGGCGCTCTCCGGCGGGAAGGGAAGAGACATGAACTGGCTGGACTTTTTGCTTCTGGCATTGTTGATCCTGAACCTGGTAAGCGGTTACCGCCAGGGGCTGGTCAGGCAGCTGATCGGGCTGATAGGCTTTGTGGCGGCTATTGCGGTGGCGGTGTACGGAAACGGACCTTTGGGAGAGGTTATTGCGGGTTACATTGATCCCGCCCATTTAATGCCCTTGCAGGAGGTATCTAACTCACTGGGGTTTGGCATTACCGCAGATTTGGCGGTAAATTTAGCCGCCAGGGTAATTGCCTTCCTGGTGCTGCTGGTTCTGACCAGGATCCTGCTGGGCCTGCTGGCGAGAACATTTACCGTTATCAACCGGCTGCCGGTGGTGGGAGCGGTTAACCGCCTGGCCGGGCTGGTGCTGGGGCTGGCCAGAGGGTTGATTATAGTTCTGCTGCTGGTGGGTTTGTTCTCTTTACTGCCGGTAAGCTTTGTTTCCGAGGCGGTGGCCGGTTCGGCTTTCATCTCCATCACCGAGCGCTATCTGCCCGCCCTGGTGGAAAGCTTGAAATCTTTGTTTATCTCTTATCTGTAAAATATAATAGCCCTCGCCGGGTGATAAGGCTATAACTGGAGCGATTATACGTGGAAAATTGGGAAATAGCGGCGGCTTTGGAACGCATGGCCGGGCTTCTGGCCATCAAAGGGGAAAACCAGTATAAGGTGAGAGCCTATTTAATAGCCTCCCGTCAGATTAACCGGTTAAACCGGCCCTTACAGCAGCTGTCCAGGGAGGAGCGGCTGCGGGATATCCCGGGGGTGGGGGAAGCACTGGAAAAAAAGATACGGGAGCTAATTGATACCGGCGGCTCCCGGTTTTTATCTGAATTGGAATCGGAGGTGCCCCCGGAATTCCTGGTGATGTACGAGATACCGGGTGTGAGCTATAAAACCGCCCATAAATTATATAGGGGGTTGGAACTGAAAAGCCTGCGAGAGCTGGAACATTCGGCCCGGGAGGGCCGAATGGATAATCTGGGAGATAATTTGCGGAACACCGTACTAAATTATTTTGATCAGCAACCCAAATATGCAGAAACATTTCACCGGGGGATAGCGCTTCCCCTGGCCCGGCAATGGCAGGGGCAGATAGAAAAGTTGCCGGGGGTGGTGCTCTGCCGGGAGTCGGGAGATTTGCGGCGGGGGACGGAAACTGTAACCGAGGCTCTGCTGGTGATAGGTTTGGAAAGGAACGGTTCCGGGGTGTTCAGGGAGGCACTTGCCGGGATAATCCCGGGTGAAATTCAAGAAGAAATGAAAACCGGCGGGGAAGGTTATCGCCCGTTTACCGGGCTATCTTTTCGCACTCCTGCCGGCCTGCCCGTACACCTGTTACCTGTACCGGTAGAGCGGCTGGCAGCTGTTTTGCTCTGTTCCACCGGTTCACCGGCCCACTACCGGCAGCTCCTGGCCCTGGCCCGGCAAAAAGGGCTTGCCATGGCTCCCGGTGGTCTGCAAAGCGATGGAGAAGAATTTCCGGTTAACCGAGAAGAGGAAATTTATGAGAGGCTGGGGCTTCCTTTTATTCCCCCTGAACTTCGGGAGGGAAGAGATGAGATCGAGCGGGCCCGGCGGGGAGATCTGCCTGAACTGCTGGAACTCAAACAGATCAAGGGGGATCTGCACCTGCACAGTGACTGGAGCGACGGGCTTCATACCATTACGGAGCTGGCTGACCGGGCGGCGGCCATGGGCTATCAATACCTGGCTATTACCGATCATTCTCCTTCTTTACAGATTGCCCGGGGGCTTTCTCCAGAAAGATTGCGGGAACAAATTGCCCGGATCGCGCAGTTTAACCAGAGCGGCAACTGCTCCTGTTATCTGTTGGCCGGGGCCGAGGTAGACATACATTCCGATGGCTCTCTGGACCTGCCCGATGAGCTTCTATACCGGTTGGAGCTGGTGGTGGCTTCTGTGCACAGCAATTTCCGCCAGGGCAGACAGGAGATGACCGAACGGATTTGCCGGGCCATGGCCCATCCAGCAGTCCATATAATAGGTCACCCCACCGGACGTCTTCTGGGCAGTCGGGGGGGATACCAGGTGGATCTGGAACAGGTAATTGCCCGGGCGGCGGTTACCGGAACCGCTATAGAGATAAATTCTTCTCCCCAGCGGCTGGATCTGGCGGATATCCACCTTCCGCAGGCCAGAAAAAAGGGAGTTTTGCTGGCGGTTAACACCGATGCCCACAGCCTGGTGACCATGGACGACATGGAGTACGGGGTAACTGTGGCCCGCCGGGGAGGGTTGGAGGCCCGGGAGGTAATCAACACCCGTTCCCTGGAAGAGGTGAAGACCCTGCTGAACAGTATCCGAAGTAGCCCGAACAAAAATGAAAAATAGTCTGCAACCCCTACCACCGGAATTTTATAACCGGGATACGGTTACGGTAGCCCGGGACCTGCTGGGGCGGATGCTCTGTCATGATAATGGCGAGGGATTGACCGCCGGGCTGATTGTGGAGACAGAGGCGTATTTGAGCTGCGGAGATCCGGCCTGCCATGCCGCCCGGGGGAAAACTGCGCGCAATGAGGCCATGTTTGATCCGGCCGGAAGGGCCTACATTTATTTTATTTATGGAAATCACTACTGTTTTAATGCGGTTACCGGCCAATCGGGGGTGGGCGAGGCGGTGCTTATCCGGGCCCTGGAGCCGGTAGTAGGACTGGAGCTGATGTACCGCCGCAGGGGGCCATTAAAACCGGAAACCGGGCTGACCAACGGCCCGGGCAAACTCTGCCAGGCCCTGGGGATAACCGGTGTTTTAAACCGGCAACCTCTGCAGGGTCACCCGTTATGGATTGGGCGAGGATTTAAGCGGCGAGAGCAAGAGCCCCTGTCCATTATATCTGCTCCCCGGATAGGGATCAGCCGGGGGGGCGACAAACCCTGGCGATTTTATATAGAAGGGAATAGATTTGTATCGAACTGGAAACAGGAAACAGGAGGCAAGAGGCAATAAACAGGAGGGGCGATCTTGAACCGGATTTTAACCTCACGGGAAATTAGGAATTTGGAATTTCAGGAGATCCGCAACCTGCTGGCAGATTTCACGGTTACCCCCATGGCTCGGGAAGAGGCACTCAGGCTTATGCCTTCCGCCGATTATGATGCCATCAGCCGAAGCCAGGCTGAAACCAGCGAAGCCAGGCTGCTTGTCGGGAAAGGATCTTTTAGCCCCCCGGCGGTGGAAGATGTTACTCTGTACACTGTCCGGGCCGGTAAAGGAGGCCTGCTAAGCGGGATCGAACTGGCCAGGATTGCCGATTTTTTGCGGGGTGTTGACCGGTGGCAGCATTTTTTTAAGGATTCATCTCACCGGGAAATGTATCCTCGCCTGGCTTTCCTGGCCGGCGGGCTGGCTTCTCCAGGCTCGCTGGCTCCCCTCTTGGAAAGTTCGATTGATCCGGAGGGACGGTTGTTGGACAGCGCTTCTCCGGAACTGCAGTTGCTGCGGCGAAGGCAAAAAAACACCGGGGAGAGAATACGCGAAAAGTTGGATTCCTACCTTCGTTCCCCGGGCTGGAACCGCTATCTGCAGGAACCTCTGGTAACTATCCGCAATGGCCGTTATGTGTTGCCGATAAAGCAGGAATATCACGGTCGGGTTCCCGGGGTGGTGCACGATCAATCTTCCAGCGGGGCCACCTGGTTTATCGAGCCCTTGCCGGTGGTGGAACTTCAAAACCGACTGGCCGTCCTGGCCCATCAGGAAGAACAGGAGACAGAGCGTATTTTAAGGAAACTTTCCGCCCTGGTAGCCGAACATGCGGCCTTGCTTAGTCGGAATCGTGATCTGTATGGCCGGCTGGATCTGACCCTGGCCCGGGGAAGGTTAAGCCTCCACCAGTCAGCGGTGGAGCCGCAGCTCTATTCGGGAAACCGGCAACCGCAATTTAGCTTGGTTCAGGCCCGTCATCCCCTGATCCGATCGGAGGAGGCGGTGCCGCTAACCGTGATTTTAGGCGGCTCTACCCGGGGATTGGTAATTACCGGCCCGAATACCGGGGGCAAGACGGTGGCTTTAAAAACTATGGGGCTGCTGGCGATCATGGCCCAAAGCGGTCTGCATGTCCCTGCTTCCCGGAAAACCCTTTTGCCGGTGTTTGCGGTTATCAGAGCCGATATCGGGGATGAGCAGGATATTGTGCAAAGCCTGAGCACTTTTTCCGGCCATCTAAAGAATATAATTGAGATCATTACTGATGCCGGCCCTCAGAGCCTGGTACTGCTGGACGAGCTGGGCTCGGGGACCGATCCTTCAGAAGGTGCAGCCCTGGCCAAAGCAGTACTGGACTTCCTAATCGGCACCGGCGCTCTGACCGTGTCTACTACTCATATCAACGAATTAAAGATATTTGCCCACCAGCAGGGGGGGATGGAAAATGCATCCATGGAATTTGATCCGGAAACCCTTTCTCCTACCTATCGTCTACTGCAGGGAATTCCCGGGCAGAGCAACGCCCTGGCGATAGCGGAAAAGCTGGGCTTGCCGCCTTCGGTGTTGGGACAGGCCCGGGGGTTTTTGAAAGAAGAACATGCCCAGGTGGAATCGGTAATTGCCGGCCTGGTGGCGGATCAGCGTCGTCTTTCGAAAGACAGTCAGCTGGCCTCACTGGAGCGGGCCCGGGCGGCGGTCCTGCGACAGCAGCTAGAACAGAAACAAAGGGAGATATATTCCAAGCGTCAGGAAATTTTACGTCAGGCCCGGGAGGAAGCCCGCTTGATAGTCCGCCGGGCCAGGGGAGCTGCGGACCAGCTGATCCGGGAGTTGCACCAGCTTCAGCGGGAAACAAAAACCGGGGTTTTGCCGCTGGCCGAGCAAGCCCGGCAGAAGCTGCAAGATCTACAGAGTGAGATAGCCGGTCAGGAAATAAACAGGGAGGAGGCCGAGTTAAAAGAGGATGAATTGGCAGTAGGGCGGAAGGTAAAAGTGCTGAGTCTGCAACAAACCGGGGAGATCATCTCTTTTTCTTTGCGGGAGGCGGTGGTCCAGGTGGGAAAGATCAGAATCCACGTACCGCTTTCCGGCCTGGGGCGGAGTGAAGAACAGCCGGAGGCTGCCGCGCCGGTAAGGAACTATGCGGATGGCGGAGGATATTCCGTGCAAAAGTCAGGCACTGTGCACAAGGAGATTGATTTGAGAGGGATGCGCCAGGAAGAGGCCCTGGAAAAGGTGGAGAAAGCGCTGGACGATGCCCTGTGGGCCGGGCTGAAGGAAATCACCCTGATCCACGGTCAGGGTACCGGAAGGCTTAAGCAGGGGCTGCGCCGACATCTGGAGCAGCACTGCCTGGTTAAGGAATACCGCCGGGGAACCCGCCCTGAAGGCGGGGACGGGGTAACGGTGGTAAGTCTAACCGGCCAGTAAAAAATTGTTGTATCCCCCGGAATGCGGGCCGGCCGGCCTGCAAGATCGGGGAGCGGGGATAGTTGCTGCCTCCGAACTACTGATCATATTCTTCCTCCCCGGTAGATACTTGAAATTCGGCCGGTCGAGAGGCGGATCCGTTTTTAAAGGCATAAAGGCGATAATAATAGGTATATCCCGGTTGCAAATCGGTATCGTCGTAGGTTAGCCGGGTGCCGCGAATGCTGGCTATCGTTTCGAAATTCCCCGGAGGTATTTTGCGTTCCAGGATAAAACTATCGGGTGCCGCTCCTGGGTAGGTCCAGGTTAGAACCAGGGCGTTATCGATGAGAGCGCCTTGGAAATTGAGGGGCTGCCGGGGACTGGAACTGTCCTCAACTTCTTCCAGTTTCAGCTTAACCTCGGCCGGCACTGAGAAGCGATCCTGGTCATCGGCGGCATACAGGGTATAAATGTACTCGGCGTCGGGGCTGTCTCTTAAAATATCGGTGTAGTCCAGAAATTCGGGGCGAACGGAGGCCACAAACTGTCGTTCTTCCCCTTTTTTTTGCCGGAACAAAATAAAGTGTTTCAGGTCATGTTCTTCCGGGTAGCTCCATTCCAGCAGGACCAGGTTTTCATGGACGGTGGCGGTAAAACCGGTAGGGGCATTCGGACGCTCCAGATCAAGTTCAGGGCCTGTTTCCCCGGTGGGCGGCATCTGGTCGGCATCTTCGGGGCGTCGCCCGGGTTTTCCAACCCACCGGGAATCGGTAACCAGGTAAGGGGGTCGGTTAAGAAAGACCTTGGTCTCAATCAGGTAGGGAGGCACGAACGGATCTGCCGGCAAGCCGGTGGTAGTATCTATATCTATAGCCAGGTGCAGATCACAGCTCAGGCGGGGAACATGTCCCTCCAGGAAATAATCGGTGGCTACGGTGCCCTGGGCCCGGCACAGGTCGGTGGGAAGAAGCCCGGACTTGGTGCAGACCTCTACCTGGGTAACTCCGGCCGGGCGCCTAAAATTTTCAATGGGCAGGGTCTTAAATACTTCCTTGAATATTTCTCTAAGGAATGTGGTGGAATAGCTCCACCCCTGTTCAATGTTACCGACCCGCGGCTCATCATAGCCCATCCAGAATGTAGCCACCAGGTTGGGGGTATAGGCGGCCAAATAAACATCCCGCCAGAAATTGGTGGTTCCGGTCTTGCAGGCTACCGGGCGGTCAATATTTAAATTACGTCCTGTATAGTAACGGACCAGATCCTGGAGAATATCCGTAACGATAAAGCTAGCCTGAGGACTTAATATTTGCTGGGGATTGGAACCGTGCTCATAAATTACCTGTCCCCGGCGATTCTCAATTCGTTTAACCGCATGCAAGTCCAACCTTAAACCCTCGTTGGCCAGCACGCAGTAAGCCTGGGTCATGTCCAGGGCGGTTACCCCGTTGGTAATACCCCCCAGGGTGGTGGGCAGGTACTGCTCATCGCCGGAAGCGAAGGTGGAAATACCCATCCGCTCGGCGTAGCGGGTCCCCACCTGGGGGGTGAGCATCTCAAACGCCCGCACGGCGGGGATATTAAAGGAATAAAGCAGCGCCTCCCGGACAGTGATCAGGCCGCGAAATCGGTAATCAAAATTCTCCGGGGCCCAGTTGCCGGAAATGTAGGGAGAATCGTCAAGAATGGATCCCGCACCTGCCAGCACGCCTTCTTCAAAAGCCGGACCATAGTTGACGATGGGTTTGATCGCCGAGCCGGGTTGCCGCAGGCTGGTAAAGCGCAGCAGCTGATTGTTTTTCCGGCTGTATTCCCTGCCGCCGCCCAGGGCGGTTATTTCGCCGGTTTTGGGGTTGGCCAAAACCACCGCCGCCTGGGGCTGGGGGATGCCGTTTTCCTCGTCAATGCATTCCGACAGTTTGTTTGCCGGGAGGCTTGCCTCCGGATTGGAGGGAAGCGTCTGGATAGCTTCGCGCAGCCGGTTCATGTCCACGTAAACTGTGCGGGGATAAAGTTCGGACCGGTTCAGCACGTTCTCCACCTGGGTCTGGTAAGAGCTGTCCATGGTGGTGTAGATCCGGAGTCCCCCGTTATAGATGGCCTGGTAAGCCTCCTCCTCGGTACCGAACTGCGGCATAGCGGACAAAATGTCCACCAGCTCCTGGTGAACCACGTAATCAATAAAATAGGGATGGGGGTATTCTATCGCCGGGGGTTCTCCGTATACCGGTTCCTCGACCAGGGTCTGATCGTACTGTTCTTGGTCGATATACTTTAACCGTAACATGTTTTTAAGCACCAGTGCCTGCTTGTCGGCGGCGATCTCCTCGCTGTTAAAAGGGTTGTTGATGTTGGGCGAACTGATTATTCCCGCCAGCAGTGCTCCTTCGCCCACGGAGAGCTCGCTTGCATGTTTGTTAAAATAAGTCTGGGCGGCAGTCTCCACACCATAGGCACGGTTGCCAAAGTATATCCGGTTTAAGTACATTTCCAGAATTTCCTCTTTGGTAAAATGTTTTTCAATTAACAGGGCCAGCCATACCTCTTTTATTTTCCGTTCATAGGTTTGATCAAAGGTAAGATAGGTGTTGCGGGCCAGTTGCTGGGTAATGGTGCTGAATCCCTGCCGTATGGAACGGTAGCGGATGTTGGTCAGCAAGGCTCGAAAAAAACCGATGATGTCAACTCCGAAATGTTTTTCAAAGCGTTCGTCTTCTATGGCGATAAAGGCTTTTTGGACATGCTGCGGAATTTCATCCAGGGATACTATCACCCGGTTTTGCTCATCGTGAAGGGCGGTTATCTCCCGATCCTGGTTATCATAAACAAATGAGGCTTCCACAAATTGCAACTGATCCGGATCAAAGGGGGGCAGATCCTTTATACATAGGGCTATTTTTACTGTCAGGGCCAAACCTCCCACTACAATAATTATCAATAACAGGCTAAATATGGTTTTAAAAATTTTTTTAGGTTTGGGTTTATTTTTGGAAGCGCCGCCCTGGTGAGTCTTAGCTGCCGGCACTTTGTCAGCCTCCTCCTAATCGAAACACACTTTTTGCGAAAAAACCGCTTAAAACATTATAGCACAACTTGTTTTGTATTTTAAAAAAAGTTGAACCGGTGCTTTGCCGGGTCCGACAGGCTTTGCAAGGGAACCTTCCTAATATGATTGGAAACGGATGGGTAAAATACCGTTGTCAGGCATCCGGATGGTTGAATTCCAACTACGGAACGGTGGCTCTACCGGTGGGTCGATACCGCCGTCCCATTTTTGAGGTATTGGAGGATTTGGGCCGAAAAAAACAGGGAGCGGAAAAGGGCGGATCAAAAAGGAACAGATAAAAAGGGGTAGGTGAAACCGAACAGGTCCGATTACAAAAGTTGTGATATTATGAGCATAGGGTTCTTGGAATTCTTGAAGCTCATGGGATCATAAAGATCATAGAGTTCAATTGTTAAAATGGAGAGGACGAAATCGCCATGGCTATACCGGCAGTAATACTGGGAGCAAATTTTTACACTGCGTTGGGAGCGATCCGCACCCTGGGAAGGCAGGGAGTAAAGGTGTACGCCCTGGATTACGATTTTTCCAGGGCTTATGCCCTGTCTTCCCGTTATGTGTTCGGCAAGATTCTCTGCCCGGATATTAATCGGGATGAGGCGGCGATGGCTGATTTTTTGCTGGAACTGGGGAAGCGCTTTGAACAGCCCCCGGTGCTGATGGCTTCTGCGGACAGCTATGCCCTGCTTATTTCCCGGTACGCGGAGGAACTGGCTCCTTATTATCTTTTTCCGGACAACCCCCCCCGGCTGTTGGAAGCGGTTATCAATAAACGGGGACTGTACAGCCTTTCCTGTAAACATGGATTGCAAATGCCGCTGACTTTTTTTCCGGACAGCGAAGTGACCATCAGGGAAGCTGCTGAAAAGATTCCCTATCCCTGCATCGTTAAACCCACCATATCCCATCAGTTTGTTAAAGTTTTTCGGGCAAAATGCCTGCGGGTTGATGATGAAGCCGGTTTAATTGAAACTTTAAAAAAGGCCCGGGCCGCGGGACTGGAGGTAATGGTTCAGGAAATTGTCCCCGGTTTTGATGATCAGATGTTCTGTTTTGATGTGTATGTCAACCGGGAGGGGAAGGCTACCCATACGCTGATTGCCCAAAAGCTGCGTCAGTTTCCGGCCAATTTTGGGTCGTCTACCCTGACCCATCAGTGTCATGATCCGGAGGTGTTAGAGCTGGGCCTGGAATATATAAGGAGGCTCGGTTACCGGGGTTATGGCGAGATCGAGTTTAAGCGTCATCCGGAAACCCGCCGGTTATATATGATCGAAATAAACGCTCGTCTAAGCAGCCTAAACGCCTTGTTTGATCGCTGTGGGGTGGAATTTACCCATATTATGTACCGGGATTTAATCGGGGAGTCGGTGCCGGATTGCCATCTCCGGAAAGAAACCCCCTGGGCTTTCTGGCATGCCTACGAGGATCTTTTAACCATCAGGCAGTACCGGCGCCAAGGACAACTAACCTGGTGGCAAATAGTGAAACCCTGGATGAGCCATCGCAAGGCCCACGCCATCTGGGCTGTCGATGACCCGGGGCCTTTGTTTTCTTTTGCCCGGCTGATTTTTGGCAAGGCGATGAAGAAGGCCGGAAACTTGCTAACCTTGCCCCTGCAGGCCCTTAACCGGCAGAGCTGGAGGCAGAAAATATAATTTTCCGCTCCTGACCAAATTAACCGGCTTGTGATATCATAAAGAAAAAGCTGTTCGATCAAAGCAGGTGAAAATAATGCGGGTGACGGTAGTGGACGGTAAGGGCGGGGGAATAGGCAAAGCAATTGTCACCCAATTGCGGGAAATTTTTGGTGAAGAAATGGTTATTGTTGCCCTGGGCACCAATGCCCTGGCGACATCGCTGATGCTGAAAGCCGGGGCCAATGAAGGAGCTTCCGGCGAAAACGCGATCGTAATTAATGCCCCCAGGACAGAAATAATAATTGGAACCATCGGAATAGTTTGCGCCAATTCCATGATGGGAGAATTAACCCCGGCCATGGCCCGGGCAATTGCTGAAAGCCCGGCTAAAAAGATACTGATCCCTTTGAACCGGTACAATATACAGGTAGCAGGTGTTAAAGGTATGCCGCTTCCGCACTACATAGGAGAGGCTATGGAACTGGTAAAAAATTATTTGCGGGGTGAATAGCATGTGTGAAGCCAATGTGTATTTCCGCGATAAGGAAGGTAAGGAGACCTTGATCCTGGAAGCGGTAGACAAGGTAATACCCACCGAAGAGGGCATTTTGTTGGAGAGTATATTCAGCGAGAGAAAAACAATCAAGGCAAAGATCAAAGAAATGACCCTGGTAGAGCACCGGATTGTGCTGGAGGATAAGGATTAATAAACCGGCCCGGGATCAACCGGAACATAACGGGTCCCGGAAGATTTGCTAGCTGATAGAAATATCCCCCGGCAATCCGGGGGAGGATCAAGACAATGGTGCTTATGCATTATTATCTTAAAAGTTAAATCAACTTAAATTTAATTTCCTCAGGCAGAATTTATCCGGCCTGGGTTATTTTTTATCTATCAGTGCAGTTAATTCGGGAACTGTTTCCTGGGCATTTCCCAATAGAACTGTGGTTGTTGGTTCATAGTAAAGAGTGTTGGGAACTCCGGAATAACCCGGGTTTGCACTCCGGTTACAGAGCAGCACATGCTTGCTCTGGGATACCTGTAAAATAGGCATACCGTAGATAGGGGTACCCTCGGCGGTGTTGGCGGCGGGGTTGATTACATCGTTGGCTCCCACCGCGATCACCAGGTCGGTGCTCGCAAATTCCGGATTAATTACCTCTATATCAAACAGCATATCGTAAGGAATCCCTACCTCTGCCAGCAAAACGTTCATATGACCGGGCATTCTTCCCGCTACCGGATGAATACCGATTTTGACATCCTTGCCGGAGTTTTGCAGGGTGTCGATCAGATCTTTTACCGCCTGTTGGGCCTGGCCTACAGCCATTCCGTAACCGGGTACAATGACCACAGTTTGGGCCTCTTTAAGTATTGCCGGCAATTTTTCTTTTGGATCGGTCTTCTCTGTGGTGGAGTTATCTTTTCCTATTCCCAAACCAGGAAAAGTTTTTGCATCCAGGGGTTTTACTTTTATTCCGCCCAACACTGCCGGCAGGTTCCGGTTCATGGCTCGACACATGATCTGGGTCAGAATTAATCCTGCTACCCCCACCAGTGCTCCTACTCCGGTCTGTAACAGGTCAAACACTGTTAAAGCAGCTACGGCGGCGGCCACCCCGGATAAGGAGTTGTAAAATGAGATCATGATGGGCATGTCCGCTCCGCCGACCCGAATGGACATAAGCAGCCCATAGATGGCGAAAGCAGCAATAGTTAAAGGCAATATAAGTTGATTAAAATTCAGGCCGGGGTAAAACAGGGCAGAAAATACCAGCAGGGTTCCGGCCAGAAGAAATACACCCAGCAGGATATTATGACCATATATAAAGACCGGTCGCTGGGAAATCCATCCCTGCAGTTTCAAAGCAGCCACAATACTTCCCACCAGGGTCAAAACGCCCAGGCCTAGAGCTAGCGCTGCTGTAAACCAGAACACGTTCGGTTCGCTACCGATCGGGTAGGCGGCCACCGCTCCGGCAACCAAAGCGGAGGCGGCCCCGCCAAGCCCGTTAAGCAGGGCCACGGTCTGGGGCATCCGGATCATGGTTACCACCTGTCCCAGCAGGATACCGATAATGCTGCCAACGGCTAGAAGTATCCAGGCAGAGTAGATAGTAATGGCGCCGCTTTTCCATAGGGCGAGCAGTATGGCTACAATCATGGCCAGCGCTCCTAGTCGATTACCCTTGACCGCAGTCTCAGGGGATTGCATCATATGAATGCCAACCAGGAATGCTATAATAATGATAATGGAAGCAATAGTAACATACATCAGTTCGCCCCCTGTTCCTGGTTTTTGCTGTCCCGGCGGTGGAACATACGCAGCATGCGGTCGGTAACCCAAAATCCGCCAACTACATTAACCATAGCAACGATCACTGCTAGCCCTGTCCACACCCGGGCACCGGGAGGAGAAGTGGCATAAGCCGTAAGGGCTCCGATGACGATTATGCCGGAAAGGGCATTCATACCCGACATCAGCGGGGTGTGCAGAAGGGGAGGGACCGACGAAATAACCTTGTACCCCAGCAAAGCTGAAGCAATTAAAGATATTAGTAATCCCACGTACATTTTAAAATTGCCAACCTCCTAAATTGCATGACACCTTTTGGTTCAGCATCCGAAAGGCGGTGCATTGAATATTGAATGTCTTTAAAAAACAACTAAGTTATTGACTCTTCCTTTGCTCCATGGCTTGAAGTGTTCCCTTATGAATTATTTGGCCTCCCTTGGTAACCAGGGTTTTACCAATAATTTCATCTGAGGTATCATAATTAATCTTGCCATCCTTAACGATGTACTTTAAAAAATGCCAGGTATTTTGAGCAAACATCCAGGTGGCATCGGAGGC
>CAYXBB010000004.1:3779-18312 GCA_964463285.1 uncultured Syntrophomonadaceae bacterium | reverse complement strand
TCCTATTATATATACCCCGTTAACATAGTACTCATCTCCGGGGCGGGTCAGGGTACAGTTTCCACCCTGGTCCACTGCAATATCTACAATTACCGAACCTTGCTTCATCTGGCGAATCATGTTCTCATCTACCAGTAAAGGGGCCTCTTCTCCGGGAATCAAGGCGGTTAGGATCACCACATCTGCATTTTTTACTACCGGGAAAAGAGCTTCCCGTTCCTTGGTATACCATTCTTCCGGTAGACGGAGGGCATAGCCCCCCTTCCCTAAAGCCAGTTCGGGAGGTACTTCAAATGGAACTACTTCTGCACCAAGGCTTTTTGCCTGCTCATTGGCCTCCGGCCGTATATCCAAAGCTTTTACTTTTGCCCCTAATCGCTTGGAGGTGGCAATGGCCTGCAGACCGGCAACACCTACCCCTACTACCAGGAATTCGGCAGGTTGTATCACTCCAAAGGCTGTCGGCATCATCGGGATAAATCTGGGAAGATGAAAGGCGCCATAAATTGCTGCTTTGTATCCGGCAATGGTGCTCATGGAAGTGAGGGAATCCATTTGTTGTGCCCGAGATATTCTAGGTATGCCATCGAAGGTAAAACTGGTTACCCCTTTTCGGGCCAGAATTTTAATAGTTTGGTGGTTCGCAGGATTTGCCGGGTGTAGAAAACAGACCAGGGTAGTTTTTTCAGAAAGCTGTTCTGCCTCGTGAACCTGCAGCTGTTCGTTATATAGGGGTTCTTTAACCTTTAAGATCAGGTTGGCACTCCGGTAGATCTCCTCGGAGGTGGAAACAATCTGTGCTCCAGCCTCCTGGTACTGCCGGTCGCTAAGGTAGGAACCCTCGCCTGCTCCTGTTTCTATTAATACCTTAGCTCCGGCTTCTGTAAAGTGGCGAACTGTTTGAGGCGTGGCAGATACTCGCTTCTCCCCGGGCATGATTTCTTTAGGAATCCCAATGATAGTCCCTTTTAGTGACATAAGAAAATAAACCTCCTTTTTAATAGAATTATTGGCAATACCTGCCAGGATCTTGCATAGGATTGTTTTTTGACTTCTGCTTGATATTTGTATTTGTTTAATATGGTCACAGTGATCTCCCCTGCAACCCGATTACGACTAGACAAAAGATATCGACCTTCTATGAAATAAGGCAATCATCAATCTATTAAGATAATAGCACACCAGATCTACACTGTGAACCGTAACTAGTCGATAAAAGCAACTAACCTAATGGGTATAACAATAGCTATACATGTACATCTAACCCTATATTAAATATCTAAGCTTTTACTTGCATACATTCTAAAACATATAGGTTGCAAGCCTAAAAATATTTAACCACTTAACTGTTATGCAATAAAAGTGCCAGGCTGTAAGCTGCAGGGGATATTATTTTCAGGGGGAATTTACTTGATTAATCCAACATGAAGGTTCCCATCACATTAGCTCAGGTTCTTGTAGTGGGGCGCTATAAAGAAGGTTACTTTGGAATACCGGCCATAGGTCGAGTGTGCAGTGATGCTACATATTGTGCGCTAATGCACAGTATTTAAGATCCAGACAGGGAATGCCAAAAACTACTATTTGGATTACAGTAATAAAGGGGTAATGATCTGATTTCTAAAGATAGTCTGCATATTTGAAGCATACGGGCATGCTCAATTGGCATCAAAATTGCTTATAAATATAAGTTAGTAGGCAAAAAAAAGCAATTCTTAATAGGAGTGATGATATTCATGGCCGATTTAAGTTTGAATTTTGCAGGATTGGAATTGGAAAACCCCTTTATTATTGCCTCTTCGGAGCTAACAAACACTGTAGAAAAAATAAAGATTGCTGAAAAGCACGGAGCTGCTGCTGTATCAACCAAATTGTGTTTTTTGAAGGTTCCTTTTTATGCTAAACCATATCATATCGTGGAAAAAAAAGCGGCGTTTTTTTCACCCTCCGGGGATAGATTAGATGTGGAGCAAGCCCAAAGGCTAATTGACGAGTGCAAAAAACAAACAAAACTTAAAATAATAGCCAACATGATGGGACCGGGCGAAGATTTAGATGGTTGGGCCAAGCTGGCCAAAATGCTGGAAGAAGCAGGGGCCGATATGATAGAAATGAACATGTCATGTCCGAACGTGGGGCTGATGGCTAAACAGATGAATATAGATGCGCCTCCCGAATTGGGGGCAGCCCTTGGGCAAAATCCCGCGTTGGCCAGAGAGGTGACAAAAACTGTTGTTGAAGCGGTCAAAATCCCGGTTATGCCAAAGATGACTCCTGAAGCTCAGACAGCAATAGTTGCCCAGGAATGCGCAAAAGGGGGTGCTGCTGCTGTATCAGCCATTAACTGCCCTCAGTCACTTCCAAGTGTTGACATTTACCAGGATGGCAAACCCATATATCCAAATTCTTTAAATCAGTCTTTTGCCGGACTTTGCGGTCCGTGGATTCGCCCCCTAGCGTACCGCCATGTAGCTCAAATGGCAATGCGTAGCCCGGATTTACACATAGCGGGAGGCGGGGGGCTGGCACATTGGTCGCATTGTGTGGATATGCTCATGTATGGAGCCAAGGCACTTACTTTCTGCACTATTATTTACTTAAAAGGATTCCAGGTACTTAAGGATTTTCGGAAAAACATTGAAAAATATATGGATCGGATGAATTATAATACGCTGGAGGATTTTCGAGGGAAAGCATTGAAATACCTAGTTACTCCTGATCAAGTAAAATATCTTGATTTGATTCCCGAAATTGATGAAGACAAATGTAACCGCTGTGGAATTTGCACCCGCATTGGGCACTGTATGGTTATACAGACAAGAGAAGATGATTTGCCTTTTGTAGCCCGGCCGGATGAATGCTATGGCTGTGGGGTCTGCTATTTCCTCTGCCCAAAGGAAGCGATCTCGTTGGTTGATGTTAAAACACGAAAGCCTGTAGAGGTGCTTAGACCCAAATAACAAGAATATTTTTTTCAAACGGAGGGTATTCATGGCCTACAAAGACTTGCGTGACTACTTGGAAGTATTAGGTGAAAAAGGATTAATCAAATGGGTGGATAAGGAAGTTGACAAAGACTGGGAAATCAGTGCTATTGCCAGAGTGATTTCGCAACGACCCCCAGCGAAGCGTCATGCCTTGGGGTTTAGAAACGTTAAAGGTTATGACATACCAGTTGTAGTAGGTACTATTGCTGCTTCAAGAGATGTTTATGCCACTGCCCTGCAAGTGCCAGGTGATCATGAAAGTATTATTGAAAAATGGAGTAATGCCTTGGCCAACCCTTTGAAGGGTAACGTGATCAAAAATGCTCCTTGCCAGGAAACAGTTTTTGAAGGTGGGGCTATAGATTTAAAATCTTTTCCTATTCCCACCTGGACCAGGGGAAAAGATCCAAACCCGTATATTACTGCTCCCTGCATGATTACAAAGGACCCGGAAACAGGTATTCAAAATGTAGGTATTTACCGGATGGAGGTAAAAGATAAAAATCGCACAGGGGTACTGTGGGATTTGCCAAGCCAGCATGGTGCTATCCATTATAAGATGTGGGAGAAGATGGACACACCAATGCCGGTTTGTGTAGCCCTCGGTGTGGAGCCCACCATACTAATGGCTGCGGGAGGAAAAGCCATGTATGGGGTTGACGAATTGGAAGTAGCTGGAGCCCTGAGGGGGGAGCCCCTTGATTTGGTTAAGGCAAAAACGGTAGATTTGATAGTTCCGGCAACAGCCGAGCTCATTCTAGAAGGAGAAATTGCACCCCATTATATTGAATGGGAAGGACCTTTTGGCGAGTATACGGGTTACATGGGTGGTCCTTATGAGTTACCTGTTTTTGAAATCAAGTGTATTACCCATCGCAAAGACCCAATTTACCAGGCTCTACACAGTCAAATGCCTCCCAGTGAAAGTAGTTTGCTCCGGCAAATACCCGAAGAAGCCAACGTGTACAAACATCTGGTAAAAGATCTTAAATTAACCGGTATTAAAGACATTCATCTCCCGGAATCGGGAAGCAGTTATGCTATCTTGTGGATATCAATGAAAACCATGTACCCGGGTCATTCTAAGCAGGTCCTATCCGCTGCCTGGACCCACCATCCTGCTTTTGCTAAGTGGATTGTAGTTACAGATGATGATGTGGATATTCGGGATCCTTTTATCCGCGAATGGATTTTAAGCTGGCGGGTTGATCCTGCCAAGGATATTTATACAATTTCGGGCACATCTTCACTGCTTCTGGATCCCTCAACTTCACCCATGGATGTTCCTCTCTGGGACCAAAGAAGACTTTCTTCAAAGGTATTTATCGATGCAACCAAAAAGTTTGAGTATCCACAAATTGCTATGCCTCCGCAGGAGGATATGGAAAAGGTAAGGGGCAATTGGGCTTTGTACGACCTGGGTCTATTATAAAAACAAATCGATAAGAATATAGCAGGCTGTTTTGTAGTTGGGTGATTTTAAAGTTTATAGCGGAATACGGTAGATCTTTATAAATAAAAAACAAAAGGGAAGGTGAATGTGGTGCAATCAACAACTACCTTAATCAAGGGTGCTTCATTAATAATCGATCATTGTTTACAGGTACAAAGTGGGGAAAAGGTGCTTATAATAGCCGATGAAGAACACCGTCTTGAGTCACAGGTTCTTGCCGGTTTAGCTTACGCTCGTGGTACATTTCCGGTATTGGCGGATATTACGCCACAGGTGACAGCCTGCATGGCTTCCATGGATATACCAATGGAACCTCCTTCTAATTTGGCAGAGGCCATGCGCTCTTCTGATGTAATCATAATAAAAACAGTGCTGGAGTGGGCAAATCGCTTTGCGCATGTTAGCCCTGTTAAAGATGCTGTTGCCAATAATGCGCGGGTAGTTTCCATTGAAGAGGGTATGGACCGATGGGATTTAACTACCGATGATATTGATCTGATTATGGAGAGAACGGCCAAAATAACCCGGGCCATGGAAGGAGCGAAATGGGTTCGGGTTACAACCCCTCGGGGAACAGATGTGAAAGTTAATATTGAAGGCCGTCCAGCATTGCAGGTAGTGCCGGTTAAAGAAAAAGGCGTAATGATGGGACCTATACCCCTTTGGGGTGAAGTAGCCTATGCTGCAGTAGAAGATAAAACCGAAGGGGTAATTGTGGTCGATGGAATTATGCTGGGGGTGGGTGTCCCGGAGACCTTGCCGGAACCAATTAAATGGGTCATTCGGGAGGGGAAAGCAGTAGAAATCAGCGGGGGAGAGGCTGCGCAGAAATTACGGAAAGTTGTTGATACTGTCGGCCCTTCTGCATTAGTAGTTGGTGAATTTGCTATAGGTACCAGTCACAAAGAAGAGTACGGGACACCTTCTGAAAAAGGACTTATGGGTACGTGCCATTTTGCGCTAGGCGATAATGCGAACTGTTACCCCGGCGGCCAAAACAAATGCAGTTTGCACCTCGATGGTAGTATTAGGGATGTTACGGTAGAAGTAGACGGGAGAGTAATTATTTCAAGGGGCGAGTTGGCTATATGAAATAGTCTCTTTGAATGGAAATGGGTAAAATGATCTAGATTTTAAGGGAGTGGTTTCATGGCAGAAATAAAGGTTATCCCAAAAGGTGAAGGCAAAAAAGTAGATTTACAAGGTGGTAGTTGGAGTCTACAAATGGTTACCAGTGATACTGCCGGCTCGGCCAAGTCAATGCTCGGTGTTTCTACATTTAAGCCGGGTTCAAGTACTGAACAGATGATTCATGAAGAAGAGGAGATGTGCTATATCCTGCTGGGAAAGGGATGCTTGGCGGTAGGGAATGAAACCTATGAGTATAAGGAAGGGGAGGCGCTTTACATTCCTGCCGGTGTTCCACACGGGGTTCATAACACCGGTGAGGGTGATTTAGTTATGGTGTTTGTTTTTTCTTCGCCTGAATATCCGCCGACATCTCAAATGGGAGCTGGATAAATAATTGTTTATAAATAGTTTATTTTAAATATGGGTTGTGGAACTGCATCGGATGCGATTAACTGGTAGGGAGGAAGAGCAACCATGATTTTGCATGATTTTTCCTACTGTAAGCCCGTCGACAAAAAAGAATTGTTTAATATTTTACAACAGCCGGAGAATAAATGTAAAGTGTTAGCAGGCGGAACGGATCTTATTCTAGGCCTCAAAAACGGCAGTGTTACACCTAAAATGGTTGTTGATCTGAAGGGTTTACAATTAGATTTTATTCAACAGCAAAAGAAAGGCCTTGTTATTGGAGCTTGCGCCACACTAGAATCCTTAGAAAACAGCAACATAATAATGGAACGCTATCCTGCTTTTTGGGAGGCAGTGACCCAAATGGCTACCCCGGCAGTGCGTCATAGAGCTACTGTTGGAGGGAACCTGTGTCATGCTTCCCCCTCGGCAGATACTGCCCCCCCCTTATTGGTATATGAGGCTAGAGCCGGGGTAGAAAGTTTGTCCGGATATAGGGAAATCTCCTTTAAGGATTTTTTTATCGGACCAGGGTTGACTCAACTCAAAGAGGGAGAAATATTGAGTTGCTTAGTTTTACCTCCCATCCCTGCAGGGGTAGGCACTGTTTATTTGAAACATTCCCGCACGGAAAAAGATCTTGCAATTATAGGTGTGGCTGCCTATTTATCGGTGAAGGAGGGGATTTGCCGAAACTCCAGAATTGCCTTGGGCGCGGTTGCCGAAAAGCCGTTTAGAGCCAAAAAAGCGGAGCAATATTTAATAGGAAAGTATCCTTCTCCGGAGACTTTTAAAGAAGCGGCTGAATTGGCAGTCGGCGAAGCCCGACCCATTAATGACCAGAGAGCTAGTGCTCAATATAGGGTTGCGATGGTTTTTGAACTTACAAAACGGGCTTTAGAAAGGGCCTTGAGCAGGGCAGGAGGGAGATAAATTTAAATGGCAGACGCACAGCAATTTGATGGAAAATTCAGCAAGGGGATTACAATTATTGTTAATGGATCCACATATAAGCTTACGATTAAAAATAAAGAAACCCTGTTGGAAGTCTTAAGGGAAAAATTGAATCTGACTGGAACGAAAGAAGGCTGTGGCACCGGGGATTGTGGAGCTTGTACTGTAATCATGGATGGGGAAACAGTAAACTCATGCCTGGTACTAGCCGTGGAAGCTGATGGAAAAGAAATTACTACCGTGGAAGGGTTGTTTTCAGCGCACGGAATGCACTCCATTCAAAAAGCCTTTGTCGAGAAGGGGGCTATTCAGTGTGGTTTTTGCACTCCGGGTATGGTAATTGCCTCTAAAGCGCTATTGGATAAAAACCCTAGCCCTAGTGAAAAAGAAATTCGCAAAGCTATTTCAGGAAATCTATGTCGCTGTACCGGATACACAAAAATTATTGAGGCCGTAACTACAGCAGCCGGCGAATCAAAGGGAGGGCAGTAAAATGGGCGAATTCAAGGTGTTTGGACAACCCGTGCCGCGTCTGGATGCGGTATCTAAGGTTACTGGGGAGACGAAATATTTAAACGATTTGAAAATGCCGGGTATGCTATGGGGTAAAATATTACGCAGCCCTCATGCTCATGCTAGGATTTTAAATATTGATATAAGTGATGCAATAAAGTTTCCCGGGGTAAGAACGGTTATAACCGCTGAGGATACACCGAACATTAAATTTAGCTTTATCAAAGATCTGGCCGATAAGTTACCATTGTGTTCCGATAAAGTGCGTTATGAAGGAGATGAAGTAGCCGCGGTTGCCGCAGATGATCTGGAGACGGCAGAGAAAGCAATCAAATTGATCAAAGTGGATTATCAGGTTCTTCCTGCAGTAGAGGATCCGGAAGAAGCAATGGAAGACGGTTCCCCATTGATTCACGATGACAAGAATTCTAACATGGCCTTTGAATTGCACAAAGAATTTGGCAATGTAGAACAGGGTTTTGCTCAAAGCGATTATATATTTGAGGACCGCTACGTTACCAGCAAGGCAGTTCATTGTTGTATGGAAACCCTGGGCTGTATTGCTTCCTGGAGCAGTACCGGAAAATTGATTCTATGGGCTCCTTTGCAGGCCCCTCATACTGTGCGGCAGGAAATGTCCCGGATTCTAGAAATTCCGGAAAGGGATATTCGTGTTATTCGTACACCTACAGGAGGCGCCTTCGGTGCACGGTTGGTAACAGACATGAAATATCCTATTGCTGCTATACTTTCCCGGTTAACTAAGCGACCGGTAAAGATTGTGAATACTCGGGAAGAAGAATTTAAAACTGCTAAAAGTCGCCATCCTTATGTTATTTATCTTAAAACCGGGGTTACTAAAGAAGGGAGGCTTGTGGCCAGGCATGCTAGGATTGTTGTTGACAACGGAGCCTACATTGATAAAGGACCTGCAACATTGAACATTGCTGGCGTCATGTTTTCCGTGCTTTATAACATACCCCACGTTAAATATGAAGGATATGGTGTTTATACTAACAAGCAATCCGGCACGGCCTTTCGTGGCTTCGGCAACGCCCAGGTGTCCTTTGCAGGAGAATCGCAAATTGATACGATAGCAGCCAAAATAGGGATGGATCCGATTAAAATGCGGCTACTTAATGCCAATATGCCGGGAGATCGAACAAAATCTGGTGCTCATGTTACCAGTTGCGCTCTTAAGGAATGTATAAATAAATCGGCGGAAGCTATAAATTGGGATGAGAAATGGAATTGTTACCCTAAAGAAATTGCCAAGGGAGTTTATCGGGGGATTGGTTCAGCAGTGATGGTGCACACCGGCAGTGGCAGTCGGTTTTATGGCTATGCTGCGACCGATAGTTTTATAAAAATATCGGAGGATGGAGTAGTTACCCTCATTACCCCGGCGGTTGAGATTGGGCAGGGGGCGCTAACATCTATGGCCCAAATAGTGGCTGAGGCCCTTGGAGTACTACCAGATCAAATTGAAGTGATTACTGATGACACCACTATCACCCCATATGATTTGGGGGCCTGGGGAAGCCGTACTTCTTTTATTTGCGGCAATGCAGCATTGGCTGCTGCCGCCGATGCCCGCAAAGAGGTTGAGGAAGCAGCGGCAAAATTGTTCGGGGTTGTCCCCGAAGATATACAAATTCAGGAAGGTAAGGTTTGGGCCAGCAATAATCCCGATAAGCAGGTTACTTTTGGCGAAGTAGCCGATTATGCCGTGCAGAAACTCGGTTATCCTCTTTCAGGAAAGGGCCGGTATAATGATCCTGTGGCACCCAAGGTCAGTCTGGATAAAGGATATGGTGATCATATAATTGCTTTTACTTTTGCTTGCCAGACAGCAGAAGTGGAGGTAGATACCTATACTGGGAAGGTAAAGGTTCTTAAGGTTGTTGCGGCCCATGATACCGGTAAAACAATTAATCCTCTTATGGCTGAAGGGCAAATTGAAGGGTCGATAGCCCAAGGACTGGGGTATGCTTTAACAGAGCAACTAATATATGATAAGGGCAGGGTTCAAAACCCAAATTTGCAGGATTATAAGATATGGGCTGCAGCTGATCTTCCACCAATGGAAGTGTTTCTGATAGAAGACAATAATCCTAATGGCCCATTTGGCGCTAAGGGCATCGGTGAACCCGGGTTGGTGCCGACTTCAGCGGCCATAGGCAATGCAATCTATAATGCAACCGGTAAACGGATTTTTGAATTGCCAATTAGCAGCGAAAGGCTTTACAATCATTTAAAAAACAATAGGAGTTGATAGGTTGCTGGAGGTTTCCTAAAAATGGATTTTAATGAAATTGTTTTGCGAGCTCAACAGCTACAGCCTTTTATGATGCACTGGCTTCGGGGATTAAAAAAGGTTCCCGAAGCCGGGCTTGATTTACCTCGAACTTCTTCCTTTATAAAGGTAACCTTACAAGAATTGGGCGTGCCTTTAAAAACAGGTTATGCTGGTGGTTCGGGTATTGTTGCTCGACTTAAGGGAGATATAAAAGGGAAAGGACCGGTAATAGTAATCCGTGCCGATATGGATGCATTGCCCATAAACGATGGGAAAAATATATACATTGCACATGTTTGCGGGCATGATGCACATATGGCTATGGCTTTGGGTACACTTGCGTTGCTTAAAAAAATAGATTGCTGGATCGGTGAGGTAAGGGTTCTTTTCCAGCCTGGGGAGGAGGGTCCGGGAGGTGCTCACTTGATGGTAAAAGAGGGAGCATTAATTAATGCCGAATGCGCCTTAGCTCTTCATCTTGATCCTAAATATCCTCTTGGGGTAGTTGCCTTGCGGGGAGGGCAGCTTAATGCATATCTCGATATTTTTGAAATTACTGTAACCGGGCAAGGAGGACATGGGGCATATCCCCACCAGACTGTGGATGCTGTGGTCGCCGCTGCGTCCTTTATTTTAAATTTGCAACATTTAGTGTCTAGGAATGTGCCTCCCGGGGAAGCGGCCGTAATTACTGTAGGCAAGGTTTTAGGAGGCGAAGCCCCTAATGTTATTTCCGAACAAGTTATAATGGAGGGCAGCCTGCGCTGTTTGAAAGAATCAACACGTAAAATAATTCACCACCGCCTGAAAGAGATTGGTAAAGGTACAGCAATTCAATATGGCGCTAACTTGCGAACTGATATTAAAAACGGTTACCCTCCGGTGATTAATGATTATAACTTAACAGAGCTCTGTTATAATGAACTAAAAAAGGCTCTTGATACTAATCTTGTTGAAATAAAAGAACCTATTATGGGTTCGGATGATTTTGCTTTTATAGCACAGCAAATTCCCTCGCTACTTTTTCGGCTTGGTTGTGCTTTTCCGGATCGGGATAACCCTCCGCTTCATAATCCCAACTTTTCTTTTCCAACGGATGTTTTGGTTACAGGATGTTCCTGTTTGAGTTATCTTGTATTATCCCTTCTAAATCAATCACAAGCAACCGCTAAATGATTGTAGAATCTTTCGGGCTTTTATTTCCCCTCGAAATTTCAAATAATCCGGCAGCCCCCTATTTACAATGGAAGTTACCGTTGTTTCAACAATATATTGAGAGGGATGGTGTGCATTTTTGCACTACAACGTGTTTGAATGCACACATATCTTATGGGCAGGTTTTTTCCGCAGTTTATCACACGTTTCTAATGTCCATAAAATGGGGTGCGAACCAAATAGAGAAAAATGCAGGAATTAGGAAAAGGAAAATAGGGTAAAACAGTCTAAATAACGATGATAAATCTGGAGGGGAATTTAGACCACAAAATTATTTAATAGCTTTATAGATCTATCTGAAACAATGGGTAATCCCAATTGCCGCCAAATGTCTCCCCAAAAACATGAATTACTTAGGTTTCGGTGAAATTTAAGAAAACACGCTGATGTTTTTATCAATTACCGCTATGCCTTAAGAAATAAGAGGTGAGGGAATCAGTTTCTTGACGTGGCACGTTCTTTGCAGTTATTTGTATCTATAATTATACAATTATGATGACGTAGCAGAAATAGCAATCGTAACAGAAATCGGTTGATATCATCTTCCAGAATAAAATTTGTTGATACGTACCAATCTTTCCTAACTAAAAAATTAGCCAAACTTCCTTAGGCAGTATATTAAGTTAATGCTGATGCTATTGTGGGAACTAAGGATTACGAGGAAAATAATCCATTATTGTAAGTACATAGCAATACGGGGCAAAACATATGCCTCCAAAAGGATGTTTTAATGATGATATTTAAGTTTAAACATGTTAAGGGGTTAGTTTGGTAGATAAAAAAACATCTATAATCTAAGGGGGGAGTAATCATGTTACAAACACAGAGATTGCTAAGGGTCAATTTAAGTGATAGGAGCACCAGTACGGAGGAAATAAGCAGTAAGGATATCGAAATGTTTTTAGGCGGTCGTGGGCTTGGTTCGGCTATGATGTATCGCGAATTGCCCGGGGGCATTGATCCTTTAGGCTCTGAAAACAAACTGTATTACCTGACGGGCCCACTGACAGGAACAACTGCTCCAGGGAGTAGTCGATTTCTAGTTAGCACAAAATCACCCCTAACGGGGTGCTACCTAATGGGCCTTTCTGGAGGTTATTTCGGCCCTGAATTAAGAAAAACTGGTTATAACGGGGTAATTGTTGAAGGCAAAGCCAGCTCACCAGTTTATTTGCTGATCAAGGATAGTGAGGTGTCGTTTAGGGATGCCAGCAAATTTTGGGGGATGACTACCAATATTACCGAGGAACAAATTCAGGAAGAATTGAATGATCCTAAGGTCAGGGTTTCCTGTATTGGCCCTGCCGGAGAAAACCTTGGGGTTTACGCCGGTATATTTAACGAGCGGCGTACAGTGGGTAGGGGTGGTGCTGGCGCTGTTATGGGTTCCAAAAATTTAAAAGCAATAGTAGTCCGTGGCTCACAGAAGGTTGAACATCGGGATAGAAAAAAATTTATGGAAGCAGTAAAAAAAAGTTATCGCGAATTGAAAGAAAACCCTGCTACTGCAAAGGGGCTGCGTACTTTGGGCAGTTGTATTTTTGTAGAGGCTATGAATAAAAAAGGTATCTTGCCCTGGAAAAATTTTAGTCAAAATTATGATCCTGAGGTTAACAAAATTATGAGTGTCTATACCGATTTTGTTGTAAAATCCCCTGCTTGTGCCCCTCCCTGCCCTGTAAATTGTGCAAAATACATGTTGTCACGAGAAGGAAAATATGCAGGTGCATTCTCTGATGGCCCTGAATATGAAACAGTTTATTCTTTTGGCACTTGTCTGGGTATAAAAGATTTAAATGCGATTATAGCCTGGGATATGCTTTGTGATTGTTATGGATTGGACACAATGTCCTGTGGGGTAAGCATTGCCTTTGCCACCGAGTGTTTTGAACGGGGGATTATAACAAAAAAGGATACGGGGGGGATCAAATTAAGATTTGGTGAGTCTAAATATGTCTCTGGATTAATTAGGGATATTGCTTATCAGCAGGGTTTTGGCAAAATTCTGGCGCTGGGCACAAAAAAAATGGCTGAAATTTTTGGCCAAGGCAGTTCCGATTTTGCTATGCATGTAAAAGGTATGGAAATGGGAGGATACGATCCCCGTGGGGCAAAAAGTATGGCCTTGGTATTTGCTTGTGGATCTAGGGGTGGATGCCATCACGCCGGCGGTTATACTGTGGGCATTGAAATGAGTGGTAAGGTGGATCCTTTTGCCAATGAAGGCAAAGCTGCAATTACGAAACATACACGGGATAGGAGAACTGCTTTTAATGACTCATCAATAATGTGTTCGTTTGTAGGAATCGGAGTTAAAGACGAGACCATTGCCAATATGATTAATGCTACTGTTGGTACAAACTACACAGTAGATGATTTGATGATGATGGGAGAGAGAATTAACACTGTAGAACGAATATTTAATTTAAGGGAGGGATTAAATCCGTCGGACGATACTTTGCCTAAGAGATTGCTGAAAGATGCATTTGCAGAAGGACCTACTAAAGGGCAGGTAGTAGAATTGGAAGGATTATTAACTGATTTTTATAACCTATGTGGTTGGGATTCTGTAACAGGCTATCCGACTATAGAGAAGCTTAAACAACTTGAGCTGGATGAGAATCTTGAAATTTAGAAGGGGGAGATTTCTTATGAAAAAATATTTATTTGTTTTGTTGGTATTAGTATTATTAGTAGCTCAGGGCTGTGCAAAACCAGCAAATGAAGCTGAAAACCCGGAACAGCCACTAGAAATGATTGAACTAAAGGCTGTTTCTGCTTGGCAAAAAAATTCAACTGAACATGATGGCTATTGGATATTCATGGATAAAGTGAAGGAAAAACTCGGCGATCGCATTACAATTAAATACGTGGGAGGACCCGAGGTGTTTCCATATGAGGAGCAGGCCCAACTCCTTGGTCAAGGTGCTTTTGACATTTTAGAAACCAATGCAGGGGGTATAGCCCATCTAGTGCCAGAGGCTTATACCTTCTATGTTACAAGAATGACAGCATGGGAGGAAAGAGAAAAAGGCATACATGATGTTTGGCGAGAAATATTCGAGAAAAAATTGAATATTACTTTTATGGGTAATACTGGTTCAGGAGATTGTTGGAGTTACCAGGTATATAGCAACAAAAAAATCGAAAACATTGATGATTTTAAAGGTAAGACTTTCAGAATTGCTATGACATATGATCCATTGTTTGAAGCCCTTAAAGCCGGTAGAGTTGTAATGCCAGCAGGTGATGTTTTTACTGCTATGGAAAGGGGTACAGTCGATGGATTTGCCTGGACTACCCTAGCTGTGACTGACTATGGTTGGTCAGATGTAACTAAATATATTGTCAAGCCCGCCTTTTATGACGTTAAGGTAAGTATGTTTTTTAATACAGATAGGTGGAATAGTTTGCCGGAGGATATCCGCGTTGAACTGATGAAAATTGTCGAAGAGACTGAAAAAGATGCGTATCAACACTTTTCCAGTCTAGTTGAGGAAGAAGAAAAGAAATTATTAGAAGCGGGGATGGAAATTATCGAGCTCGCCCCTGCAGAGGCAGAAAAATATTTAA
>CAYXBB010000004.1:0-3769 GCA_964463285.1 uncultured Syntrophomonadaceae bacterium | reverse complement strand
TATCTTTTTCATATTTAAAAATAGCTGATGACGCCATGTGGGATAGAGCACTAAAAGAGTCTCCAGAGTATACTCAGAAAATTAAGAACCTGGTATACCGATGATCTAGCTAAAACAAATTAGGATTTTTCAGGTAAAGGGGGTGGAAGGGAATCGATCCACCCTTCATCCCCTAAAAAATAACTGTGAGCAAAAAGAAAAATTACGATGAATTATTTGGAGGATATATATGATAAATCCTAAATTGCAAAAATTAAGTATTGGAATAAGATCATGTGTGGTATTTATTACTGACCTTATGGCAATTATTGGCGCTGTTGTTTTAGCAGCTGTTGTTCTATTGGTTACAATTTCAGTAATTTTACGATACGTGTTTAACATTGCAGTCGGTTGGTCTACAGAACTAACTGAGCTAGCTATATATATAATCGTTATGTTGGGCAGCCCTTGGGTTTTAAAAATAGGTGGCCATATTAGCCTTGACTTTATTGTTGACAATTTAAATCCGCAGTACAAAAGAATTGTTCACAAGATAACAAACATTATAGGAACAATATGTTGTTTGGGATTTTGCTATTTCGGAACGACAGTTGCTTACAAGTCATATATCGATGGGCATCTTATCGCAGCAATCCTAACAATTCCAAAGTATGTAATAATAATATTTATACCAGTGATGTTTTTGTTATGTTTTTACTATTTTTTATGTGAACTATGGAAAACGCCAGGGCAAGAGTCCTAGTTTAATAATATGATAAAAATGAATAACACAATAATGCAAACCAATGTCTAAATTTCAAATATGAGAGAGAGGTAATATATTTGGAAGCATTTTTATACTTGATTCTACCGTTGATTATATTACTTGTTTTAGGTGTGCCTGTTGCGTTTGCATTTCTAATGGTATTGCTTGTGAATTCAATTATATATTTCGGTTTTTCTATAGGGCCATATTTGTCTATTGTAAGCATTTTTGATTCTCTTGCATTATTTAGTTTGCTTCCAGTACCACTGTTTATGTTTATGGGAATAGCATTATTTGAAACGGGTCTAGCCGCAAGGGGTATCGATGCTCTTTCAAAACTTTTTGGGGAAATTCATGGACGCTTATCTTATCTATCTTGTTTAACCGGTGCTCTTCTTGGTATGTTAAGTGGAGCTACTGTGGCTAGTATTGCTGTTATGGGCACTACTATTTTACCAGAAATGTTGGAACGCGGCTATAGCAGAGAAATTTCCTTTGGCCCCATTTTGGCCTCTAGTAGCCTAGCAATGATAATCCCACCGAGTTCATTAACTGTTATTTATGCTACCATTGCTGAAATTTCCGTAGGTAAACTTCTCATTGCAGGTTTAATTCCTGGCATTTTGATGACTTTGGCTTACATGGCGTTAATATTTATAAAATTAAAACGCAATCCTTCTCTAGCCCCAAAATATCACATTTCTGGTTTGAGCTTTAAAGAAAAATTTAGGATAGCAATAACTGATTTGCTGCCATTGTGTCTGCTTATATTTTTGGTTACAGGGATATTTGTGATAGGGATTGCAACCCCTACTGAAGCAGCTGCCCTAGGTTCTGTTGGCACTGTAGTTTTGGCTGCAGTTTATAAATGTTTTAATCGCAAAGTTATCCTTAATTCTATGAAAGGTACATTAAAAATTACATGTATGTCTTTGCTAATTATTGGTAGCACTGTAGTATACAGTTATTTGCTTGCGTATACAGGTTTAATTGCTGATACGGTTAATTTGGTTATCGCTTTAAACTTACCTCCTATAGGCGTATTACTATTAATGATAGTATTGGTTGTAATCTTGGGGTGTTTTATAGAATCTGTTCCTATTATGATGATTACCATTCCGATTTTTACTCCTATAGCCCAGGCCGTTGGATTTAACGGTATATGGTTAGGGATTATTGTATTAATTGCTATACAAATGGGTCTAACTACACCTCCATTTGGCATGCTACATTTTGTAATGAAAGGTGTCGCACCAAAAGGTACAAAAATGATAGAACTTTATAGTTCTGCATTACCTTATCTTTTGTGTAATGTGGCAATTGTAGCTTTAATTATTGTTTTTCCTTTTATTGTTCTTTGGTTGCCTGGAGTACTATAATACTCTAACAATATCCTAACTTATAATAAGCACAGTTGTGTCAATTTGGGCAGAAAAACTTTTTAGGTTTTTTAACGATCTAGGATTATACAGACCTTGGGATTTTGGTGAAGGCAAAGCGATTTGTTTGATTAAATATAATGTATATGAAAGGGCGAAAAGATAAAAGGTTTAACCCGGTTTAAAAATATCTTCTGGGAGGAATAAAGGAAAATGGAAAAACTTGATAGTTTTAATTATTTTTTGCCTACCAAGATCATAGCTGGTAACGGTTGTTCTAAACAGGTGGCCGCAGAAATTAAGGCTTTGGGAGCTACCAGGGTGCTGCTGGTGACTGATGAAGGGGTACGTCTTGCCGGGGCAACGCTTATTGCCGAAGAATCGCTCAATGTTGGGGGAACTATGTACGAGGTGTTCGATCAAGTAGAAATAGACCCGACCATAGCCACCGTGAATATGGGATACACACTAGCTAAGGAAATTGGTTGTGACGCAGTAGTAGTGGTTGGCGGCGGCAGCCCCATCTGTGTTGGCAAAGCTATTGGGCTGCTTTTGGCTAACGGCGGTTCGATCAGAGACTACGAGGGTATGAATAGGCCGGTGCAAACGCCGGCACCGGTGGTGGTCTGCCCAACAACGGCTGGTTCTGGCAGTGAGGTGTCACCTTATTTTCTCATCAACGATGAGGATAACCACTATAAAATGTCATTTTATAGCCCTACCTATCATCCGCGGGTAGCAATCCTAGACCCGCAGCTGTTAAAAACCCTACCCTACTGGCAGGCGGTATGTTCTTCTATGGATGCACTGGCACATGCGGTGGAGGCATATTCCACAGTTAAGGCCTCACCAGTTTCTGACGCACTAGCCCTGCAGGCAGTAAGGCTTCTTTATAGTAATCTGCTGCAAGCAGCAGCAACCCCCTGCCTTGAGGCTAGACTCAATATGCTTATTGGCAGTTCTTTGGCCAACATGGCTTGCGCAAATGCTGGTTTGGCGCTGGCTCACGCTGCCTCTTTCGGATTGTACGAACTACCGCATGGCTACGCTTGTGGATTGATGTTGCCCTTTGTAATGAAATACAATCTACCGGTGATGGTAGACCGGACAGCCAATCTTGCTGTTGCTATGGGCGGGGATGTCTACAGTAAAAATAGGCGCGAGCTGGCTGAAAGCGCTTTAGACCTTATCAAAAGACTTTACACCGATGCAGGTTTCCCCACACATTTAAAAGAGACAGATAGCCCTCGAGATAAGATTGAGGAAATGGTGGAAAGAACAATCGCAGCTCCGCAGACATCCCTGAATATAAGGTCTAGCCGAAAGGAGGATATCAAGAAGCTGTTTGAATGGGCATACAAAGGTTATTAAATGTTAGGGGGATTGGCTATTCACAACAGGCATGTTTCGAAAAACATGTTCAGTATCATTTTGAATGTGTTGGGTTATTGTAAGGTTATTATAGGTTTATAAAGGATGTTCCCATTAAAAAAATAACCTGTCTTTGGAAAAGGTTGAAAATGGTGCTAAACTCAAAATTTGTGTTTTAGCATCATTTTTATTTGCTCATAACTTATCTTCATCAACCGCCATGTGATCCAACAACAAATCGGGCTGGATTGTTTTAGGTTTTAATTAAGAAGCA
>CAYXBB010000003.1:0-73233 GCA_964463285.1 uncultured Syntrophomonadaceae bacterium | reverse complement strand
GCATCGCCTTGCCAAGGCGAGGGTCGCGGGTTCAAATCCCGTCTTCCGCTCCATTCGTTTGGCGACATAGCCAAGTGGTAAGGCAGAGGACTGCAAATCCTTTACCCCCGGTTCGAATCCGGGTGTCGCCTCCATTTTTTGCCGGGGTGGCGGAACAGGCAGACGCAAGGGACTTAAAATCCCTCGGACATTACATGTCCGTACCGGTTCGATTCCGGTCCTCGGCACCAACGAAGCAAAGCAAGGCCGATACTGATCGGGAAAACCCGTAAATATCGGCTTTTTCCTATCAATTCCATGTTGTACCCAACCAAATTTTTTTTAGCAATCTGCAATCCGAAAAACCAAAAGGCCGGTTTTTATAAAAATTCAAATAAAATCAGGGCAGGAGGACCAGTAGGCCTTTGGTAATTCTACAAAAACTATCGGATAACCGAAGGATGTTCCCGGTGCCGTCTTTTTTGTCGTTGGCGGAATAGACCTCCACTGGGAAATTTGTTGCTAAAGCAGGATATTTCCCCTATTATATAGAAAATAAATCCTTATATGCAGTTTTATGTCACTTTTTACCGGGCCTGACGGCTTATTTAAGGGGGTACATTGATGAAACGAATAAAGGTATTTACGGTTGTAGGGTTACTGATTCTCCTGGTTTTAATAATTACTGGATGCATCGCTGAAAATGATACCCGAGAACAGGTGTTGCGTTGCAATGTAGGGGCGCCCCCCGAGAGCATCGACCCGGCCCTGTCCACGGGGTTGAACGAGTTTACCATTCAAATACACCTGTGGGAAGGCTTGACCCGGTTAGATCAAAATAGCCGCCCCCAACCGGCCGCCGCTGTGGACTGGCAGGTAGATGATACGGCTCTAATTTATACTTTTTCTCTTCACCCCGAGGCCCGCTGGTCTAACGGTGATCCCCTTACCGCCTATGATTTCGAGTATGCTTGGAAACGGGTTCTCAATCCTGAAGTAGGCAGCTATTATCCGGAAATGCTTTTTTATATTAAAAATGCAGCGGCCTATTACAGTGGCGAAGCGAAGGCCACTGAGGTCGGTGTAGAAGCTCTTGATGATCATACCTTGCGAATTACCCTGGAGGAACCGCTTCCATATTTTTTGGATCTTCTGGCCCTTCCGGTTTATTTCCCTGTGCATCGCGAAACAGTAGAAGCCGATGAAGAGGGGTGGACCCTACAAGCTGACACAGCTATCGGCAACGGACCTTTTGCACTGGCAAGCCGATCCGAAGATCAGATGGAGCTTGTCCCCAACGAGTACTACCGGGATCATGAATCGGTAAAACTGGAAAGCCTCATTTTTTCTATGGTTGCCAATGAAAACACGGCGTTAACCTTATTTGAAACGGATCATCTTGATGTTACCGGCAGCATCCCCGGATCAGAGATAACCCGTTTGAAGAACAATGATGCACTACATATTTTTCCGGATCTATCCATCTACTATTATATCTTCAATGTGGAAAAGCCTCCCTTGGATGATGCCCGGGTGCGCCGGGCCCTGGCCATGGCTGTTGACCGGCAGGCGATCGTGGATCACCTGACCGGGGCCGGGGAAGTGCCTGCCTACGGGCTGATTCCGCCGGGGATAACCCTGGCGGACGGCAGGGATTTCCGGGAGGCGGCGGGCGATCATTTCGATTACGACCTGGAGGAAGCAAAGCGCCTGTTGGCTGCAGCGGGATATCCGGAAGGAACCGGTTTTCCTCCGCTAGAGATTCTATATAATACCTCGCCCGTACACAAGAGGCTGGCGGAGGCATTTCAAGAGATGTGGACCAGAGACCTGGGGCTGCCTGCGGTAACTATCGCCAACCAGGATGTGGGAACTTATCAGAACTCCCTGCGCGCAGGGGAATTCATGATCGCCCGGTTGGAATGGGCGGCGAATTTTGCTGATCCCTTTGGTTTCTTTGAACTCTGGACCAGCGAAAGCGGCTTTAATTTCGGTCGCTGGAGCGATTTCGAATATGATTCTCTAGTTGACGATTTAAATAGAACTGCTTCCGAGAGGGAGCGGGCAGAACTGATGCTCGAGCTGGAAAAGATCTATATAGACGGCATGCCCATAGTACCGGTTTTCTTTTCTTCCCAGCCAATGATGATTGCTCCCGGGGTTAAGGGATACGTCAAGCCCAGTATCGGCGGCATCGATTTCAAAACTGCCTATATTGCGCCCTAACTATGCCTTTTTGTTGAAACAATAAGGGTTTGCCTGCTTGCAATTGGATGGCCATGCCTTTTGCCTTTACCAGGGAGAGGGGGGATCATGGTTGAAAAGCCTGTTGTCACGGCTGTTTTTGGCCGTGCTTTCTTTATGGTTGGTGGTTTCACTAACTTTCGGGCTGATGCACTTGATCCCGGGGGGACCGTATCAGCGTGATAAGGTACCACCGGAGATTGAGACTAGCCTCAGGGCTTGGTACCGGCTAGATCAACCGCTTCTGGTGCAATATGGGGATTATCTGAGCCGTCTGGCCAAAGGGGATCTGGGTCCTTCATTCAGATACCGGGGGCGCACGGTGAACGACATCATCGCCAAAACATTTCCCGTATCAGCCTGCCTCGGTCTGGCAGCATTGTTGTTTGTGCTTGCCGCCGGGATCCCGGCCGGCATTCTTGCCGCGGTGTTTCATAACCGGTGGTTCGACCAGCTGGTTATGCTGAGTAGTACCGCCGGTATGGCCGTACCCGGTTTTATTCTGGGAACCATCTTGATGTATTTCCTGGCCTTTCGTTGGAACGTGTTGCCCCCGGCGATGTGGGGAACACCGAAACATATGATCATGCCGGCCATTGCCCTGGCGGGTTTGCCGGCCGCCTCCATTGCCCGCTTGACCAGGTCAACCCTGATTGAGGTGCTGGCCCGGGATTACATCTTGACTGCTCGGGCGAAGGGTTTAGGTTTGGGACGGATAATCCTGGCACATGGTTTGAAAAATGCATTGATTCCGGTGCTGACTTTCTTGGGGCCACTGGCAGCCATGCTGCTTACAGGAAGTTTTGTTATCGAACACATATTCGCCATTCCCGGTCTGGGGCAGTACTTTGTGACCAGTATTTACAACCGCGACTATACCGTTATTGCCGGGGTAACCGTTTTTTACGCTTTGATCCTGATTGTTTTCAATCTGCTGGTGGATCTTGCCTACACCCGGATGGACCCGCGGATTCGGTTGCGGCACAAGGAGACAGATTAAAATGCCCTTCGATGCCCGCTTGTTTCAACCGCTGGAGCGGAAGGATAGGGATGCGTCCGGTGTAATCTACCTGCAATTGCTTCCGGCCGAACATCGAAGGAGTGCCTGGCGGCGTTTCAAAAAAAAACCGGCAGCTATGGCTGGGCTAATTATAATAGGTGTTTTAATCTTTGCAGCCCTGTTCGGACCTCTGCTTTCTCCCCATTCTTTTTCCCACCAGAACCTGGAAAATATTTCTCAAGGGCCAAGCCGGGAGCACTGGTTCGGTACCGATTACCTGGGCCGGGATCTTTTTGCCCGCACCATGTCCGGGGCACGGGTCTCCCTTTCCATAGGCCTGGCTGCAGCTTTGTCGGCGGTAACGATCGGGGTGATCTATGGAGGTATAGCCGGACTGGCCGGGGGAGGGCTGGATTTTGTTATGATGCGCCTGGTGGATATCATCTACAGTATTCCTTTTTTACTGTGGGTGATCTTGTTTATGGTCTTCCTTCGGGAATCGCTCCATTTCATCGGCAGGGCGGCTCCCGGGTTGGCGGGCCTTTATATCGCCCTGGGTTTGGTTTTTTGGTTGCCCATGGCCCGGCAGGTGCGTGGACAGATTCTTAGCCTGAAAGAACAGGAATTTGTCCTGGCTGCCCGGGTGATCGGTGTTTCAAAGGGGCGCCTGCTGTGGCGCCATTTGATCCCAAATTGTCTTGGACCGGTTTTAATTACCGCTCTTTTGATCATACCTGAAGCCATTTTCGCCGAAGCATGGTTGAGTTTCGTGGGATTGGGTGTTTCTGCTCCCGGGGCCAGCTGGGGAGCGCTGGCCAGTGATGCTTTGATTTATTTAAAAACGGCGCCGCACCTGTTATTCTTTCCGGCTGCTATGATCTGTATCACCTTGCTGGCCTTTAATTATTTGAGTGAGGGTTTGCATGATGTTTTTAAGCCCAGGTCCGGGAGGGGATAGGTAATGGGTAGCCTGCTAGAGGTTGATCAGTTAAAAATACAGTTCGATTTGCCGGCGGGTGTGGTTAGAGCGGTGCGCGGGATTAGCTTCAAGCTGGAACCAGGCAAGGTTCTGGCCATTGTTGGAGAATCGGGAAGCGGGAAAAGCGTTACTGCTTTTTCTATCATGGGCCTTATCTCCACGCCGCCCGGAAAAATTACCGGCGGCTTGATCCGGTTTAACGGAGAGGAGCTTCTGCTGAAAACCGAGAAGCAGATGCAAAAGATCCGGGGTGATACCATCGCCATGATATTCCAGGATCCGTTGACCTATCTTAATCCGGTTTTGACCATCGAGACCCAGATCACAGAAGGTTTGCGCTTGCACCGGGGAATGAATGCCCACGAAGCTCGTCGGCGGGTGATAGGGCTCCTTTATCGGGTCGGGCTCCCGGGACCGGAAGGGTTTTTGAAACGCTATCCTCACCAGTGCAGCGGGGGCATGAGGCAGCGGGTGATGATTGCCATGGCTCTGGCCTGTGAACCGAAACTTCTCATTGCCGACGAGCCCACTGCAGCCCTGGATGCAACTATTCAGGCCCAGATTCTGGAATTGTTCCGGGATATCAAGGAGGATCACAGACCGGCCATTATCCTGATTACCCATGATTTTGGAGTAGTAGCGGGTCTTGCCGATCGGATTCTGGTAATGTACGCCGGCAATGGAGTCGAAGCCGGCCCGGCGGAGAAGGTTCTAACCGGCCCGATTCATCCATATACCCGGGGACTGCTGCGATCTGTTCCTCGTATGAATATGGGCCCGGGGGACAGGCTGGTTCCCGTCCGGGGCCGACCACCGGATCTATTGTTGCTGCCTTTTGAACAGTGCCCCTTCTTGGCCCGCTGTGATTATGCACTGCGGATCTGCTCTCAAGCTGCCCCCCCTTTTTTCGAAGTAAGAGGTTCCCACCGCGTGCGCTGCTGGTTAAGGCATCCTTTGGCACCTCAAATAAATTTTCCTGAGGGGTGCTAACCATGAACAGGCAATCCTCATTTTACAGTGATAGGCCTGTTTTAGAAGTGCGGGATCTGCATAAATATTTTTTCCCTGAAAATAGCTTATGGACGGGCCGACCCATGGTAAAAGCGGTTGACGGGGTTACTTTTTCTATTAATGCCGGGGAAACCCTGGGGCTGGTTGGCGAGAGCGGTTGCGGAAAAACCACAGTCGGTCGCACTGCCATCGGTCTCTACCGCCCTACCCGGGGCAAGGTGTTCTTCAGGGGGAACGATCTTCTTACTATCCCGAAGGGTACGCGGCCCCGGTACCGCCGGCAAATGCAGCTGATTTTCCAGGATCCGTATGCCGCTTTAAACCCCTGCTTTACGGTGGGAGAGGCCGTGGAGGAGCCCTTGAAAATCCACCGGCTGGCCGCCGGAAAAAGGGAGCGACGAGAGAAAGTCCGTTACTTGTTACACCTGGTGGGGCTAAGCTCCGGGCATCTCACCCGGTACCCCCACGAGCTTAGTGGGGGCGAGCGCCAGCGTGTCGGAATTGCTCGGGCCCTGGCGGTGGAGCCGGAATTTATAGCCTGTGATGAGCCGATTGCGGCGTTGGACGTCTCTATTCAGGCCCAGATTGTGCATACATTGGAAAAACTTCAAAAGGAGTTCAACCTGACCTATCTGTTTATTGCTCATAACTTACCCATGGTGCAATATATTTCAAACCGGGTGGCGGTGATGTATCTGGGGAAAATCGTGGAGATCATGGAAAGTGACCGGTTGGGCAAACGGCCGTTCCACCCCTATACACAGGCCCTTCTCTCTTCCGTTCCTCTTTCCATTGACAATCTCCGGGCTAGATATGACCGGGAGCGGGTGGTTATTAAAGGGGATCTGCCCGATCCCTTTAACCTTCCGGCAGGCTGCCGCTTCCACCCCCGCTGCCACCGGGCACTGAAGGTTTGCGAAGAGGTTTCTCCGGAGTTGGTTAATATTGGCCGGGAGCACTGGGTAGCCTGCCACAATTATGAGTAGTCCTGGGCAAGTAAATATAAACTGGGTTCGTCCGTAAAATTTATTTTTAGCGGATCCTCAAGTGACGGATGAACGGGTTGTCTATCCCGGCGAAGCCCTCCTGGATTACCGGTAAAAATCGGTTCTTTAGAAATACCGGCTGCCGGCGGGGGGAGCGGGCAGCCCGGGTTAAAAGGTAATTTTTCTTCGGCTTCGTTTTTTTCTGGCTGTTTTTGTTTTTTGCATGCCCTGCTGTATTAAATGGAACAGCCCCAATGAAAGAAATAGGTCCCCCCAGCTAATCAGCCTGTGATCACCGTAGGGTAACCGGAAAATATCTCCCAGGAAAGGAAACCTGGTTGTTTCACTGATAGGCGCATGCAAAGGGCTGCTGGTTCCGCTTAACAGATTTTCGTGCGATCGCGGGGCCAGCTTGCTTGGATCTACCGGCATGACCCCTCCATTGGTGGCGATTGCCAGCAAATTAAGCAGCAGTCCCAGGCCGATTAAATACATTCCGGGAAATTTACGGTTAACGTATACAAATATCAGCAAGGGAACATATGAAAACAGATGCAGGTAGGGTGTTAGATCCTGCAGATAGCCCCTTTCGAAACCAGCCCACAGCCCCACCTGGATAAGCAGAGCAATCATGGCCAGGGGCCACCACCGGAGGTTGATCCGGGCCAGGCGGTTTAGTTTGCCTCCCCGCAAGAAACCGATTATTATTCCCAATATCGCCGCTTCTATAAACAAGTAAATCCCACCTTAATGTACGGGTATGCTTGAGGAAAGGAAACATCTTTTGTTATCTACCGGCGAAAAAAAGATCGGAAATTTTCCTAACGTGACAACAACTCCGTCAGACTGTCAACCTCCATCCGGAGGCGAAGAGTTTTCCTTACATGCCGCTGCCGCAGCGGTTTCTTCCCCATAAAGGAGGTTTCCCGCCCCGGGCGGCGATTTTAAAGGAAGCTTCGGGAATATTTTACAGAATATTTCAGCCATTCGGGGATCAAATTGAGTGCCGGAGTTCTTGTGAATTTCCTGCAGCGCTGAAAGGGGGCTCATGGCCCGCCGGTAGGGGCGGTCGCTGATCATGGCATCAAAGGCATCCGCAATGGCCAAGATCCGGGCACCTTCGGGAATCTGTTCTCCTTTCAGGCCGGAGGGATAACCGGTTCCGTCCCAGCGTTCATGGTGATGGTTAACGATTAAATCTCCTTCTTCGAAAGACTTGATATTTTTTATGATATCGCAGCCGGTAGTGGTATGCCTTTTCATCACTTTGAGTTCCTCGTCGGTCAGCCTGCCTTTTTTTTGAAGAATATTTTCCGGAATAGCGATCTTCCCCACGTCATGGATAACGGCTACATATTGAAGCAGCTCAATTTTATCTTCGGGCCATTTCAGCTCCCGGGCCAAGGCCACTGCATATTCGGATACCCTCTGAGAATGTCCCCTGGTGTAAGGATCCTTTGCTTCGATAGCGGTAGATAAACTTTTTATTGTATTCAGAAAGGCCAGGCGCATATCAATGTATGATTGAAAGGAATGCCTGGCCAGGGCTAAAGGAACCAGGAACAGCACCAGTCCCCAGAATCCGATATTGGCATAGATTAGGGTTATTAATATTCCCAGGGGAGCCATGCTTAAAAAATTGGGGGTAGCCCATTTTACATTGGTTAACCATAACGAATATGGGCTTTTGCCCTGGATAAGGGACAGGATTAAGGTTACAAAGGCACTATTTAAGAAAAAACAGATGAGGAGCACTGCCAGGCAGGATCCAAAAAAAACGGCGGTTATACCTTGTCCGGCCGGATTTAACAGCCTGTAGGTCAGGGATGAGCAACCCACGGACAGTGTTAGCTGGGAGGCATTAAATATATACTTGGGCAGGGTCCTTCCTTTGCGTGGGGCAAACAGATCGCTCAGCACGGCAATGGCTACCACGGTTAACGGGTTAAACAGCAAAATGGAGGCAAAGAGCGAGGCAAAGCCTACTGATACCACCCCACCACGGGGCATATTTACCGGGAATGAATCGGAAATCAAAGTAAGAAACAAAAAAATTAGAAATGAAGGCCAGTGAAAGCTTTGCCAATCCATAGTTATATACAGATAGAATATAAAAGCCAGCGCGGTCAGTGCCAGCAAAGCAATATAGACCCTGGCTTTAAAAGGAAGCGCTTGTGTTTCCATAATAGGTCTCCCGAGGTGATTAAAAATATATTGAAGCCTGCCTGCAGTAGAGTCTAGCTTACCATTTGAACATTGCCCCACCGGCCAAAATCAGGCAGGCCAGGGCCGTGAGAACCTTAATGAGGGTGGCTTTCATTGGAATAAAAACCTCCTTAATTGGTTCTCAGCAGTTTTCCGCTATTGCCGCTGGTGGAAGCTCCGCTCGTGGATATTCGCTCTTGGCAGGTATTGCCCGGTTTTGCAGGCAGGCTTCAATCTTTCACCTGATCTATTACCAGCAATCTCCGATTTATGGCATCCAGGGCCGCCTTGGCGGCTGCCTCCTGGGCATTTTCCTTTATCAGGGCGGTTCCCAAAAGAATTTCCTCCCTTGATTCCAGAGCCAGCGATACTGCCGCCAGTATTGCTTCATGTCCTGATACCAGCACTTTTTCAATTTGATAGATTTCCAGCCTGGAAGATATGTCGTAACATTTTTCTACTGCCGATATAGTGGCTTTTGAAGCCAGGTACAGGCGGTTTTTGGTGATATTGGGTCCGGATTCGGAAGCTAAAAATTTCCTGTTACCCAGGCCGATAGTGACCGTGATCGCCATTTTCGTCCGGCTGGAGGTGCTCCTAATTTCCAACAATTTTAGTCGTGGGCCTTCCAGGAGCTGTTTTTGTTCTTTACCCAATTGGGCAATGCTGATCCGCTTATAATCGATCTGTCTTCCGGTCTTGACCAGAATGGCTGATTCTATATCTCGTACCTGTTGCTTGGGTCCCCGGGTGGTGTCGGTAAGAACGTGAATTTCTACAATTTCTTCTCCCTGAAGAAGTACCCGGGAGGAAATTACCCCCTGAACTTGGTTGATAAGCTGTTCCAAATCCCTTTCAGGTCCGCCGGTTTCGGTAATTATTTTCATCTCCTTATGTATCTGTAATTAGCTAGGGGAGGGTGTAAATATATTCGACCTTTATCTGGAAATTACCATAATACCTTTCATATTCTACCTTAATTTTTTATTCCCTTGTTACATGTTAGTAATTTTATGCAAAAAAAAATAATCGAGGGGGCAAATTTACAAAAATCAAGGTATGCCTCTTTTTTTGTAACGGGACCGGTGATATAATAAAGCCCGGGATTACTTTGAATTGCTCCCAGTTTAATTATACTTGAACGGTATAGATAGAGGTAGCTATAAAGGAGGCGACAAACCTGTCCAAAAAAGAGTTAACCCGTAAACAGCTTAAAAGACGGAGAAAAAAAAGAAGACGGGCCAAGAAAAGGAAACGGTTGAAAGGTAGAACCTGAGGTAGAACTTACGTAAATTATTGAACTTGCCGGGTGGAGACGACAGGTAATATTATTCTGTTGGTAGGAAGCCAATTTCTAAGAAGATCTGCTAAAAAAGGTGATTATCCGTAACCTTTAAGGTTACGGTTTGCCTTTTTCCAGGTTGATTTAGGCTCTCAATTTATGTTACATTCAGTGTTAACCCGATCTAATTTTAGCCGCTGTATGGTTGTAAGTTGTAGGAGGTGAACAAATGAGGATTTTGGTTAGCGATTCCCTTTCTGAAGAAGGGGTATCCAGGTTAGAAAAATTTGCCCGGGTGGATCAGAAAACCGGGTTAAATGAACAGCAACTAATAGAAATTATAAAAAACTATGAAGCACTGGTAGTTCGCAGCGGCACCAGGGTTACCGCCCCGGTTATTAAGGCCGGTAAAAAACTAAAGGTGATCGGTCGGGCAGGAGTAGGAGTAGATAATATCGATGTGGAACAGGCTACAGAGAGCGGGATCATGGTGATTAATGCTCCGGAAGGCAATACTATTTCCACCGCCGAGCATGCTATAGCCATGCTGACCTCCCTGGCTCGAAATATTCCTCAGGCCCATCACTCTTTAAAAGCCGGGCGCTGGGAACGGGTTAATTTTATGGGGGTGGAGTTAAATCATAAGGTGCTGGGGATAATCGGCCTGGGCCGTATTGGCAGTGAAGTGGCCAGAAGGGCCCGGGCTATGGGGATGTCCATAGTGGCCTGTGACCCTTATATTTCTTCCGAACGGGCTGAAAAAATGGGAGTGCAGCTAATTTCCCTGGAAGAGGTGCTAAAAAGCTCTGATTTTATTACCTTGCACCTGCCTCGTAGCGAATCAAGTTACCACCTTATCGCTGCTCCCCAGTTGACCTTGATGAAAAACGGGGCTCGTTTGATTAACTGTGCCCGGGGAGGGCTGGTGGATGAAGATGCGCTTTATCAGGCATTGGTGGAGGGAAAAATAGCCGGTGCGGCACTGGATGTGTTTGAATGCGAACCTCCTTTCAAAAGCCCGCTTTTGACTTTGCCTAATGTAGTCGTTACTCCCCACCTGGGTGCTTCCACCAGGGAGGCCCAGGTTAATGTGGCCGTGCAGGTGGCAGATCAGGTTATACGCGCTTTGAAGGGGGAGGCGGTGATCTCGGCAGTGAATGTGCCGACAATGCTGCCTGAAGTAATGGCGGAAGTAACTCCTTATTTGCCGCTGATGAGGATGATGGGGAGCTTTTACATTCAAAATTTTGGTGGGCAGATTGAAGAGATAGAGCTTTGTTACCGGGGGGGGGTTGCAGGTTTTCCCACTGTGCCTCTGACTACTTCCTGTTTGATTGGGATACTCTCATATATACTGGGCGATGAGCAGGTTAATTTTATAAATGCGCCGCTTATTACCCGCCAGCGGGGGATCCGGGTACGGGAAGTTACCAGCAAGGATATAGAGAATTTTGCCAACCTGGTGGTGTTAAAGGTTAAATCCGGTGTAACCACCCATTCTTTGGCAGGAACGGTTTTTAACCGCACTGATATCCGTATAACCCAGATTGATGACTATCGGATCGAGGTAATGCCTTCTCCGTATATGCTGGTCTGTATTTATGTGGATCGGCCGGGAGTGATCGGACGGGTGGGAACCGAACTGGGCAACAATGGGATCAATATTGCAGGAATGCAGGTGGGCCGACAGTCGGTGGGCGGAGAAGCAGTGATGGTTCTTCAGATTGATGAGCCGGCCACCCCCGGCATCCTGCAGCAAATAGAGCAGTTGGAGGGTGTAGAAACGATCCGCCAGGTTCAACTGCGAAATCGGGATATTTCAGCTCGGGTATAGGTTAATAAGAAAGGAGGCCAGCGCCTTGCCGCTTTATGAATTTGTCTGCACCAATTGCCGGGAGAAGTTTGAAAACCTTTGCCGCAGCGAGGTGGATAGTTTAAGCTGCCCCTCTTGCGGAGCGAAAGCCAAACGGGTGTTTTCCACTTTTCGCTCCACCCGCAGCAGCTCAGGCGGTAGCCCGGCTTCCTCCGGCAGCTGTGGCGGGTGAAGCATCCGTAACTGCAGCAGTTGCTGACAGGCTTGCCGGGATATTCGTTTTTCTAAATGCAAAAACCTTTCGGATTCAAACGGCCGGAAGGTTTTTGCATATAACAGGGGGCTTGGGAGAAAATAAATTCGCCTTGATATGTTTTTCCAGGAGGTGAACCCCCGATGTTTGGCAGATCCCCTGCCGTGCTGTTAGTAACCACCTTAGTGGTGCTGATCTACCTGTTTGTCATGCACCGAGCCCTGGACCGGCTGCGGATGGGGAAAATTCACGCCCTGCTGCTTGTAGTGGCCATGCTCATCGGAGGGCGGCTACCGGCACTTTTCCTGGGGGGTGATCTGTATGCAAATATCGGTGGGGGGATCATCCCGGTGGCCATCTGTGCCTATCTGATATTGATCGCCGATACCCGGGAAGAGAAATTTCGGGGACTGATCACTGCGGTTATCTCGGCAGGGGCAATCTGGATTATCGATCGCACCTTGCCCCTTACCCCCGGATCCTGGGGTTACCTGTTTGATCCCCTTTACCTGCCGGCAGCAATAGCCGGATTGATTGCCTACCTGCTGGGTCGTTCTCGCAGATCTTCTTTTATTGGCGGTGTTCTGACCATAATAGTTTTGGATCTTGCGGCCTGGGGAGAAAATATTATCAGGGCCGTCCGGCATAATCCCATTGTTTTGGGGGGAGCGGGGGCTTTTGATGCCACCCTGGTGGCCGGAGTAATTGCAGTAATGCTGGCCGAGGTGATCGGGGAAGTTCGAGAGCGTTTAGAGCGAGGCTCGGGCGAAAGCTAGACATGTAGTCAGGGGAGGTGTAATGGTGGGCGACAACTGGCGGTATAACTTACTATTGTGGCTGATAGCCCTGGTGGTATGGAGCACTGCCCCGAAGATAGTTTTAAGCCGCGATGTTTTTGAGGAGTTAACCCCGCAGGAGATTACCGGAGAAAATTATTTCCAACTGGTAGATGAACAAGGCAAACTGATTACAGTTACCGGACGCCGGTTAAGAATTGGAGACCGCTATTTAGCCTCCGACAACCGGTTGTATGAGGTAATTTCAGTGGAGCGCTACATTGCCCAGGCCTGTTTCAGGGAGCAGGTTAAATTAAAATCTCCTGCTTCCACATCAGTGCTGCTCCCCCCGGTTCTTTCGACCCAAAGCCGGCCTTCACGCAAAATCGCCATATACCATAGTCACAATGCGGAATGCTATGTTCCCAGCGACGGCACGGACAGTATTTACGGGCATGGGGGGATCCATGCCGTAGGAAGGGCTTTCAGGGATGCTTTAACCGCCAAAGGCATCGAGGTGCTATATTCGGATCATATGCATCTTCCCCACGACCGGGGTGCTTACCGGCGCTCCCGGGTTACTGCTGTCCACCTTTTACGCAAACGCCCCGATGCTATATTTGATCTTCACCGTGATGCTGCCCCACCGGAAACTTATAGTTTGCAAATGGATGGCGAATGGCTGACAAAAATTCAAATAGTAGTGGGACAGGACAATCCCCATGCAGAGGTAAATCAGGGCTTTGCTTTTGATCTGAAGGGCTACAGCGACTGGATCTATCCCGGATTGATAAAAGGGGTGTTGATTACCTTTGGTGATTTTAACCAGGATCTCTCACCTTTAAGCCTGCTTCTGGAAGTGGGAGCCCACACCAACACCAAAGAGGCAGCAGAAAATGGGGTTGTTCATTTTAGCGATATTGTGGCTTATTATTTTTATGGGCCCGCCTATTTTCCCGGCACGCCTTCCGCAGAAGAGGTATCTCCGAAACCTCCGGCACTTTACCGCGATGCCGGGGGGATCAACAAAGCGGTTTCCGGAACGGTGCTGGGTTTGTTGATAGCCAGCTTGGGGATAGCATTTGGATTTTATGTAGTCAATGAGCCAAATGCGCTTCCCAAGGCTGCGGGTTACTGGAAAAGCCTGCCGGATAGAGTAAACAGGTGGTTCAATCGCACTAAGCAGTGGCTTCAGGATCTTCCGGAACTGTCTTCCCGGGGGCTCAGAGAGTATCCTGGAAACCTGAAATATTTTTGGCAGCGCCTTCCGGAAGAAAGCCGGCGGCTAAGAGAGTTTGCCCGGGAAAAGATGCTCACCCTTTCCGGGGCTGCCAAACAGTGGCCTAAATACCTGGGGGTTCTTAGAGCCAACTGGAATGAGTCCTGGGAAGATTTTCGGCGGCAGGGAAAACTCACTGTCGATACGCTTCAAAGGGCATGGTCCCGGTTTCAGCGCAGGTGAGTCGGCGGAGACGGTCACTTTGACTCACTTAATTTAGTAGTTTCCTCCTTAATTTTTGGGGCGGACCATCAAAGGTAGCGGCCCTAAACACTGCAATTGATCTAAAAAGATCTTAATTATTTTTTAAGAAAATTCCGGTATACAGGTATGCGTAGCTATAAATATGGAATATCTTATTACTCGGAAGATCATGTTCGCCTTCGCCATACCCTTGCAGGGAATGGTCTTCAGATGTAGAATCAGTACTTGAACTTATCAACATTCAATTAGCCGCACTACCAGTCCGAAACGGAGGGTAATGATGACCAAATATGTTTTCGTCACGGGCGGGGTGGTCTCTTCGTTGGGCAAAGGGATTACTGCCGCTTCTTTGGGTTGTTTGCTAAAACATAGCGGACTAAAGCTAACTATTCAGAAATTCGATCCGTACATTAATTATGATCCGGGAACGATGAGCCCCAATCAACACGGAGAAATTTTCGTTACCGAGGATGGAACGGAGGCAGATCTGGATCTGGGCCATTATGAAAGGTTTATTGATCAAGATCTGACCGGAGACAACAACGTTACTACCGGCAAGGTTTACTGGTCGGTTATCCGGGGTGAACGAAAGGGGGCTTTTGGAGGAAAAACGGTGCAGGTTATTCCTCACATTACAGACGAAATAAAATCCAGGGTACAGTTAATTGACCGTAAAACCGGAGATATGGATGTGGTGATCACAGAAATAGGAGGCACGGTGGGTGATATTGAAAGCCTGCCTTTTCTGGAAGCAATCCGCCAGATGCGAGCAGACTTAGGGCGGGGGAATGTAATTTATATTCATGTTACCCTGGTGCCCTACCTTCCCATGTCCGGTGAGCTTAAGACCAAGCCCACCCAGCATAGTGTGAAAGAACTCCGCAGCATAGGAATTCAACCCGATATCATTGTTTGCCGAACCGAACATCCTTTGCCCGGATATCTTAAGGATAAAATTGCCCTGTTTTGCGATATAAAGCCCGAAGAGGTAATAGAAAGCCTCAGCGCGGAAAGTATTTATGAGGTACCGTTGCTGATGCAAAAACAGGGGTTTGATGATCTGGTGGTGGAAAAACTGGGCCTTAACTGCCGGCGGGGGGATATGTCTGCCTGGGAAGAGGCAGTGGAAAGGGGTCGGAATCTTTCCCGACAGGTGGTGATAGCCCTTGTAGGCAAATATATGGCCTTGAGGGATGCCTACCTGAGCATAATTGAATCTCTTTATCATAGCGGCCTTTATTGGGACACGGAAGTAAAAGTGAAGTTAATTCCCGCCGAGGATCTGGAGTCCAATCGAGCAGAGGACCTGTTAAAAGGGGTGGATGCCATCCTGGTCCCCGGAGGGTTTGGAGAGCGGGGCATAGAGGGCAAGATAAATGCAATTAAAGTAGCCCGTCAGGAGAAAATCCCTTTTTTGGGGGTCTGCCTGGGGATGCAATGTGCGGTGATTGAATTTGCTCGCAATGTTGCCGGGCTGACCGAAGCCCACAGTACCGAATTTAATCCGGATACGGCCCAACCGGTGATTAACCTGTTAACTGCTTCCCGAAAAGAAGGAACCCTTGTAAACAGGCGGCTGGGTGCAAAGCCCTTTACTGTTAGAAAGAATACCTTTGCCGGTCAGGCTTACCGGACCGATCGGGTTACGGAAAGACATCGGCATAGTTATAAATTCAACAATTTCTATCGCCGCCAATTTGAGGAGCAGGGAATGATATTTAGCGGGATTAACGAACAGGAAGACAACTTGGTGGAAGTTATTGAAATTTCGGATCATCCTTGGTTTGTAGCGGTGCAGTTTCATCCGGAATTCAAATCCAGGTTTCACCGGCCTCATCCCCTGTTCAAGGAGTTTATTGCCGCTGCGCTGCGCTATCGCGGTCGATTTTCCGACCAAAACAAATAAAAGACCGGATTAGTGGGCTGTAAGCGTGTGCGCAAAACGGCACCTTTTTATTTTGCTAATTTACAGATATGGGCATAATGTTCTTTTGCAAAGGTGAAGCCGGGCTAATGGCGCCTGCCCTGGTAAGCAAGTATTTTTTCCAGGATGGATCGGCTGAGATCATTGATTTCGCTAAACCGCATGTGGGGGATGTAGTAGGCCTCCAATTTTTTGTGCACATCTCTGGCCCGGCGCAAATAGCAAATAGCGGTATCGAATGATTGCTGGTAGTAGCGACGGGCAATATTGCGTTCCTGTTTAAATTCCGGACCCGGATCTTGCACAAAAGAGTCTGTCTCTATTACCCTATCGCTTCCGTAGGGCTCCAACAGGTGGGGAGGGACGCTGTTCAAGACGGCGGTTTTAAGTTCCGGAATAATAACATGATCAATTTTACAGGGATCTAGGGCACAGTGGTAAACCTCCACCAGATATCCCCGCATTACTGCGGCGTCTTTTATGCGGGCAATCAGCTCATTTTTCCCGGTACCGTCGTCGCCCGAAATTATAAATAGTTTGGATACACCGGCAATTATTGTATCCAGGTGGCTAACCGGCCCTTCAGGGGTAATGGCTGTGGCAAACAGATGTCTTTCTCTTTTTTTGCGGCGATAGTCATTTACGCTGTCGCCGAAAATATCGTTTATCAGTTCCAGGGCCTTCTGATCCAGACCGACATGATCCAGACAGCTGTTTTCCAGGTAATAGTCTTCCACCTCATCAAGAAACAGCTTGGCTGCCGCCAGGTAGCGATAAGCCCGGCGGTAAAGGCGGGCATTTTCCCGGTTTGCCTTCAAAATTTCTTCACGAAAAGCCATCACATCATCAAAGTTACAGAATTCACCCAGGTGGAGAATTTCATCCACCGCTCCGGGGTTTTTAGGATCAACCACATGCGGGGCATTGCCATCAATACAGGCGATATTTAATTCAGGGATTACCATTCCATCCAGGGACTCACTATCCGCCGAACAACAGTGATGTTCTACGTCAAACCCCCTTTTTAGCACCTCATCGCCGATGCTGAACATCAAGGTGGATTTTCCAACCCCCGGCCCACCCTTGATCACAAAGATCCTGGCGGCGTCATCCTCAATAATCTGGTCATAAAATGAATAAAATCCGTAGGCGGAATTGGATCCTGGAAAAACTTTTTTCAACTTTCCCCTGGGCAATTTTGTACCTCCTAAGCAATAGTGTAAAACCTTTGATTTATAATATGTCAGCGGAGACTTAATGGTCGGGAATAGGATTAAAATATATCGGTTACCGGTTTTTCCACCCCCTGAAAGACAAGCCCCTCCGATAAGGAAGGAGGTTTTTCAAACGCAAGCTGTTTGTCAGACATCCTGCCCTCCTTCCCCGTGTTAAAATAATCTTGGCTGTTAAACCTAAAAATATGGTAAACTTTACGTAAACCAATCTTTTATGCGTTGGGGGATATGATCTTGGATTCTACCGAGAGTTCAAAGAACCGGGTTCAAAAAACATTTGACCCTTCAAAATTTATTCAAAGAGCTGTTAAACAAATAAGACAGCAGGTGAATAAAGATGAAAAAGTAGTTTGTGCAGTAAGCGGCGGGGTTGATTCTTCGGTAGTTGCTGTTTTGCTGGACAAAGCTATTGGGAATCGGTTGGTATCAATATTTGTGGATCATGGTTTGCTGCGTCAGGGGGAAACGGAGCAGGTCATTAAGGTTTTTAAAACTTATCTACACGGAAAATTTATTGCTGTGGATGCCCGGGATAGGTTTTTGCAGTGCCTGCAGGGGATTACCGATCCGGAACAGAAACGGCGAGTCATCGGGAATGAATTTATCACCGTTTTCAAGGAGCAGGCCCTGACCGAGAAGAGTATCGGTTTTTTGGCTCAGGGAACAATCTGCTCCGATGTTGTAGAAAGTGGCCGGAAGGGGGGGGCGGTAATTAAATCTCATCATAACGTAGGGGGCCTACCGGAAGAACTGGGCTTCAAGCTTATAGAACCCTTAAGGGAATTATATAAAGACCAGGTGCGCCGGGTAGGCAAAGAGCTGGGCCTCTCATCAACGATCATAGATCGCCAGCCTTTCCCCGGTCCGGGACTGGCGGTGCGGATTATGGGTGAAGTGACCCGGGAGAAATTAGACATTCTTAAGGAATCCGATGCTATCGTCTGCCGGGAGATCGAGCAGTTTGGGGATAACCCCCGGGTATGGCAATATTTTGCACTGCTGCCGGGAATAGATTCGGTGGGAGCAAAATCAGGTCGACGGGTTTACGGGCCGGTGGTAGCAGTTAGGGCAGTAATATCCACTGATGGAATGATCGCTAAATGGGCCCATTTACCCTATGAGTTGCTGGAACGGATCTCCGACCGCCTTACTGCTGAAATCCCCCCGGTAACCCGGGTGGTATACGATATCACATCCAAGCCTCCGGCTACTATAGAGTGGGAGTAAAATCCCCCGGTCTGCCTATGCAGACAGCCCCTTTCACAGGGGGGATCCGCCTCGGCATCTTCCAAAGTCCCCTTGTTAAAGGGGGATGGCTAGCCGCACACCTATTTTTTATCTTTCTTGGTCAGATCAACTTTGCCGTACTTTTCCTCAAATTCTCGCACACAGCTATTGATAAGAAACATGATTTGGCCACTGGCGGATCGATCTTCATATTTTGCCACATAATGGAATTTCTGTAATAACTCCCCATCAATTCGAATGCTGATATGCTTGTTTTTCTTCAACCCGATCTCCTTCCAGTTATTTAAAACACACTTTTATTAAATCCATTTTAAGTGCAATCTGTGATACAATTTTATTTATGCACTAAGTATCAGTGCATAATACCTGGTGAAGGAGCGATTTGAATGGTAAAAATATCAACCTGCTGTTTTACCGGACTCCAAAAATTGCCTAAAGAAAAGATTGAGCAGATATTAACACGCTTTGATTATGAGGTGGAAAACCTTATTAAACAAGGCGTAACTACATTTATTTCCGCTGGGATGCCGGGATTTGATCAGTTAGCAGCGTCTTTAATTGTTGCGAAAAAAGAGATGGGTAAAAAAATTCGCCTGGTATTTGCTTTGGCCTGTAAGAATCAAGATGAGTTTTGGAATACGGAGCAAAAAGGGCTTTATACTAATTTGCTGGGGGAAGCAGACGAAGTGATCTGTGTGTCGGAGGAATATTATAGCGGCTGTGTAGAAAAACGAGATCGCTTTATGGTTGATCATTCAGCTTATTGTATCTGTGCCTTAATTTATCCCGGCGGCGACATCCTACAAACCATTAGATATGCCAGGGAAAAAGGGCTAAAGATTATCAATGTGGCTGCCAGGTAAAGCGCGTGGGTTATACGTTACCACAACAAACAAATCCATTTGAGTGGGCCGGCCGAGCCGGGAGACCACCCGAACCATTTATTGGCGCTTTTATCTGTAAATTACCGAGGTAGCGCACCCTTAAGGGTGCGCTACTAAACTGCCGGGCAAAAGGAATGGAGATTTGTGTTCGCGGAGCCGAATATAAATTTTAGTCTAGGTTTTTGCTAAATACCCCTTTCCTGCATCCGCTCTTCTTCGGCCAGGGAGGATATTTCCAGGCCTTTCATGGCCTCGCCCAATCCTCGGGATACTTCTGCCAAAATTTTTGGATCGTTGTAATGACGGGCGGCCTTTACAATTGCCTCCGCCCGGAGCCCGGGATCTTCAGATTTGAAAATACCCGAACCCACGAAAATTCCGTCAGAGCCCAATTGCATCATCAGCGCCGCATCGGCCGGGGTGGCGATTCCTCCCGCCGCCAGATTGGGCACCGGCAGCCGGCCCTCCGCTTTAACCTGCTTTAACAGATCCAGCGGTGCTCTTAAATTTCTGGCCAGCACTGACAACTCTTCATCGGGCGTATTTGCGGTTTCTCGAATTTGTTCCATAACCCGGCGCATGTGGCGTACCGCCTCCACCACATTGCCGGTACCGGGTTCGCCCTTGGTGCGGATCATGGCCGCTCCCTCCGCTATCCGACGCAAGGCTTCTCCCAGGTCTCTGGCCCCACATACAAAGGGTACTGTAAACAGGTGTTTGTTAATGTGATACTGTTCATCCGCAGGGGTCAGGACCTCGCTCTCATCGAGATAGTCCACTCCCAGCTCTTGAATAATCTGGGCTTCCACAAAGTGGCCGATCCGCACTTTGGCCATTACCGGGATAGATACAGACCCGATAATTTTCAGGACAATTTCAGGATCAGCCATCCGGGCTACTCCCCCGGCGGCTCGGATATCGGCCGGCACTCTCTCCAGGGCCATCACTGCCACTGCTCCGGCTTGTTCGGCAATTTTAGCCTGATCCGGAGAGGTTACATCCATAATTACGCCGCCTTTAGACAGCCAGGCCAGTTCTGATTTACCTAAAAAAGAAGTTTTTTCATTCATTGACAATCCCGCCTCCTTACAGGATGTTACTGATCACACAGATTAAACAAATAATTAACTTAATTCTTTACAGGCGTACCGGCAAACCCTGTTCTGCCAGATATTGCTTAAGATTAGTCACGGTATAATTTCCGTAATGAAGCAGAGAAGCGATCAGCACTGCCTGGGCCTTACCAGAGGTTAGAGCTTCTACCAGATGTTTCGGAGAACCTGCTCCGCCGGAGGCAATTACGGGAATAGGAACCGCTTCCGCCACTGCTGCCAGCAGCTCCAGATCATAACCATTTTGGGTTCCATCGGAATCTATGGAGGTCAATAAAATCTCGCCTGCCCCTCTTTGTGCGGCTTCGACACACCATAACACAGCCTCCCGTCGGGTGGATCTATGCCCGCTTCCACTGTAGACCTCCCAGGAGGGGGTTGAACTTGAGGAAGATCGAGATCGCAGGGCATCTACTGCCACCACTATTCGCCGGCTTCCAAAACGTTTGGCAGCAGTGTCGATCAACTGAGGATTTTCCAGGGCAGCGGTGTTAATAGCTATTTTGTCAACCCCGTATTGGAAAAGATCGTGCATAGAATCAATTGAACGGATACCTCCGCCGGCCATTACCGGTACAACCACCTTCTTTACGGCGTCCAGAATAACCTTTTGTGTGGCCAGATATCCTTCCGGGGAATTAGAAATATTCAGCATCACCAGCTCGTCGGCGCCGTCACCGGTATACTGAATTGCTTTTTCGATGGCGTTTCCCGCGTTCTTAAGGTTAAGAAACTTTACACCTTTTACCAGCCGGCCATCTTTCAAATCCAGGCAGGGGATGATTCTTTTATAGGACATAAAAATTTACTCACTTAAGGGTAATTTCTGAACTGATCTTAGCAGAATTTTAACGCCGGTGCAAGTTTAGTCGAGGATCGAAATTCTGCGTTTAGCCGCTGCCGATCCGGTATTTGGTTGTTTGTAGTTTTCCGAAAGCAGCTAGCTTATAGCGGGTGCTTATATCCGGCCGGCTGGAAAAGCTCGCCCCTATAAAAAGACGGGCCGATTTTTCCGTGGCAACGCATTCAAGGTTTCCCGGCAATCCAGGCGATAATCTTATATTATTGTAAGCTATTACTCAGGCCGGTGTTTGGGTTTGGGATTTGGAACCTGGGCCCCGCTATGCGGGTCGATGGTAAAGTTTTGATGATAGATTAATTCGGAGATAGGAAGTATCGAATAACCGTGATGCTGATAATACTCAATAATCTCCGGCAGGGCATCAGCGGTATACAAGCCATTATTGTGAAACAAAATTATGGCGCCCTTGTGGGCCCGGTGACTTACCCTCTGTACTATTTCCTCCCGGGTTAGGTTCTGCCAGTCCAGAGAATCGATGCTCCACTGGATAGTGCTATAGCCCAACTGCTCGGCCACGGTAATTACCCGGTTGTTGTATTCCCCGAATGGAGCCCGGAACAAGGTGGGGCGCCTGCCGGTAATTTCTTCAATCATCTGCTCAATTTTAAGCAACTCTTCTTTGATCTGTTCCTCCGTGGCGTTACTCAAGTGGGGGTGGGTGGAGGTATGGTTGCCGATTTCATGACCTCGGTCGGCAATGAGCTTTACGTATTGCGGGTACTCTTCCACCCAAAAACCTGTTAAAAAGAAGGTGGTTTTTAGTGAATACTCATCCAGTATATCCAGTATGCGCTCAGTTCGTTCTGCGCCCCAGCTGGCATCAAAAGAAAACGCCACTTTTTTTTCGGGTGTATCTACATAGTATATCGGGACCAAACGCTTGGATTGGGCTATTACCTCACCAAGTTTTTCCGGCAGTTTGAGCAGGGGATTCAATATTAGCAAGGCCAGCGCCAGTAAAAGCAGGTAAATAAACCTCCGCCGGTTAACAATTAGCGCAACAAACAACCGGTTTTCCCCCTTTGGTTAAAGTTAACACCCTGTTTAACATATATTCAACTTAAGGTATAATAATGAGCGTAACTTGATATCAAAGGGGGCTCTTTGAATTGCCTGACAGCTGCCGGTATCCGGAGCTTCGTTCAAATTTACAGCTAATCAAGCCCTATATTCCGGGCAAACCGGTGGAAGAGGTGGAACGGGAACTGGGGATAACCGGAGCGATAAAGTTGGCTTCCAATGAAAACCCCCTGGGACCATCCCCCCTGGCTCTTAAATCTATACAGCGCCATATTCAAAACGTTAACTACTACCCCGACGGCAATGGTTATTATTTAAAACAGGCTCTGGCTGAAAAGTGGAAAGTTAAAGTTGAGCAGCTTGTTCTTGGCAATGGCTCAGATGAGCTGCTAGGCCTGTTAACTCAGGCTTTTCTTAATCCGGGGGAAGAAGCGATAGCGGTTTATCCTACCTTTTCCGAATATGAGTATGCCGTGCGTAAAGCCGGGGGAACCCTGAACTATATTCCCCTGAAAGGTAAAAATTTTGATTATAATTTGGAGGCGGCTTTTGATCGGTTGACGGAGCGGACCCGCTTGATTTTTATCTGTAGCCCCAACAACCCCACCGGTACTATTGTAGACCAACGGAGGATGGAGCGGTTTTTGGATTGCCTGCCGCCCCGATTGTTGGTAGTAATGGATGAAGCCTATCGGGAATATGTTACTGATCCGGAATGCAGTTTTGGCCCAGCTTTTGTACATCAGCACCGACCGGTAATCTCCTTGCGCACTTTTTCTAAAATATATGGACTGGCCGGCCTGCGGATCGGCTATGCTATCGCGCCGGAAAAAATTGCCTCTGACCTGAACCGGATCCGGGAACCGTTTAACGTAAATTCCCCGGCTCAGGCGGCGGCGCTGGCGGCGCTGTCTGATAAGAAACATTTAGAGAACAGTCTGTGCCTGGTAGAGGAAGGCAAGCGGCAGCTGGCCCGGGGGCTGGGAAAACTGGGTTTAACACCTGTTCCCTCCCAGGCCAACTTTTATTTTGTAGATGTCGGGGTTGATTCTCGAAGAGTATTTGAACGGTTACTGCAGCGGGGAATAATTATCCGCAGTGGAGATATATTTGGTTATCCGACTTTCATCCGGGTAACCATCGGTACCGAACCGCAAAACCAGCGTTTTCTGGAGACCCTGGTGGAGGTCCTTAAGGAGTTGGACTAGACGAAATATCCCGGGAAGAAAAGGGATAGCAGGGTTTATGTCTAAAATTTAACCTGACAGTTTGTGATAGATCGGGTTATTATTTTGTGGACCTATGGCTTATGGTTGGTTACCGTTAATATTACAGGAGGGTATGAAGATATGGAATTACCACTAAAAGGCAAACACATCCTGTCGATCCATGATCTTTCCCGAGAAGAGGTCCGTTATATTTTGGATACAGCGGGATCAATCAAGAAAAGACATCTGGCCGGAGAAAGACTGCAACCCCTGCAAGGCAAAACGCTGGGCATGATCTTTCAGAAAAGTTCTACCCGCACCAGGATATCATTTGAGGTAGCCATGTGGCAGTTGGGGGGATATGCCCTATATCTGAATGCTAACGACCTGCAGTTAAAGCGGGGGGAAACCATTGCCGATACTGCCCGGATTTTAAGCCGGTTTGTAGACGGAGTGGTGATCCGGACTTATTCCCAACAGGAGGTGGCGGAACTGGCCTGCCATGCTTCCATCCCGGTGATTAACGGGCTTACCGATCTGCTTCATCCCTGCCAGGTGCTCTCCGATCTGTTAACGATCCAAGAAAGATTGGAAAACCTGGCCGGGCTTACTCTGCTTTATTTGGGTGACGGGAATAACGTAGCTCATTCCTTGATGTTCGGAGGAGCCAAGACCGGTTTAAATATTACGATATGTACTCCGGTAGGTCGGGAACCGGATCCTGAAATTACTCGCCTGGCCAGAGAAGACGCGATGGAAACCGGGGCAAAGATTAACCTATGTGCCGATCCCGAATCAGTAATAGAAAAGGTCCAATTGATCTATACCGATGCCTGGACCAGCATGGGTCAGGAGGAACAGTCCCCGAACAGAAAAATATTTAGACGCTACCAGGTCAACCGGGATCTTTTGGCCAAGGCTCCCCCGGAGGTGCTGGTAATGCACTGTTTGCCGGCCCATCGGGGTGAAGAGATTACCGATGAAGTGATCGACGGGCCTCAGTCGATCGTGTTTGATCAGGCCGAAAATCGTCTTCATCTTCAAAAAGCGCTGTTATCACTGCTGATGTAGGAACCATGACCAGGGGGACGGTTCTTTTGTGCATTTTGCCAAAAACATTTATTAGTTTCCTTCCGGTTGTTTCGATTGTTTGTAAGAAACAAATCTAAACACTTTGCACAAAAGAACCGTCCCCCTGGTTTTTTAAATTAAACCTGGGAGGGTTTTAGGATGGCCAAAACTAAGGTAATCATTATGGGGGCGGCGGGCCGGGATTTCCACAATTTTAATGTTTATTTCCGGGACAACGATGCCTATCAGGTGGTTGCATTTACCGCCACCCAGATACCGGATATTGAGGGGAGGGTTTATCCCGGGCAACTGGCCGGGAAGCTGTATCCCCGGGGGATTCCGATCTTTGCCGAAGAAAATCTGGGGCAGTTGATCAGGGAGTTGAACGCCGATCAGGTGGTGTTTGCCTACAGCGACACGCCTTACCGTTATGTTATGTCTAAAGCATCACAGGTGATGGCTGCCGGGGCCGATTTTAAACTTATGGGGCTTAAGCATACCATGTTGGATTCCAATAAACCGGTAATCGCGGTAACCGCTGTCCGCACCGGAGTAGGGAAAAGCCAGGCCACCCGCCGGGTATGTGATATTTTATCCCAGAAAGGGCTGAAAGTAGTGGTAGTTCGCCATCCCATGCCCTACGGGGATCTGGCCGAACAGGCTTGCCAGAGATTTGCCGATTACCGCGATCTGGATCTGTATAAATGTACTATTGAGGAGCGGGAGGAATACGAACCTCATATCGACCGGGGGATCGTGGTGTATGCCGGGGTGGATTACGAGCAGATTTTAAGGGCGGCGGAAAGGGAAGCGGACCTTATCATCTGGGACGGCGGCAACAACGATTTTTCGTTTTTCCGGGGGGATCTTTATATTACCCTGGTTGATCCCCACCGCCCGGGGCATGAATTAAACTATCATCCCGGGGAAACCAATCTCCGGCTGGCCGATGTGGTGATCATCAATAAGATCGATACTGCCGGCCCGGAGGGAATAGCCCGGGTGCGGGAAAATGTGGTCGGGGTAAATCCCCGGGCTAGGATAATAGAGGCTGCTTCTCCTATTTTTGTTGAAGGGGACGAAAAAATAACCGGCAAAAGAGTACTGGTAATTGAGGACGGTCCGACCTTAACCCATGGGGAGATGATTTACGGGGCGGGGGTAATCGCTGCTCGGAAACATGGTGCGGCGGAATTGATAGATGCCCGGCCTTATGCTACGGGTACCATAAAAGCTACCTATGAAAAATATCCCCACATAGGAGCGCTGCTGCCGGCAATGGGCTACGGAGAAAAACAGGTCCGGGATCTGGAAGAGACTATAAATCGCACGCCGGCTGACCTGGTGATAAGTGCCACTCCGATCGATCTGCGTCGGATTATCAACCTTAACAAACCCTGTCTCCGGGTAGGTTATGAACTTCAGGAAATCGGTTCTCCAACCTTGACTGATATTTTAGAAGAGCAGGAGTGGCCTTTCAGCTTTTTGAAGGTAAAGTAGAGGGGTATTCCAGATCGATGATCTTTCCCTGTTAAAAATTTTACGCCAGACTAACCGCTACGGAGGCATGGTGCTGGCTCATGCTGAAAACGGGGATATCATCCAGGAGCTTTCCGAAGAATTTTTAGCGCGAGGTCAAATTGAGCCGCTTTATCACGCTTTGAGCCGCCCACCCTTGGCCGAAGAAGAGGCCGTAAACCGCTTTTTAACCCTGGCCCGGATTGCCGGGGCTCCGGCGTATGTGGTTCATTTAAGTACTTCCGGAGCACTGGCCCGGGTGGCGGAAGCCCGGGCCGAGGGCCGCCCGGTATTTGCCGAAACCTGCCCTCAGTACCTGTTTCTCTCCATAGATCGTTACGAAGAACCTAATTTTGAAGGGGCCAAATATGTTATGTCCCCGCCGCTGCGGCAAAAAGGGAATGAGAGCTATCTCTGGCGAGGATTAAGGGGTGGCACATTGCAGGTAGTGGCCTCTGATCACTGCTCCTTCAATTTCAGGGGCCAGAAGGAGCTGGGACGCGAGGATTTTACCAGGATTCCCAACGGGGCACCGGGAGTGGAAACCAGGGTTAAACTGCTTTATGCCGGCGGGGTTGATAAGGGGCTGATAAGCCCCAACCGGATGGTGGAGCTGGTTAGCACGAACCCGGCCAGGCTGTTTGGGCTGTTCCCTTGCAAAGGGACAATTGCTCCGGGTAGCGATGCCGATCTGGTGATCTTCGATCCCGAATCAACTTTTACCATTACCAAGGAATTACAATATCAAAATGTTGACTATAATCCCTTTGAAGGTTTCGAAGGACGGGGACTTCCCGAAAGCGTATTTTGTCGCGGGCAACTGATTGTTGATCAGGGATTATACGTGGGGCCGGAAGGTTACGGGCGGTTTTTAACCCGCGAATCTGGTTATAAATTTTAAGATAGTGTGATTACGCCACCTGGGAGGGGTTGAGAACCGATCCGGTTTCCGGCAGAAAAGCTTTAACAATGTAGAAGCCTAAAAAAACGGAGCGTTGTTTGCCTGTACATAAACAATATATTATAATTGTTTCAGACCATAAAATTGTTATTTATCTCCGAGCCATTCTCCCTGTGAACATTTCTCGGAAGACATGCCCCGGCCGGGAAAAATGTTTATGGGATACTGGCCGCCATCTAATGATGCAGGGGCAAACTGGAAACAGTTTTCCCCCCCGTGATATTGGAAAGGAGGTAATCGAAAAAATATTTATTCCGGTGTTTCAATAAAAATACCATTTATTGAAACATTTTATTTTTGTTACTTAAAGAAGGGGCGCCAAAAATTATGAAGGAGAAAGACAATTGAGCAGAAAACAGATTATCAGACTATTGGCCATTATAGGCCTAACCGTGGCTATGTTATTTACCCTGGTTGGTTGCACTCCCGAAGAAACAGAAGAGGCGGAACCGGTTACCCTGAGCCTGTCGGTGGCGGCCAGCCTTACCGATGCCATGCAGGAAATCGAACAGCTTTATACCGAGGAACATCCCCATATAAGTTTTGAGTTCAACTTTGGCTCTTCCGGTGCCTTGCAGCAGCAGATCGAACAGGGGGCCCCGGTTGATATTTTCATGTCAGCAGCTTCCAAGCAGATGAACGAACTTGAGGAAAAAGGTTTGTTGCTGGATGACACAAGGGTTGATCTATTACAAAATGAACTAGTGCTGGTGGTTCCTAAGGGTTTTTCCGGGGTTGCTGAATTTGCCGATCTGGCCAAAGACGATATCACGTTTATTACTATCGGCGATCCGGAATCTGTGCCGGCCGGCAAGTATGCCCAGGAAGCATTTGAAACTCTGGGTATCTGGGAAAAGGTTCAGTCTAAGTTAATGCTGGCCAAAGACGTTCGCGAGGTGCTGGCCTACGTGGAACAAGAGGCGGTGGATGTAGGGGCGGTATACCGCACTGATGCCCAGATTTCCGATAAGGTAGAGGTAGTAGCTGCGGCTCCCGACGGTTCCCATTCGCCGGTAATTTATCCGGTTGCCGTGATCAAAGATAGTGAGTATCCCGAAGAATCAACCGATTTAATTGAATTTTTAACCGGAGAGCAAGCCGGAGCAGTATTTGAGAAATATGGATTTAAGGTTCTAAATTAGCCCGGGCATACAAGGGGAGAGGTGGGGATATTGTTTCATATGACTCTCCCTTGTGAAAGGTCCGTATTGGGGGGGAACTTGCCTGTTACCTGCTGAAAGGAAAGGTGATGAGGGCAATTCCCCCCCCTCGTCAAATATTTTCACTAATTTAAGAAGGCGGAGCAGATATATGCCTGATCTAGATTTTGTACCGGTATGGATTTCATTAAAAACCGCTTCTTTATCTACAGTAATAACTTTTTTTCTTGGATGTGCTGCCGCCCGCTGGCTTGCAAGTTACCGGGGAAAAGCCGGGGGGCTGATTGACGGACTGTTTACTCTACCCCTGGTGCTTCCCCCTACGGTACTGGGATTTGGGCTGCTGTTGCTGTTTGGGAAACATGGCCCTTTAGGCAAACTGCTGTTAAAGTTGGACACTACCGTAATATTTTCATGGTGGGCTACAGTTATAGCCTCCACGGTGGTAGCTTTTCCGCTGATGTATCAGACTGCCCGGGGAGCATTTGAACAAATTGAGCCCAATATAGAAAATGCGGCCCGCACCCTAGGCACCTCGGAATGGAACATTTTCTGGCGGATTACTGTCCCCTTGGCCTGGCCGGGGATAATGGCCGGGATTATCCTTTCATTTGCCCGTTCCCTGGGGGAATTTGGAGCTACCCTGATGTTGGCCGGCAATATCCCCGGCAAAACCCAAACCATCCCCTTGGCGATATATTTTGCGGTGGCTGCAGGGAATAACACCAAGGCCCTGGTGTGGGTAGTTGTAATACTGGTTATATCTATGGCATCTATTTTTTCACTTAACTATTGGAAACGAAACAGTTGTGGTTTTGAACAAAACATTGGCTCCAGGAGGTAATGGCCTTGTTCGAGGTAAGAGTTAACAAAGTGCTCCCGGGATTCAATCTACAGGCCTCCTTTTCCATAAACCAGGAAATTTTATCGCTGGTGGGCCCCTCCGGTAGCGGAAAGAGCTTGACCTTGCAGTGCATCTCGGGGTTGGTGAACCCTGATGAAGGCTATATCAATGTCAATGGGCGAGTGCTATTCGATTCACAGGCCGGCATTAATACCTCTCCGCAAAAGCGTAAAATAGGCTACGTGTTTCAAAACTATGCCCTTTTTCCCCACCTTACGGTTTATGAAAATGTTGCTTTTGGCATCTCCGCGCAAAACCGGAAAGAGATTGACTCCCGGGTTGGTTATCTGCTGGAAAAAATGCGCTTAAGTGATTTTAAACATCGCTCTCCCCGCAATCTTTCAGGAGGACAGCAACAGCGGGTAGCTCTGGCCCGGGCTCTGGCGCCGGAGCCGGATATATTGTTACTGGACGAACCTTTTTCAGCGCTAGATACCCAGGTCCGGGGCCGACTGGAAAGAGAACTACTGGCTATACATCAGTTTTATCAGGGGAATATCATTTTTGTCTCCCACAACCTGGATGAGGCCTACCGGCTAAGTTCCCAGATCGCAGTGTATGATTCGGGAGAAATTCTACAGCTGGGCCCTAAAAACGAGCTGATCAATGCCCCGGCCAATAAAACTGTGGCCAAATTAATCGGTGCCAGAAATTTGGTAGAAGGGATTATAGAGAACAAAAAGGGTTCTGTAGCTACGGTGTTTGTGGCGGAGTGGAACCAGAGACTTAAGATAAACTTAACTTACCCGGGAAGCTATTACCAAAATCAAAAAGTTACGGTAGGAATCAGACCGGAATATATCCGGTTACAGGATTTTTCTGCTGATAACTGTTTACAGGTTAAAGTGGTAGAGGCGGTGGATGGAGTTGCTTCTTACACCTACCGGGTAAAGGTGGAAAACGGTTGGGAGAAAGGGTTTCATTTGGAAGCCGAAGCCTCAAAAATAGCGGCCCCCCATATTACGGTCGGGAAAACTTGTTCTGTTCAGCTGCCTCCCGAGCGAATGTTTATTATCGGCCATTAATTTCCAACTCTTGTAATTCCTATGATGATTGACCATTTTTTAAATAGAGGGTATAGTAGAACCGGGAAAGGTGACAGGTCTTGTAACTAATTAATAAAATATTATGCAGGGGTGATAATGTGGAAACCCAAAAACCTAATCCGTATCAATCACTGTTGAATCAGTTGGATGAGGCGGCAGTAGCTGCTGGTTTAAAATTGGATGATTATGTTTTTCTCCGTTACCCGGAAAGAGAAGTTACGGTAAATTTCCCGGTTAAAATGGATGATGGTCGTACCAGGATGTTTACCGGTTATCGGGTCCAACACTGCAGTATCAGGGGGCCGTTTAAAGGCGGGCTGCGTTACCATCCGGATGTCGATATGGATGAGGTGCGTGCTTTGGCCGGCTGGATGACCTTCAAGTGTGCGGTGGTCGATATTCCCTATGGGGGAGCCAAGGGCGGGGTTACCTGCGATCCGACAGAACTATCTGAAAACGAGATTGAAAGGCTAACCAGGAGATACACAGCTGAAATTGCCGATTTTATCGGGCCGGAGTTGGACATACCGGCGCCGGATGTAAACACCAATGCCCAGATTATGGGCTGGATCGTGGATACATACAGCAAGCTGAAAGGATGCCCCTCTTCCGGAGTGGTTACCGGCAAACCGGTTGAAACAGGAGGATCGCTGGGCAGGAAAGAGTCCACGGGGCGCGGTGTGGCAATTATTACCCGGGAAATAGCCTGCAAAGCAGGGATCGATCTTAAAGGTGCCACCGTGGTAGTGCAGGGCTTTGGGAATGTAGGCAGTGCGGCTGCAGATTTCTTGCATCAGTTCGGGGCTAAGATAGTAGCGGTCAGCGACATTTCCGGAGCATTTTACTGCGAATCGGGGATAGATATTCCCCGACTGCTGGAATATGTAAAAACCAGCCCCCGCCACCTGATCAAAGGCTACCATCAGGATGGATTAACTGAAATCGACAACCGTAGTTTGCTTACATGCAAGGTAGATTTTCTGGTACTGGCAGCCATGGAAAACCAGATTACAGAAGGTATAGCCAAAGCGATTCAGGCCAGGATAGTGGTGGAGGGTGCCAATGGACCGACCACCTATGAAGGAGACAAAATCCTGATAAAGAGGGGCATTACTGCTGTTCCTGATATATTGACAAACTGTGGCGGGGTAGTGGTGTCATATTTCGAATGGGTCCAGAACATGCAGCATATGGCTTGGGATATCGATACGGTAAATTCCAACCTGGAACGGATCATGGTTTGCAGCTTTAATAAGGTATTTGATCTTGCTCAAGAAATGTGTATCTCCATGAGAGAAGCTGCTTACATTGTAGCCATGAAAAGGTTGGTTTCCGCTCAAAAAGCAAGAGGCATCTTCCCCTAAACCGGGTTTGTCGGGCCGGAATCGAAAGATAAGGGCGGGGTTTTATCCCTGCCTTTATTTTATATAGTGATCGGTGAAAAAGGATCTCATCGGCACTTACAATGCCGATGACGGCAAATACAATATGAGATTTGAAACGTTTGTGATATTATCCGGAGGCTTCTAAAGGTCAAAATTTGGTCGTTTATCCGCCCAGGGGTTGGCGGTTTCAAAGCAGGCGGCAGCCTGCAGAACAGTGGTTTCGCCGTAGGCTTGGCCGACAATTTGCAAGCCCACCGGCATTCCCTTCCTGGTCCAACCGCAGGGGATAGTGATTGCCGGCAACCCCAATATGGAGAAAGCGTAAGTCAGCATTACCCAATCTATATAGTTCTCCATTTCCTTGCCGTTGATTTCAGTAGGATAAAGAGTATCTGCCGGGAATGGTGGAATGGGCAGGGTGGGGGTGAGCAGCAGGTCGTAGCTATTGAAAAACCTTACTGCTGTTCGCCAGAGTTTTGAACGGTTTCGTTCGGCTTCGGATATTTCACTTCCCCTAAGATTGATTCCTTGTCTGGTGTTATTGATGATACTGGGGTCCACCGAATTAAGGAATTTATCTTCTTTAAGCAGATGTTGATACAATCCGGCGTAGCGGACCCCTCTAAGGGTTAAAGCCGTCTTTCTAATTCCTGTCAGATCAGGGGTGTCTTCTTCCACCTGGCAGCCCAGATCCTCAAAAATTTTTATGGCAGTTCGACATATCTCTAAAATTTCATCATCTACCGGAATTAAATTCAAATTATCACTCCAGGCCACCCGAAGGCGTTTAAGGTCGGGCTTTTTCAGGGCCTGTAAAAAATCTTCCCGGCTGTTATATATGGCGATCGGGCTCCGGTGATCAGCTCCGCTGATTACGTTTAACATTAAGGCCAAATCCTTTACTGTCCGAGCCATGGGGCCTTCCACTGCCACGCTATCCCAGTAAAGTTCATTTGGATAGGTGGGCACCCTCCCCGGGGAAGGCCTTAGCCCAACCACCCCGCAAAAACTGGCCGGGATTCTCAGGCTGCCCCCCACGTCATTACCCTGGGCCAGCGGCCCTATCCCGGAAGCCACTGCCGCTGCCGCTCCTCCGCTGGAGCCTCCACTGTTGCAGGTGAGATCCCAGGGGTTGCGGGTTACCCCGAAAAGCCGGTTATATGTGGATCCGCCGGCGGCAAATTCCGGGGTATTGGTTTTACCCAGTATTACCGCGCCTGCGTTTTTCAACCGTTCCACCACTGCGGAATCGATTTTGGGTACATAGTTTTCAAACAACTTGGAAGCAAAAGTAGTGCGTATCCCTTTGGTGAAAGTAACGTCTTTTATAGATACCGGTATGCCCTGGAGGGGGCCTGTATCCCGATCCGTCATCAGCTGTGCCTCAGCTTCACCGGCGCTTTTGAGAGCATAATCCTGAGCTACGGTGCAATAGGCATTTATCAGCGGGTTGATCTTTTCAATTCTCCGCAGGAATACAGTAGTTAACTCTACCGGGGATATCTTTTTATTTTGGATCAGCTCCGCCAGTTCTATTGCCGGAGTATAACACAGCTCCTCATCAGATTGTTTAACCATTTTGCATACCTCCTCTGAATTGGGCTGTTTTTGTTACACCCACCGAGCCACATCTCATCCTCCATCAAAAAGTTTACAGATCGCCGGCTGCCGGGAGTCCTCCCGCCCCCCTGGCCTGCAAAACAGCCCGTAGAATGGCCTGGGCCATTACCTGGGCGGCCAGGCTGCCTACCCGGTTAACATCGGCCGATACCTCTCCGGTGGCCAGGCAGAAGGTAGTGTCGCCATCGAGCATGGTGTGTACCGGGCGAATAGCCCGGGCATAACCGTCTTGAGATTGCTGAGCAATTTTTGTGGCCTGGGCTTTGTTAAGCCGGGCATTGGTGGCTACCACGCCGATAGTGGTATTTCCCAGGTTTCCGGTGGGGGAGCGGGGATTTTCCCGCAGGTATTTTTCCGTATCTATAAAGGTTTTGTCCCCGGTCAGGGCTCCGGCAACAATTTCCCCGGTGGCCGGATCTACTACATCCCCCAGAGCATTTACCGCTACCACCGCCCCCATGACCAAGTCTCCCACTATAAGGCCGGCCGTGCCCAGGCCGCTCTTCATGGCTCCCTGAAGGCCCAGGATTTTTCCCACAGTTGCTCCGGTTCCTGCGCCGGCGTTTCCTTCCTCCACCGGCCCTTTTACAGCGGCGGCTGCCGCCCGGTAGCCCATAGTCGCATCCGGCCGCACCCGAAAATCACCGACGCTCAGATCAAAAAGCACCGCTGCGGCCACGATGGGTACTCGGGTAACCCCCACATCAAAGCCAATATTCCGTTCCTCCAGATACCTCATCACTCCGCCGGCGGCCTCCAGTCCAAAGGCGCTTCCTCCGGTCAGCACTACCGCATGGGCCTTGTCCACTAAGTTTAAAGGATGAAGAGCATCTGTTTCCCGGGTGCCCGGGGCGCTTCCGCGTACATCCACCCCGGCTACGGCACCCTGCGGGCAGATAACCGCCGTGCATCCGGTAAGCGCTTTTAGATCACTGATCTGGCCCACCTTTATCCCATCAACGTCGGTGATGGCGTTAAACATTTAACTGATCTCCTTTTACCTTTCCCCTTTACTAAAGGGGTTCGAAAAAATTATTTTTCCTGCAGGGCACCGCTTTTTCAAGCTCTGACAATTACCTGGATAATAGCGATCACTACCCCGGCTACCCCTTCTCCTCCCAGGAAACCGGAGGATATCAGTTGGGCCTTGGGGTTGAAATTGGGCCATTTTCGATCCACGATCACTTTCAACAAGCCGCCCAGGCCGGCGGCTGCGGAGATAACCATGGGCAGGTAAATACCGATGCCGATAGTCATTCCCGGAATATTAAACAAATAAAGGATTATACCAAGAACTAACCCCACCAAAAATGCCGGCGGGTTGGGAAGTCCGCTGACCATGGTGGACACGGCATAGGCCTGGGGCGCCACCAGCTCCGTTCCAGGCCCCATAGCGCCATAAGCCTGGTGCAAAACAAACAACACTACCACCGATACCACCGCTCCAACTATCCCTCCAATCAGCTCTGCATAGATCTGGGCTTTGGGCATGGTTTTCAAGATATGACCGGCTTTGAAATCGTTCAGGTTGTCACCGGCCAGGCCGCAGGCTACGGCCACTACCGCCGCTACAAAAAATGCGGCCTGGGGAGCCGGTGAAGCGACCAGTTTAACCGCCAACAGAACTAAAATGCCGAAGATTTCCATAGGATCTATGCCGGTCTGACCGGTCAGGGTAGCCGCCATGGAGGTGGTTACCCAGACTCCGATCATGGTGATCAGGGTGGGGATAAAGCCCAGGCCGGCCAGGGTAGATAAGACCAGCACTATGGCGGCCAGCAAAAGCGGGACCCTTTTAAGGTTAATTTCTCCGGCACCCGAAAAAAGCGGGCTAAAAATTTCCCTTGCCTTTGGTAGTACCCCTTTTAACAGTACCGCCACCCCGGATCCCACAATTAACCCGATGCCAAAACTATCTTTAATGGCGGTGGCTGCTTCTATTGTTAAATAGCCCCGGTTTACCGCTATCGGAATAAACAAAAAATAACTGAGCACTGCTCCCAAAAACCAGGTACCGGTAAAAAGGGGTCCGATTATATAACCGATACCTACCGCCATGGGCGACATCCATACCCCGAACTGAATATTCCGGATCCATAGCTGTGCGGGAGCCCAGGCGGCGGGGATCAGGCCCCATTTATCACGCAAGGCGGTAAAAACAGCCGCCACCCCCAGGGAGCCGAACAACCAGCGGGCTTTTTCGCCCCCCTCATCCCCGGCCAGTACCGTTTCTGCGGCGGCTATGCCCATGGGAAAAGGTAGTTGTTCCACTTCTACAAAATGTCGCCTGAGTACAGCCACGAAAATCGCCCCTAAAATGACCCCGGAAATAGTAACCACCAATAGTGGTAAAAAACTTACTCGGGCCGACTGATCCAGCATCCAGATGCCGGGTATGGTAAAGGCCAGCCCACCGGCCACCATAGCGCCGGCCGACATGGCGGTATGAGTTACATTTATTTCGTTAAGGTTGGTTTTACCCAGCGCTTTCAGCAAAGTCAACGAGAGAATGGCTACAAAAATGGTCGGCCAGGGCAGGGCACCCATTCTGAGGGCCACATACATGGAACTGGTGCTGATTACCACTGAGCCTAAAGCGCCAAACAGAATTGCCCGCCAGGTGAACTGTTCACCAAACGAGGACACATACTGAGCCGGGGATTTGTTCTTCATCACTATACCTCCTACTATTTTTTTTCCTCTCTCCGGTCTAGACAGAAATTATTTGGTGAAAAGGCCCGGGCTGGAAGGCTTCTTTCCATGTTTTTCCCTGGTCTGTTTCCATCGGGAGGAAGAAAAAAATTTTTATTCTATACAGCTATATTCATTTCGAATATCTCGGTTATTTTCCTTCATTTAGTCAAACAGAATTCAATCAAACAGGAAAATGTTTATTACAGATATAAATATTGCGATTGCCAAAGCATGCCAGAATCCCGGAATGTACAGACCCCTGGTCAGCGAGCCGGCAAGCAAAACCATCAGGGTATTGATCACTAACGTGAAGAGTCCGAATGTAAACAAATTTATGGGCAGGGTCAGCAGAAGCAAGACCGGCCTGACCAGGATATTTACCACTCCTAACATCAGCCCGGCCCAGAACAGTACCCAGGGACGATCAAAGGTAATTCTGGGGAAAAGAAGGGAAGCAAGGTAAAACCCGCCGGTATTTACCAAAAGTTTTAAGAAAACTACACGCAAGGCTCTTAACCTCCCGGTTTTGCCTTTACTTTCCAAAACTATTATACAATATACTAGAAGCGGAAGAAATATGCAAACCCTTTTGGCGAGAAAAGGAAACGGTGCGAAGGCCCTTTTCTCTCTCATCCGGATTAGCAATATCGCCATTTGATTGACATCCTTCAGGGGATATTGCTATACTTTCTTAAGAAAGAAACAAATCATAAGCGCTGCATAATCACAAGCAGCGTAAGCTGCAGTAAGGGGCATTTTTATTCTGTTGGACAGTAGATCAGGGGAGCGTGGAGAAAGATGGCGGTTGAGTTCCAAGATTATTACGAGTTGCTGGGAATAAAGCGGGAGGCTACCGAGAAGGAGATCAAATCGGCTTATCGCCGCCTGGCCCGGAAATGGCATCCCGACCTGCGCCCGGAACATGAAAAAAAAGAAGCGGCGGAGCATTTTAAACGGGTAAACGAAGCCTATGAGGTCCTCAAAGATCCGGAAAAAAGGGCCCGCTATGACCGGCTGGGACAGAACTGGCAACAAGGACAGGATTTTCAGCCGCCACCCGACATGGAGGGATTCCGTTTCTACACTACCTCGGGAGATTTTGGGGATGGCTTCAGCGACTTTTTTGAAATGCTTTTCGGCAGGGGCAAGCCCGGTGCCGGAGGAGAGAGTGGTTTTCGTAACGTTAGTGTGCGTGGCCGGGACGTGGAAAGCGAAATTGATTTAACCCTGGAAGAGGCTTATCGGGGTGTATCGAAATTGTTGCGAGTTGCCGGCAGCGTCGTCTGCCCTGAATGTGGGGGAATCGGCAGACGCGGGCAAGGATTTTGTCCGCGCTGTGGTGGGACCGGCGAGGCGGCCACGGAAAAAACCCTGGAGGTAAAAATTCCGCCCGGTGTTCGGGAGGGCGGCCGCATCCGCCTGAAAGGGCAGGGCGGTGAGGGATTGGGGGGCGGACCTGCGGGTGATCTTTTTCTGAAGGTACGACTGTTGCCCCATCCCCATTTTCGCCTGCAGGATCGCGATATTGAAAGTGAAGTGCGACTGCGCCCCGATCAGGCCGCCCTGGGGGGCCGGGTTACCATGCCTACCCTGGATGGCCCGGTAGAGATGACGGTACCCCCCGGAAGCGGATGCGGCCGGAAGTTGCGTTTAAAAGGGAAAGGTTTCCCCCTTCCGGACGGTGGCCGCGGAAGCCAGTATGTGCGAGTGGTAATCGATATCCCCTCTCCACTAACCGGGGAGGAAAAGAAGCTTTACCGGGAGCTTAAAAAGTTACGGGAGGGAAGTGATCGAAAATGAAACTGGTTCGTGTCTGCCAAGAATATACCGGAGAGGAAAGGATCTGCATTCGCACTCTGGAGTTACGTCCCGCCCAAATCGAGCACTTCCAGTCACTGGGAATGATCGAGCTGGAAGGAGATCAGATCCGGGTGGAGGATCTGCGGCGTATCCGCAAGGCCCTTCGTCTCCGCCGTTCTTTGGGGATAAACTTGATGGGCGCCGCAGTAATTCTGGAACTTTTAGAACGTATTGAAACCCTTGAAGATGAGATCCGAACACTCCAGAAAGGCCGGGTGAAAGATTGATGGATCTAAATCGTTTTACCCAGAAAGCACAGGAAGCGCTGTTTGCAGCCCAACAGGCGGCCGCCGGCCGAAATCACCAGCTGGTCGGTTCGAAGCACCTTTTAATGGCGCTGTTGGATCAGGAGCAGGGAATTACTACCCGTTTTCTGCAACAGGCCGGAGTGGATACGGGATCACTGCGCCGGGATCTGGAGCATCTGATCGATCAGATCCCCCGGGTAACCGGTTACAAAAGTTCCCTGCAGATTGATTCTACCCTGGCGCGGGTCCTGGCCCGGGCGGAAAATGAGGCCAGGCAATTTAAAGATGACTATGTAAGTGTGGAGCACCTTTTGCTGGCTCTGCTGGAGGAAAGCGAGGAAGAGCTCAAAAACATTTTTCGCCAGGCAGGGCTTAGCCGGGAGTCCTTGCTGCAATCTTTCCGCCGGATACGCGGAAGCCAGCGCATCACCAGTGATAATCCTGAAGGAACCTACGAGGCGCTGCTACGTTATGGGCGCGATCTCACTGCTTTGGCGCGGGAGGGGAAACTGGATCCGGTAATTGGGCGGGACGAGGAGATCCGCCGGGTAATCGAGATCCTTTCGCGGCGCACCAAAAACAACCCGGTGCTGATCGGCGAACCGGGAGTGGGAAAGACGGCCATTGTGGAAGGTCTGGCCCGGCGCATTGTGGCCCGGGATGTTCCCGAAGGGTTGAAGGAGAAAAGTGTAATTACCCTGGATATGGGCTCCCTGGTAGCCGGGGCCAAGTACCGGGGAGAATTTGAAGAACGTCTAAAGGCGGTTTTAAAAGAGGTGCAGGACGCTGAAGGTGCGATTGTTTTATTCATCGACGAGTTGCACACGGTAATCGGCGCCGGGGCGGCTGAAGGGGCTATGGATGCCGGCAATCTGCTAAAACCGATGCTGGCCCGGGGGGAGCTGCGTGCTATCGGGGCTACCACCCTGGATGAATACCGCAAGCACATTGAAAAGGATGCCGCCCTGGAGAGGCGTTTCCAGCCCATTATGGTGCTTCCTCCTTCGGTGGAGGATACGGTTTCCATCCTGCGGGGGCTGAAGGAACGCTACGAGGTGCATCACGGAGTGCGCATCCAGGACGGGGCGCTAATCGCGGCGGCGGTTCTTTCGGATCGCTATATAAGCGATCGTTTCCTGCCGGACAAGGCCATCGACCTGATGGACGAAGCCGCGGCCCGCCTGCGTACACAGATTGACAGCCTTCCTGCCGCCCTGGACGAGATCAACCGGCGGGTGATGCAACTGGAGATCGAAGAAGCTGCTTTGAAAAAAGAACGGGATCCGGCTTCTGCGGAACGATTGGTCCGGCTGCAGGAGGAACTGGCCGATCTGCGCGGCGAGGCCGGCGCTATGCAGGCTCAGTGGCAGGACGAAAAAAACTCTATCGGACAGGTGCGCATGATCAAAAAGGAAATTGAGGAGGTGCGCACCGAAATCGAACGGGCCGAGCGAGAATACGATTTAAACAGGGCCGCCGAGCTGAAATACGGCCGTCTAAACGAGTTGGAGCGGCGTCTGAAAGCCGAAGAAGAACTATTGGCCGGCAAGCAGAAGCAGACCATGTTGCTCCACGAAGAGGTGGGCGAAGAAGAAATTGCCCAGGTGGTTAGTCGCTGGACCGGGATCCCGGTGAGCCGGTTGCGTGAAGGAGAGCTGGAAAAGCTGCTCCATCTGGAGGAGATCCTGCATCGACGGGTAGTAGGTCAGGATGATGCGGTCCAGGCCGTGGCTGACGCAGTGCTTAGGGCGCGCAGCGGCATTAAGGACCCGCACCGACCGGTGGGGAGCTTTATCTTCTTGGGGCCCACGGGAGTGGGGAAAACTGAACTGAGCCGCGCCCTGGCGGAAGCACTGTTTGACGATGAGCGAAACATGGTTCGCCTGGACATGTCCGAGTACATGGAGAAGCATACGGTAGCTCGCTTGATTGGGGCGCCCCCGGGTTATGTGGGCTATGACGAGGGCGGACAGCTTACCGAGGCGGTACGGCGCCAACCGTACACTGTCCTTTTGCTGGATGAAATTGAAAAAGCCCATCAGGATGTTTTCAACGTGCTGTTGCAGATTTTAGACGACGGCCGGCTTACCGATGGGCGTGGTCGCACGGTGGACTTTCGAAATACTATCGTGATCATGACCTCCAACATTGGTGGCAAGGAAATCCTGGAATTTCAGGAACGGGGGAGCGATTATGAGGAAATAAAAACGGCAGTGCTGTCTCTGCTGCGTCAATATTTCCGTCCTGAGTTCCTGAATCGGGTGGACGAAACCATAGTCTTTCGGGCGCTGGAACGAGAACAAATTGGGAAAATTACCGATCTGTTGCTGCACCGTCTGGCAGAACGGGTAGAGAAGGGTACCGGAATTATTCTTAGGTGGGACGAGGCGGTGGTGGATTATTTGGCTGAACAGGGCTACGATCCGGCCTTTGGCGCCCGCCCCCTGAAGAGGGCCATACAAAATGCAGTGGAAACCCCGCTATCCCGGCGCATCGTCTCCGGCGGGATCAGTGATAAAAGTACTGTTACATTAAGCCGCAGCCCTGTGGGCCTGGAATTGACATAAGGAAGGATTATTATGGGTTTTAACTAATTGAATGTTTCTCGACAATGGGGGCAGTTTCTCCCCCATTTTTTATTTCCCTCCCAATTATTCCCCCTATTTTGGATATTCTCTTTGTTAAAAAGTGATCATCATGGAAGGAATTTGGGTGCGGATCTGGAAGTAATCAGCAGGAAAGTGTTAGGGTCTTACAACAACTGCAGGACAGGATCGGTTCTACTGTCTTGCAGTGGAAGAGCTCGTTTTTTCTGAAAAGGCGGAAAAAACCAAGAAAACCCGCGGGGTAGGAACATCAAAGAACCACTGCTTAGTGTAAGCAGGGTGTGTGAATACCCATAAACCTCCTCCGTGGGGTATGGGGTACGAAACATTAAGGAGGCGGACCCGGATCAACAATTAATGAAAGGATGTTGTTTATGGCCATGTTGTCAAACAGCTGTGATTATTTTTTGGATGTACTGGCCTCCAAGGATCCAACACCAGGCGGCGGCGGGGCGGCCGCTATGGGCGGAGCTATAGGGATGGCTCTATCTAACATGGTGGGCAACCTTACTGTGGGCAAAAAAAAATATGCTGCGGTAGAAGATGAAGTTAAGGCCCTTCTGAAAGAAGGCAACGGGATCATAAAACGTTTGAAAGCGCTGGTAGATGAAGATGCTGAGGCTTTTAAACCGCTGGCCAAGGCTTATAGCTTGCCGAAAGCAACCTCTGAGGAGGCAGCCCATAAAGAGAAAACTCTTGAAGAATGTTCCAAAGTGGCCCTTTCTGTCCCCCTGGAAATCATGCGCCAGGCCTACCGGGGCATCAAGATTCATGAGCGCATGGGCGAGATCGGTTCCATGCTGGCAATCTCGGATGTAGGCTGCGGTGTGGCATTTTTGAAGGCAGCCCTGCAGAGCGCCTATCTCAATGTGATTATCAACCTGGGTGCGATTAAGGACCGGCAATTTGTAAGCCAGGTGAACATGGAGATGGATCAACTTTTAAAAAATGGTGTGAAAACTGCCGATGAAACGCTGGAGCTGGTTATCGGCAAGATAAAAAAATAGAGGCGAGGAGGTTGGGACAATGGCGGAAAGATTGAGAGGTAAGCCCGTGGCCGATGCTATGAAGGAGGATCTGATTCGGAGAGTGGAAGCCCTTAAAACAAGGGGGATCACTCCTAAAATCGGGATCATCCGGGTGGGTGCCAACCCGGATGATCTTTTTTATGAAGGCGGGATCAAAAAAACCGGTGAAGGTATCGGGCTGTCCTATGAAATTTTCGAATATCCTGCGGAGGTTACCCAGGAGCAGTTTGAGAAAGCGGTACTTACAGTGGGAGCGGATGGCTCCATTCACGGCATTTTGATGTTTGCCCCGTTGCCGAAGCATCTTGATGAAAAAAAGATCCGCTCCCTGATTCCGGTAGAGAAGGATGTCGATTGCATGACCCTGGGCAGTGCCGGAAAGGTTTTTGCAGACGATCAGAGCGGTTTCCCACCGTGCACCCCTACTGCCTGTATGGAAATGTTGAGGTTCTATGATATCCCGTTGAAAGGGAAAAAGGTTGCCGTGGTCGGGCGCTCTATGGTGGTGGGAAAACCGGTGGCGATGTTGCTGCTGCGCGAACATGCTACAGTTACAATATGTCACTCCCGTACTCAGAACTTGGACCAGGTATGTGCGGCTGCAGACATCCTGGTAGCCGCGGTGGGCCGGGCCAAGATGATCGACAGCAGTTATGTCAAACCGGAGCAAATTGTTATAGACGTTGGGATCAATGCGGATCCGGATAATCCCGGTAAATATTGCGGAGATGTGAATTTTGATGCCGTGGAGCCAGTAGTGAATAAAATTTCTCCAGTTCCCGGGGGAGTGGGCTCGGTGACCACCATTGTTCTTTGTAAGCACACCGTGATGGCCTGTGAAATGCAGCACAAATTATAACCTGCAGCATAAATCGGCCGGGGCAACCCAAATATTGGAGCGGGGTATAGGGGATAACTTACATAAAGCAAAATAGAAAGTATTGCGTAAGGTAAGGCTCAACCATCTGCTATTAACAGGTAGTTGGGCCTTCTCCATTGCCCCCTATTGATCTTTATTCTTCTTTCAGTCTAAATAAGGAGGCGGTGGAAATTTTTAAAGAAGCGGCACTTTCCGATCTTCCCTTTTCATAGATCACCAGGCAAGCGGAGGCAATCACAATTATCCCGCCGAATATCTGTATGGGTAAAATCATCTCTTTAAAAAACACCCAACTTAAAAAGGCCGTGCTTACCGGCATAAAGTTGGAGAAAAGCGCTGTGGGGGTTACTCCCAAGATATCCAGGGAGCGAACATAAATTACAAAGCCGATGCCGGAGCTAAACATCCCTAAAAATAAAAGCCAGGAAAACACCTCTCCGGTTATCAGGCCGGAATCCGGAAGGTGGCGCAAAGCATAGGGAGCCAGTAGCAAGGCGGTGCAGGCAATTTGGAAAAAAGAAAGCGAAATATCAGAATAGCGATCCTGAAGTCTAGCCGTTATAAAATTATAGGCGTTCCAGCACAGCACCGCCCCCAAGGCCAGTAGATAACCGATAAGTCTGCCCTGAAAAAGCTCTCCGAAATCGGCGCCAATGATGATGCCTACACCCAGGAGGGAGCCAATTGCACCCAGTAACATAAATCCGGTGATGGGTTTGCTGTACAGCACTTTTTCAATAAGGATGGAGACGATGGGTACACAGGCCAGGATCAGGGTTAATATGGATAGGGGCAAATAGTCGATGCTGAAATATTCCAAGGATAAACAGCCAATCTCTCCGGTAATGGCGCTCAATATTAGCCAGATAATATCTTGCTTATGCAGGTAAAACTTACGGTCCATGAACATTTTAATTATAAATACGGCGCACATGGCCAGGCAGTAGCGGAAAAACAGCAGTATGGGTACATCTAAAGCGCCCAGGCATTTTTTTACGGCTACATAATCCAGGCCCCAGGCAACAGCCAGTATAGACATAAGGGCGTACATAGTTATTTTTTTTGATCGGGGGCCAGTCATAGATCACCAAACTTTCGATTAATCAAGCTTCTTTAGAAATACTATAGCAGATATTGTCTTGGAATGGAGGTCAAATCAGATAAAAAAGGAAAATCCGGTTAAAGTTAAAACATCAAGCAGTAATGTAGCTGCGGTAATCTACCCGGTTGCAAGAGTACTTGGAAAACAAATACAAGGCTGTTTCCCCAAGCTTGATCAGCGTAAACTTGTATAGTATAATCATAATGGTCAGACCTGTCAAATAAATACCAACTCTCCTTCGACCTATGGTATCTACAGGCATAACCCGCCATGAACTATAGGCAGTAGGGCATAACTGGAAACGGTTATACCTCCCAATGTGGAAAGAAGGCTATTTTTTATGCGTAACTTGCTAATCACTATTCCATATTGGCGATAGTGATTTTTTATTTTGTAATTTAATTAGTATATATAACTCTGGAAACCTAAAATACGTTAAAAGATCAGTTTTTTTCAGTTCATCTGTGTGCATGACTATAGCTGCGGTTATCTTAACAATCGGTTGCCGGAAACCCTTGCGATAATATTTCCGGCAGGGTAAAACGCCTTGGGAATAATTGCCGAAAGGGGTGAAATACTTTAACAATTAGAAAGCAGTGTCTCCACATTCAACTTGCAATGGAGGGAATGTATTGAACAAGATTAAATTCAAGGTTAACGGTGTGTTTCAGGAGGCGGTGGTTGATTCCAAACTGACCTTACTGGAATTGCTTCGTGATGAGCTACATTTAACCGGCCCCAAACAATCATGCGACAAGGCCGGCCAGTGCGGTGCCTGCACAGTAATTGTTGACGGCAAAGCAGTTAGATCCTGTTTGCTTAAGGCAACCAAAATAGACGGTGCCGATGTTCTCACTGTGGAGGGATTGGGCACCCCGGATAACCCGCATCTGATCCAGGAAGCGTTTGTGTTGGCGGGTGCAATCCAGTGCGGTTTTTGCACCCCCGGGATGATCATGGCCACAAAGGCCCTGTTGGATGAAAACAATAACCCCGGAACCGAAGAAATTAAAAAAGCCCTGCGTCACAACCTTTGTCGCTGCACGGGTTACGTCAAGATCATTGAAGCCGTTAAACTTGCCGGTCGCTTTTTGCGCGGTGAGGTTAAGCCGGAGGATGTGCGTCCAGATCCCCACGGCCCCAAGATCGGGGTTTCACATCCCCGTCCTACTGCCATGATTATGGCCTGCGGAATGGCCAAATATACTGCCGATATTGTTATTCCCGGTTCCCTGGAACTGGCCGCCGTGCGCAGTCCTCATCCTCATGCCCTGATCAAAAATATCGATTACTCGGAAGCGGAAAAAATGCCGGGTGTGATTGGTGTGATAACTGCGAAGGATGTAAAGGGGACGAATCGCCTGCTAATGGCTATTGATGATCGGCCTGTTCTTTGCGAAGATAAAGTGCGTTTTATCGGTGATCCGGTAGCGGCGGTGGTGGCAGAGACCAGGGAGCAGGCATTGGAAGCGGCCCGGGCGGTAAAAGTGGATTACGAGCTGTTGCCGGTTCTGGATTCAACGCATAAAGCACTGGTTGAGGGAGCTGTTCAGGTGCATGACCAATGGCCAAATCTCTGTTATACCAAGCCACTGATCAGAGGCGATGCCCAAAAGGGTTTCAACGAAGCAACGGCAGTGATAGAAAACCATTTTACCACTCAGATTAATCATCAGGCCCCCCTGGAGACGGAAGCCAGTGTGGCTTATCTGGAGGGAGAGGGGGAAGATGCCCAGCTGGTGATTATTGGCCGCAGTATCGATATACACTACCACTTACAAATGCTCCAGGATGCCCTTGGCTGGGAGAATATGCGCTATGAAGAAGCCCAGGCGGGAGGACAATTTGGAATCAAGCTGGAGATTACCTCTGAGGATCTCGTCGGGGCGGCAGCCTTACATTTTAGACGACCGGTTCGCTATATTCCCAGTTTAAGCGAAACCTTACAAATGACCCCCAAGAGACATCCCTACGAGATGCAAGTTAAACTCGGTGCAGACAAAGAAGGCCGACTGAGCGCTCTTGAAATGGATATACTGGTGGATAACGGCGCATACCATTCAATTGGAGATGACATTATCCGGCGCTCTTTGTTAATGTTGACCAGCGCCTACCATATTCCAAACATCCGGACCAATAGCCGGCTGGTTTACACCAACAACCCCTGGGGTTCTGCGGCCCGAGGGGCCGGGCCGCCGCAATCAAACTTTGCGGTAGAATGTGCGGTAAACATGTTGGCCGACAAGGCTGGTATAGACCCCCTGCAGTTCCGGCTGCAAAATTCGCTACAGCCGGGACAGGTTACCTCAACCGGTATCCAGGTGAACCAGTGGCCCTTCCCCGAGCTGTGTGAGGCTATGAAGCCGCACTATGAGCGGGCCTGTCGCGAAGCGCGTGAGCATCAGAAAGGGATTGTTAAGCGTGGTGTAGGCCTGGCAGCAGGAGCGTTTGGCATCGGTGATCCGGCAGATGAAGCTCTGGTGGCGCTGGAAATAGATCCTGATGGTGGTGTAACCGTGTATGCGGGGGTGGCTGATCCCGGTGAAGGCAATGATTCCATGCTTACCCAGCTGGCTGCGGACGGACTGAACCTGCCCTTGGATAAGGTTCGCCTTCAAACCCGGAATACTGAACTAACCCCGGCTACCGGGTTTGCAGCCGGTAGCCGCATGACCTATATGGCGGGCGGAGCCCTGTTAGATGCTCTAGATCAGCTTAAGCAGGCTATGAACGAATCCGGTACAAGTACCCACCAAGGGCTTAAAGATGCCGGTTACCCCACCCGCTTTATGGGCAGAAAGGCCACGCTTCAAGAGGTTCCCGCCGACGATGCAATGGATCCCAAAACCGGGCAGGGAGCTTCTTTCGAATCCCAGGTGATGGCTCTACAAATGGCCGAGCTAGAGGTAAACACAGAAACCGGAGCGGTTAAAATCCTGAAAATGACCACTGCAGTTGATGCCGGTCCGGTTATCAACCCTCATAATTTTGAAGGGCAACTGGAGGGCGGCGCAGATATGGGCGCCGGCTATGCTCTGCGCGAAGAGTATGTTGCCGGTAAAACCAAGGATTGGGTTACATTTAAATTCCCTACAATTAACGATTCTTTTGAGATGGAATCGATCATTCGGGAAACCCCCAGGGAACGGGGAACTAAAGGTTCTACCGGGATCGGCGAATTAACGCTGCTGCCCACCGCACCGGCGATCATCAGCGCAATTAAAAATGCGGCAGGGGTCTGGATTTGCGATCTGCCGGCCACGCCGGAAAAGATTAAAGCGACCCTGGCTGGCTCCCGGCCCTGATGAGCACCGATGGGCCTGTGGAAAATACCGGGCGGCCGGGTGAACCCGGCCGCCGCGGTTACCGGATCATTGCCGGGCGTAGTATAGTTTTTGACGACGAAGGTTTTTTTTGGCGATCCGGAGACTGGCATAAAGAAATTGCGGAAGCTATGGCCCTGGAGAGCGGATTTGAACTTGGTGAAGATCATTGGAAAGTAATTCAGTTCATGCGCGATTTTTATAGTTACCATGGCCGGGCACCATTGAATCGGCAACTGACCAAAGGTACCGGGTTGAGTATGCTTGCTATTGAAAACCTTTTCCCGGGAGGTATAAAAAACGGCGCTCGGCGTATTGCCGGTTTGCCCAACCCACGAACGTGCTAATGTTAATATTATGGGGACAGACGGGCCTGTCCCCATAATATCCAAAAGTTTTTTCATCCCTTTTATTAAAACCCGGTTTTAGTTCTTTTCTTCTTTTTAGCACCCCGGTATTGAAAATCCAGAGGGTTTAATTTACCCATGGGGAATAAGCTTTTAACTGGTGGAAGCAGGTAAACTTAATGATGGCTGCGGTGGGGTGTTTTGGTTGTATGATATAATAAAAAATCAAGGAGGCATGATCCTATGGTTGAACAGCTGTTTAAACTATCTGCTGAGAACAAAACAACGGTGAAGAAGGTAATATTCGATGAAAACATTCATTATCTTCACATGATATTCAATCAAAATGAGGGCCTACCGGAACATTTCTCCAATTCGAATGTATATATGACGGTCATTCGTGGGAAGCTTTCCATTGGCCTCAATGAGCAGGAAATTCACCAATACGAAGCGGGAACCCTTCTAAAAATTCCTTTTAAAACAAAAATGAATGTAAAAAACCTCCATCCGGAAATCCTGGAATTGATTGTTGTAAAAGCGCCGGCGCCAAAGATTTGATAAACTAAAGAACAATAGAGTGCTTGCCAGCCATCACCGGGATAAATCCGGTGGCCTGTGCCCGGTGACCCCGCCTGGACATTGCACCTGCTCTGTTATTTAAAACCTTTCTCCATATTGCCGGCATTCAATTCGATTGTCGGTAAGGTTGTTTCACAAAAGTAAATTCAAAGGGGGAGGAAACCAGAATGAGCATGTTCTGTTATCAATGTCAGGAAACAGCAAAAGGAAAAGGCTGTACGGTACGGGGTGTCTGTGGAAAAAACGAAGAAGTAGCCAAGCTTCAGGATCTTCTTATTTATACGCTTAAAGGCATTTCGGAAATTATTGTGAAAGGGAAACTTGATATCAGCAAGTATGGTGATACAAACTACGAGGTACTCAGCAGCCTGTTCATGACAATTACCAATGCAAACTTTGATGATGACTTTATTGAAAACCAGATTGGGAAAATGATTGCTTTTAGGGACGGGCTTAGACTGTCTGTTTCCGCGGGGGATTTACACGACGCAGCAACCTTTTCGATAAGTTCGAGGGAATCTATGCTGGAAAAGGCCGCTTTGGTAGGTGTGCTGTCCACTGAAAATGAGGACATACGTTCTCTGCGGGAGATGATTGTCTACGGCCTTAAGGGTATGGCGGCCTATGCTGAGCATGCCAAGAATCTAGGGAAAGAAAACCTGGATATAAACTCATTTATCTACGAAGCCCTGGCTACAACTTTGGACGATTCTCTTTCGGCAGATGATCTGGTGTCGCTGACCCTAAAAACCGGTGAATACGGTGTGAGGGTTATGGCGCTTTTAGATGAGGCCCACACCTCGAAATTTGGTAATCCCGAGATCACGGAAGTCAATATAGGCGTCAGGAAAAACCCGGCAATACTTATTTCCGGTCACGACCTGACCGATTTGGAACAGTTGCTGGAGCAGACCGGGGGCACCGGTGTAGATGTATATACCCATGGTGAAATGTTACCCGCCCATTACTATCCGGCATTTAAAAAATACGATAACTTTGCCGGAAATTATGGTAATGCCTGGTGGAAACAAATCGATGAATTTGGGCCCTTCCATGGCCCCATTCTGTTTACCACTAACTGCATCGTTCCTCCCAGAAGTGAAGAAGTGAGGGGTAGAATCTTTACCACGGGTTCCACCGGTTATCCCGGTTGCAAGCATATTGTAGCGGATGAACGGGGCAAAAAGGATTTCTCTGAAATCATTGCGCTTGCCCGGACCCTTTCTGCGCCCGATGAAATTGAAACCGGATGCATTCTTGGAGGTTTTGCCCACAACCAAGTTATGACCCTGGCAGATAAGGTTGTAGATGCAGTTAAATCCGGAACTATTAAAAAATTCTTTGTTCTGGCCGGCTGTGACGGGCGTATGAAATCAAGGGTGTATTACACTGAATTTGCCGAAAAACTTCCCAAGGACACGGTTATTCTAACCGCGGGCTGCGCGAAATATCGTTACAATAAGCTGAGATTGGGCGATATCGGCGGCATTCCCAGAGTACTGGACGCCGGACAGTGCAACGATTGTTATTCACTGGCGGTTATCGCCCTTAAGCTTAAGGAGGTATTCGGTCTTGACGATATCAACAGGTTGCCGATTACTTACAATATTGCCTGGTATGAACAGAAAGCCGTTATTGTACTTCTTGCACTGCTTTATTTGGGCATTAAAAACATTCACCTTGGTCCTACACTTCCGGGGTTCCTTTCTCCCAATGTTGCCAAGGTCCTGATAGAGAAATTCGGTATTGCCGGAATCGGGACTGTTGATTCGGATATTGAACTATTTATGGCCCGGTAGGGTAGATAAAAACAGCTCCGCCTGCCGGAAGAGATTTTGAGGGCCCTTTTGAACATGCCCTTTTGGTGAGCGGTTGGCAAGCAAATAGATTATCCCGTGGGGACTGAATTAAAGAAAGCATTAAAGGGGGCGGCCGCCTGCAGTTATGTTTGAACTAACCCTGATTTTTACCACGGCTTTGCTTGTTGGTTTTTCGGGAGCACTGATGCCGGGGCCTCTTACCGCGGTAATGGTGGAACACACATTCCGCCGGGGTTACCCGGCGGCCCCGCTGGTCACCCTGGGCCATGCTCTTTTGGAGGCAGTGATGGTTATTTTGTTACTCCTGGGTCTGGGGAGCTACCTCACTCTGCCCTTTTTGGCCGGTATCATTGGAATGGCCGGCGGTCTGGTGCTGGCCTGGATGGGATGGGGTATGATTAGGAGCGTGGCCCGGGGCACCCTTTCATTTAATCCCACTATGAAAGGGAGTGGCCGGAGAGGTTCTACTTTTTGGAACGGGCTGGTTGCCACCGCCTGCAATCCGTACTGGTTTATCTGGTGGGCCACAGTTGGTGCAGGTTACGTTGCCCTTTCCCGGAACAGTGGCTTGCCCGGAATACTTTCCTTTTTCAGCGGGCATATCCTGGCCGATTTTCTATGGTTTTCTTTTCTGGCTGCGGCATTAGTTTCGGGAAAAAGATGGCTCACCGATCGGATCTACAGATGGATTGTCTTTGGACTGGGAATTTTTCTATGTGCTTTCTCCATTTATTTCTTCCGATCGGGGTTGTTGGTTTATATGTGCCGGTAAGCTGCCAAATTCCATGCAGGCCGCTTGTTTTTTAAAACCCGGGTATGGATTAATTTAACCATGCCGGAAGATTGCACCCCGGTTCATGAATAAGTATAATTTGGATTAGAGGGAAATATCCGGCGCGGTCAGTAAAATGCTATTTTAATGTAAGGGGGATATAAAATTTATGAAAGCATCGGAAACAGTACTGGATTTAATAGGCAATACACCCATGGTAAGCCTTAAGAAAATGACGAGTTTAAATATATATGCCAAGGCAGAATTTTTAAACCCTGGCGGCAGTATAAAAGATCGGGTGGCCCGATATATGATCGAAGAGGCTGAAAGGCAGGGCAAACTAAAACCGGGGATGACGATAATGGAACCCACATCGGGCAATACCGGGATAGGGCTTGCCCTGGTTGGAGTACAAAAAGGATACAAAGTTATAATAGTTATGCCGGAAAATATGAGCGAGGAAAGAAAAAAAATAATCGCTGCTTTTGGAGCAGAGCTTGTACTCACCCCCGCTGAAAAAAGCATTGCGGGTACAGTGGAGGAAGTGCGGGAAAAAGCCGGGGCGGATCCTTCAATTTTTGTGCCCCAGCAATTTGAAAATCCCGATAATCCGAAAATCCATTACCTGGCCACTGCCGGGGAAATATGGAGACAGTTGGCCGGCCGGGTAGATATATTTATTTCAGGGCTGGGAAGCGGCGGCACCTTGTGCGGTGTGGGCAGATTTTTGAAAGAAAAAAACCCCGCCACTATTGTGGTGGCGGTAGAACCCAAAAATTTTTCTGCCCTATTGGGCCATGAGCCCGGGCTGCACAAGATCCAGGGTATTGGTGACGGGTTTATCCCACCGGTTCTGGATACCTCTATCATAGACGAAGTAGTGGAGGTTACGGATGAGGATGCCATACAAACCGCCCGGGATCTGGCCAGGAAACAGGGGTTCCTGGTGGGCACATCCTCCGGAGCTAATGTATGGGCTTCAGTGCAGATGGCGGAAAAACACGGTAAAAATAAAATTGTGGCCACTGTATTGGCCGATAGAGCAGAGCGTTATTTCAGTACGGCCCTGATATAGGCAATAGTGGTGTGTCAAGAGGATATCAGACTGAGTTCTCTTGACACACCTGGATACCGGGGAACCGTTCCCCAGTACTGCGATTTAACGATGTTTCACGTTGACCACGCCTTTTTTAAGGGCGGCAAAGGTATAACTTCGCGCCCTCAGTTCTTCGATAATCTGCGGCAATGCCTCTACGGTTACCCGGTTGAAGCTGTGCATCAAGATTACCAGATCCTGACCGGGCTGGCGATCTGCCTGGGTGGTTACATTTTTAACCAGCTCGGGTGCCGTTAGTCCTGAGCTGCAGTCCCCGGTGGAAACATTCCAATCAAAATAGTCATAACCATATTCTTTTAGTTCAGCAATTATCTCCTTTAGGACGGCAGAGGAAACCCCGGTATTGCTGGATCCTCCCGGAAAGCGGATTATGTCGGGTCTGATTCCTGCCTTTTCTGCCAGCAGATCCTCCAGGCGCAGCAGATCTTCCATGAAGGCATCTTTAGACCGGTAGATTTTTTTTAAATTGTGGGTAAAAGTGTGATTGCCTAGGGCGTGTCCTTGGGCCAGGATGCGGTTGTAGATGTGCTCGTCTCCGGAACTATTGTGTCCGATTACAAAAAAAGTGGCCGGCACATTATATTTGGCCAGTATTTGTAATACCCGATCCGTGTTTATGTCGGGGCCGTCATCTATGGTCAGGTAAGCCCTGGGGCTGTATTCACCACGGGATATATTTTGATCGTTAAGCTTATTTTCCAATTGTTCTTTCTCTTTTAGCAGCAGGTCATACTGGTTTTGGAGTTCACTATATTTGCTGTTCAGGTGATCCAGGTCCCCGCATAGTTCCAGGTAGGTGGAATGTTCTTCCTTTAACTGGTTGAACGCCGTTGTTGCCTGTGAGAAAGTTACCAGATTAAAACCGGCAGACAATACCATCAAGACAAAGGTCAAAACCAGTAAGAATTGATAATGCGGCTTGGAAATTTCCGTTCCAATCATTGCTACATCTCCCCGGTGGAATTAGCGATCCGATTTTTTGTTTCCGGTGCCAGGTCTCGCCACGGATCCCCAATAAAGGACATAATTACCGTGTACAAACCCTATTCTTTATTGGAATCTTTATCCCTGCTAGCTGGACAAAATTTTGATTAAGTAACTATTAACTGAAGGGGAGAACCGGAAAGTCCAGACCCGAACACCCGGGCAGGATTAACCCATGCCCCCGGAGAATATTGTTTATGGGAATGGTTGTTTTTTAAATACTGCTCCGGAGATTATGACATGGGTTGTTTGCTATGGACCATATTACTTTTTTTGTTGGCCGGCGGCTATACTTTTTCCGGTTTTGCACCCTAATTTAGGATTGTTGTTTTCTCGGGGCTTAATAATCACAACAGGACATAATAATGGAGACACCGGATATGTCTATTGAAAAAGTTAAAAGATATTTTAGAAGCAAAGGGATAGAAGACCGGATACTGGAATTTGATGTTTCAAGTGCTACGGTGGAGCTTGCCGCCCGGGCCTTACAGTGTGAAGCCTGCCGCATAGCTAAAACTCTGTCCTTTCACCTGGGAAATAGGGTTATTTTAGTTGTATCAGCGGGCGATGCAAAGATAGATAATAAAAAATACAAATCCCGATTTAAAACGAAGGCTAAAATGTTGTCCCATGATGAGACCAAACCGTTGGTGGGATATTCGGCCGGTGGCGTTTGCCCGTTTGCGGTAAACGAAGGGGTGGAAATTTACCTGGATGAATCGTTGAAACGATTTGAAACCGTGTTTCCGGCGTGTGGAAGCGCCAATAGTGCCATTGAGCTGACAATTTCCGAGCTGGAGAGGCACGCTAATTCCGAAGGATGGGTTGATGTCTGCAAACTTGTTGAATAGCTATATGCAAGGGCCGAAGATCGCCGTAATTTCCCCGGCATCCCGGTGTAAAACATAATAACGGCTGGTGTGAGCGAAATGAATTGGCAAAAATTATCTATAATTAACCGTTATGGTTTAAAGTTGGCCGGTCTATTGCGGTCATTTGCTCCGGCGGAGGGGAGTTATGGCCCCGGCGATCCGGAGGTCTGAATATATCAGTTTCGCCGGGATAATAAAATAAAAGGCGATCCCCCATATTTTACCCGGTTGCACCGGGTGGGTATCTATGGTAAACTAATTTTGCGTTAATTAATTTGAATATTATTTTATACATCTTCGATTCATGGGCTCCTGAGATGGTTGCGACGGGCCATGAACGATAGGGTTTAACTGGAAACGGTTAAGCCTCCCTTTTAGGAAAGAAGGTGGATAAGGTAGGTTATAATTGCTGCCTCTTTCGCGAGGCAGCTTATTTTTTAGGACCGTTATGGGGGTAAATAGAAAAGTGCCTATAGTGCAAATAAATTGTGACGGGGCGTCCTGTGCTTAATATAACAAATGGTATGTTGGAAAGATGGATAAAAGAAGATGTTCCCTACTTTGATCTTACTACTTATTTATTGGAGATCGGTAGCCGGGATGCGGAGATGCAAATGTTTTCTCGGGAAGATGCGATAATATGCGGCACCGAGGAAATATCACACCTTTGTGCATCTAGAGGAGCCGCTCTAGTTGAAGACGTTGCCTCCGGCGAAGCGGTTTCTATAAATCAGGCGGTTATTACTATAACAGGAAAGGCAACAGCCCTACATACTCTCTGGAGAACCTGCCAGAATATACTTGAATATGCCAGTGCTATTGCTACCCGAACCCGCAAACTAGTTCAAAAGGCAAAAAAAATTAACAATCGTATAACGGTGGTTTCTACTAGAAAGGTATTCCCCGGCACAAAGGAGTTATCTGTAAAAGCGGTTTTATGTGGCGGTGGATTTCCCCACCGGCTTGGCCTATCGGAAACCATACTTATTTTTCAACAGCATCGAAACTTTTTTAGTTCTAAAGATGAATTTATGAACAGGCTAAATAAGTTAACGGCGCAGGTTAGTGAAAAAAAGATAGTGGTGGAGATTAAAAGCCCGGAAGATGCCATGCTGCTTTGTAAGGCAGGGGTTGACGGGTTACAGTTTGATCACATGGATCCCAATACCATTTCTGTTTTAGCAAAAAAAATTAAAAAAGATTTTCCACAGGTTACCACCATTGCTACGGGGGGGATAAATGAAGAAAATATTGAGACATTTGCGGCTACGGGAGTAGATGCCATAGCTACCTCCTCCATGTATTTTGGGAAACCTGTTAATATCGGTGTAACAATAAAGACCCGTAAATAGCAGTTTTTCCGGCAAATGTTTTTTACAGGTTGATGAAACATGGGTATTGCTGAATTTGTGTCTCCCATAGTGGGATAGGCGGAACTATTTTTAACATGGCGGAAATTAAAATATTCCGGTTAGAGAGGTAAATTAAAATATCATAGAAGCGGGAGGTTTAAACCGACAATTGGAAGCTAAAGAATTTGATCGTATGGCAAGAGAAATATATGCCCCGGCATATTCGGAAATCGCCAGGCAGATCCTGTCGGGTACCGGGATAAACCGGGGGAAATGTATCGATTTGGGCTGTGGTCCGGGATATTTAGGTTTGGCCCTGGCTCAAATAAGCGAGTTGAACGTTTGCTTGCTGGATAAAAAACCGGAAATGCTTGGGATTGCCCGGCAAAATATTTGTGACAGAAATCTCGAAACAAGGGTAAAAACATTATCCGTGGATGTCTCAAATTTGCCTATGGAGGATAACTCTGTTCAACTGGCTGTAAGCCGGGGCTCTATCTTTTTTTGGGAGGAACCTGTAGAAGTTTTCAATGAGGTATATCGTGTATTGTCACCGGGAGGAAAGGCAGTCATCGGTGCGGGTTTTGGCAACCCCGAAATTAAACAGCAAATCTTTCAAAAAATGGCTGAAAAAGATCCGAAGTGGAGTGAAGCGGTTCACCAAAGAATAGGACCCGGTGCTCCTGATAAGTGGCGCAACGTATTATCGCAAACCGTTATTCCCCGGTTTGATATGGACCATTCTCCGGTGGGGATGTGGATTAAATTTGAGAAATAACCCCGGTCTGTCTGTTGAATATTTTTAGAGGGGTTAGGGGTTAAATCCTGAGGTTTATCAATTTTTGAGGTGTTAGGAATTTGGTTAATATTACAAACATCCATAAAAAATTTGGATCCCTGGAGATCTTTTCTGAATTCAACTACCTTATTGAAAATGGCGATTTTGTTTGTATTTGTGGCGCTTCTGGAATAGGTAAAACTACGTTATTGCAGATGGTGGCCGGAATATTAAAACCCGATAAAGGGTCAATCGGTTTAAATGGGAGTTCAAGAATTGGCTATGTTTTTCAGGAGTCCAGATTGCTGCCCTGGTGCAGTGTTCAGGAAAATATCGAGTTGGTTCTTTATACATACCACAAACAAAATAACACTAAAATTCAAGAAATATCCAAAAATCTTATTCAAAAATTGGGATTGGAAGGCTTTGAAGATTATTACCCTTCACAGATAAGCGGAGGGATGAAGCAAAGGGTATCGCTGGCCAGGGCCTTTGCTGTTGAACCTGACGTATTATTGTTGGATGAACCCTTCAGTGCGCTTGATAGTAAACTTAAGGTTACTTTAAGGGAGTATTTGCTTGATTTGCTTGACTGGAAGCCATGTACCACCATTTTGGTTACTCACGATCTCAGGGAAGCTTTGTTGTTGGGAAAGAAGATATTAATTTTTGATGGAAGGCCGGTAAGAATAGCCAGGAAGTTTGAAATCCGGCTACCTTACAATGAAAGAACCCCGGAATATTGCCAGCAAATGCTAGCAAAAATATAATAAAGTTTAGGCATGGAGGTATTGTAATGAAAAAAAATAAAGTATTGGCGACGTTGATTATCTGTTTAATATTTATCACCTGTATAACCGGATGCAAGCCGGAAGAAAAAGAAGAGCCGGCTGCTAAAATGAAAGAATTTATAGTTGCCAACTCCCAGGGCTCTATCACTTATCCTTTAGCATATATGTTGGATAATAACCTGATGGAGGATTTTGCAGAAAAATTTAGCACCATACATTGGAATGACGGGGATCAGTTGAAGGCCATGATAACCTCGGAGCAGGTCAATTTAGCCTGTACGCCTATCACCTCTGCAATATTGCTTTACAACAAGGGCCTAAACATAAAACTGGCGAATGTTGCCACCTGGGGGATGTTATATGTCTTAGGTTCCCCCGATACCGGGGTTACATCTGTTAAAGATTTGAAGGGTAAAACAATAGCTGTGAATGATGAGGGAGGCTTGCACGACGTTATTTTTAGGCATATCTTAATTAAAAACAACATTGATCCGGATAAGGATATAGACATAGTATACATGGATCTGGCGGAAGCGGCCACAAGATTGGGTATGGGGGAAATTGAGTTGGCGGTATCCAACGAGCCGAAGACAAGCGCCACCATTGCCGCGGCAAAAGCCAATAATAATGAATTAAAAAGGCTATTAAGCCTGGAAGAAGAGTGGAGAAATGTAACCCCTAATAAGGATGGCAAGATACCTCAAGCCGGGTTCGTGGTTGTTGGCGACAATGCTGAAAACAAAGCCCTGGTAGATGGTTTTTTGGCCAAGTATACCGAAAGCAGCAATTGGATCAATAATCACCCGGAAGAGAGTGGAACAGTGGTTGAAAAATATTTTGATTTTATGAAAGCCAACGGGGTGACGGCCTCTATACCGTATGCAAAACTGAATCCCATGCCTGTCAGCGAATGCCAAAGAGATATTGAAGCATTTTTTAATGAGCTGACGACAACGGCTTCTTTAAAAATTATAGGCGGCAAGCTGCCCGATGAAAATTTCTATTACGTATCTCAGTAGTAAAAGCAAATTTTATATATTGGGTGTGCTGGCATTATTGTTGATATGGCAGATAATATCGCTTTTTTCTCATCCGCTGATAGTTCCTTCGCCACAGTCTACTTTCAGGGCATTAATCGACATGCTAACAAGCGGTGAGTTATTAAGAAACTTTTTCATTTCAGTTAAACGCCAGTTGGCCGGTTTGACGCTTGGGGTTATTTGTGGGATTTTCGTTGGTATTTTAGGAGGTTTAAAAGCGCCCATTAATAATTTAATCTCCCCCCTGGTCAATGCTATTTTAGCGGTTCCCGGGGTGATCTTTGTGGTAATTGCTATGGTATGGTTTGGTCAGGGCACAAACCAGGTGGTGTTTGTGGTTGCTTTGCTGGTATTTCCGATAATGTATATAAATTGTGAGAAAGGAATTGAATCTATTGACCCCAATTTGCTGCAAATGGCCGCTGTTTATAAAGTTCCGCTGAAAATTAAGATTAAGAAGGTATACCTTCCCGGGCTGACCTACGGCATTTTGGCGGGATTTGCTTTAAGCGCAGCTTCATCTATCAGGTCGGTGGTAATGGCCGAGTTATTTGGAGCACAGGACGGCATCGGCCAGGCCATTGCCACAACCAGGTTCTACCTTGAAACTGACAAACTTTTTGCCTGGGCATTGGTATTAATATTTATAGTAGTATTTCTGGAAAAAATAGTTTTTAAACCACTTGAAACAAAGTTAGAGAGATGGAAAGGTCTTGATAGCTGTTAGACCTTAGGATTTATGTCTGAAAGAAGGTGACCGGATTATGAGTCGGGTTATGGTTCATGTTTCCATTAATATAAGAAAAGCCTTAATGGATATACTCAGGGAAAATTTGAAGGAATTTAATAAGACGTATAGGGAAGATGTCGTTATAGAGACAGCCAGCAATGATGAGGCTGAAAACTGGTTCATTCAAAGTTTGGAGCAAGGTTCACTTCCCCAATTGGCAATTGCTCACGCTACTGATTTTGTACCCGTTAGCAAGGAAATTTTGAAAAACAGTTTTTTATCTCTACCTGGAAAGTATCCGCTGCGCAACGAATTAAAAAGCAAAGGATTGGAAGATCCGGAGGGAATCTTCCATCCGTTTGCCCTAATACCTTTTGTAATAGTTGGAAACACCGGGTTGCTGCATCGTGAGGAAATGCCGGTTAGCTGGCAGGATCTCTTGAATTACGGAAAACATCGGCAGGTAGTGTTTCCCGAAGCGAATTCGCCTATAACCCAGGTGGTAACAGCTATTTTAAAAAATTGGCATCCCGATAAATTCAAAGAATTTTATCCTCTAATAAATTTCGACCACTCGCCGGTAGAAACCCTAAAAGCAGTAGGGGGAGGGCAGTTTGCTCTCGGCATTGCCAATCTAGGGTTTTCTAAAATGATGACCCGGGATATTGTCCCCATATTGCCCGAAGAAGGCGCATTATGCAGCCCCCTTGTGTTAGTTTGCTCAAAGGAGGCCGGGCCGCACTTGCTGGAGTTTGCAAATATCTTATTTAGTAAACGGGTTCAAGAAATGCTTGCACAGCAGGGATTTATACCGGCTAGCCCGGATGTGGTGATGCCGAAGGATAACCGCGATCAAGTTATGCCGTTTTTTTGGGATAGCTGGGGGCAGTATTATAAAATTTTAAGAAAAGGGCCGGCCATATCATGAAAATGCTCACCGTATCCGGACCCCCCTCTTCGGGGAAAACCTCTGTAATAATTAAGGCCGCGGAAATATTACAGGGAAAGGGCATGAAAATCGGGGTGGTTAAATTAGACTGCCTTTCCACGCATGACGACATTTTATATAAAAATAAGGGGATAGGTGTGGAGGTGGGGTTTTCGGGCAGCCTTTGTCCCGACCACTTTTTTGTGAGCAACATCGAGGCTTGCCATTCCTGGGCACTTAATAAGGGATATGATCTGTTCGTTTGTGAAAGTGCGGGATTATGTAACCGGTGTTCGCCTCACATCCAGGGGGTTTTGGGCGTATGCGTAATCGATAATTTGATGGGAATCAATACCCCTAAGAAAATCGGGCCGATGTTGAAATTCGCAGATATTATCGTTATTACTAAGGGTGATATTGTTTCTCAAGCAGAGCGGGAGGTGTTTGCTTTTAAGGTAAGAGAGGCCAACCCTAGATGTATTTTATTACATGTAAACGGTATAACCGGGCAGGGAGCATCCCGATTGGCAGATCTTTTCAATTTGTCTACTGAAATATCAACCTTGGCGGAAAAAGAGCTTCGGTATACTATGCCGTCGGCTCTTTGCTCCTACTGCCTGGGAGAGATCAAAATCGGTGAAAAATATCAAATGGGTAGTAAAAATAAAATGGATATTGCTTAGGGGTAGAAAATAATTATGAACTTATTAGATATGCCCATGATGGTACTGACTGAAAAATACCCCGGGTTTCTGAATTTTATGGCCGATATGGGGCTTTCCACAGGTCATTCCAGCATTTCTGTTAAAGAATACATTCAATCTCTGGACAATTTGACTTTAGAAGATGTGGGCCTCAGCCGGCTGGAACTGCTGGATCTTGTCAGCACTTATTTACAACATTTGCAAGGTATCAAAAACCAAAAAACAAAAATAGACTCATTAACCATACTGGGCGGTTTAGACAAACAGGGGAACCCTGAAGACTGTGTTTTAAAAATTAAGTCCGGTGAAATTGTCTGCATTGTTGGCCCTACCGGTTCCGGAAAAAGTAGATTACTGGAAGATATTGAATGGCTGGCGCAGGGAGATACCCCGACCAGAAGAAAAATTTTAATTGACGACAATGTCCCAAAATCCAGTTCGCAATTTTCTTGTTCACAACAGTTTGTGGCTCAGCTTTCGCAGCATATGAATTTTGTCATGGATATAACTGTTCAGGATTTTATAGTGCTGCATGCCGAAAGCAGGATGATCGATAATCCAACTGAAGTTGTAAGCAAGGTGTTGGAACAGGCCAATTTGCTTTCGGGTGAAGCTATCTCCAAGGAGATGTTTGTAACATTTTTAAGCGGCGGGCAGTCAAGGGCTTTAATGATAGCTGATATTGCATGTTTAAGCCATTCCCCCATTGTCTTAATTGATGAAATTGAAAATGCCGGAATAAATCGGAATATGGCGCTCAATCTCCTGGTAAAGAATGAAAAAATAGTATTGATTGCAACCCATGATCCCATTCTTTCCCTATTGGGGAATAAACGGATAGTCATGAAAAACGGCGGGATTTCAAAAGTCATAGAAAAAACAGAAAACGAATCTCTTATTCTCGATAAGCTGCAGGATATGGAGGAATATATAGATCTAATCCGGCAGAAACTGCGTGGCGGGGTGAGCCTGTAAGGTCATATGGTCTGCATGATAATCAGGTGTTTTCAAAAAATCGAATAATTGCTTTTATAAAATCGTTAAAGTCGTAAAGATGGTTTTCGATTATTTTAAAAACCTCTTTATTATCGATTTTATCGTAGATGTGAACAGCCCGATTTCGGAATTTAACCATCATGGTAAATATCGGCAGCTTTTCTTGAGGCAGTATATCTGCTTGCGTAAGCAATTCAATTGTTTCGCGATAGGATTTTGGTGTTCCTAAATGATTTCTAGAAATTAGATGGTGTGAAATGTCTAGCATAGCTTCAATAGACACCTGCAAAAGACGTATAGCGGCATCGGCCAGAAAGGGGCTTTCTAAAAAATTATCCAAGCCTTTTGAATAGATCATTTCAAGTTTGGCTAGGTTGTTTTTAATAACCTGGATTTTGTCTCGTATTTTTCCTTGGTTGATCATTTAGGTACACCCCCCGTAAAGCCGAATCATAGTCCCGATTGAATTGATCCAGGTCTATTTTGTAATCCGCATAGCGCTTACAAACATATTCATGAAAGTCCTCCAGGCAGAGATCTTTTTTGAATAGCACATTTCCGGTTAGCAATACCTCAAATTGCAATGTTAGCGGCGCCTTGTTGAGGATTACCAGATTAATATCTTCCTCTCCGGTAATGATGCTTAAATCTGATAATATTACTAGTTCACGATCAAGGGATATTTTTTGTCCAGGCAGAAATAAGATAGCCATATCCACGTCACTAAGCGGAGTTTGGTACTTAGTGCCGTAGGATCCAAAAAGTAAAGCTGCAGCAATGTCTGTGCTGCCTAAAAAATATTGTTTTATCTTATCCATGTGGGGCTCGATATTGATTTTGTTTTTCTTTTTACTTAACCGGGTCATCTTATGCCTTCTCCCAAATTGAACAGTTTTTTGGAAAGGGGTCGTGTTCATGGAGCTTAAATTATTTATTTGCCTATAGTATAGCATATCATAAAATGTAAAAAAACACCAATTGTTTATTTTAGGGAATACATGATAAGCTAATTCAAACCGCCGATAAGAAAGATGTGCAAGCATCTTGGGAAGGTATATGTAAATGAAGGTATTTCTGTGTTTGGATAATAAAAACGGCAGGTTGTTCAACAATCGCCGTCAAAGCCGGGACCGGCTTCTTATTGATGATCTTGTTTGTACAGTAGGAAAGAACCGATTGTTTATTAATAGTTTTTCCGCTCCATTATTTGAAAACAGTGTTGGCCCCGTCTTCATAGATGACAACTTTATGAAGATAGCCGGAGAGGATGATTTCTGTTTTGTTGAAAACATCCCTCTTTCTCCATATATTCATGAAATTACAATGATTATTGTATATCGCTGGAACAGGGAGTACCCAGCGGACTTCCTGCTCGATATCGATTTAACTGCAGGTAAATATACCTTGGTATCGAGCGAAGATTTTGCCGGCTTTTCTCACGATAAAATAACGAAAGAGACATATAAGAATGAATAGACATTTATCGATTGTACTGCTTGTAGTATTAATTATATGTAATCTTCTTACCGGTTGTATTAGCATCGATATTTTAACCGGACCGAGTACGGTCGAGCCGAGCGAGCCAATTGCTTTATCCGAAGTTCCGGCCTTTACAGACTCTTCCTATGTTGTGATAGATGAAAACAGGCCCAGGTTTTCCGACTCCGAACTGGTTACCACTTCTTACGAATTCTACAGTGAATTAGATTCATTACATAGATGTGGATATGCCATGGCCTGTGTGGGTAGGGATCTAATGCCTACCGCCAAACGGGGGAATATAGGGCAAGTAAAGCCCTCCGGTTGGCATACGGTGAAATATGAGATTGTTGAAGGAAAATACCTGTATAACCGCTGCCATTTAATCGGATATCAGTTGTCCGGTGAGAACGCCAATACCAAAAACTTAATTACCGGAACGCGCTATCTGAATGTACAAGGGATGCTCCCCTTTGAAAATATGGTCGCCGATTATATAAAAGAGACCGGCAATCATGTTATGTATCGGGTTACGCCAATATTTGAGGGGAACAACCTTCTTGCAAGTGGGGTTCAAATGGAGGCTTATTCGGTTGAAGATGATGGGGCCGGCATCTGTTTCCATGTCTACGTGTATAATGTCCAGCCGGGAATCGATATCAATTATGCCACCGGCGAAAGTAAGCTTAGTGCCGCCTATCCATCGTCTTTGATAACCGCCGTCTTTGAAAAGCGGCATTTAAATAAATTGGAATTAGTTGAAGCGGGCGCCCGGCAAAATTGGTGATCCCTTTCATGCCTTCCGAGAGATCCTAACAGCAAAATGAAACAGGAGGGAAGCGCCAAAAGGCCGGCAAGTATTGGGGCCGGCCGCCCCTTTGGCAAAGGCCGCTTACCCCCGGGACAAAAATGCAAATCAACCGCTTATACATAAAACTGAGCGACGCCCCCTTTACCTGCGTTTTTTATTTTATCTTTTTTTCTTGTCGGTGAAAAGCGCGACCAGCCTGCTCCAAAATGTTTTTTCATCCGTCTTTACCTCCAACGTTTTTGCTTCTTCCGGTTTTTCAATCCCGCCGCATTTCAACACAAATTGGACCAATGTTGTATCTCTATTTTTGGAAGATGTAAAGGAAATCGGTGCAAATTTCAACCCGGTATACTGTTCCAACATATTACCGATTTCGCTCTCCAGTCTGTCCGGCATATTGGCTGTTTTACCGTTTAACATACTGGTTCCTCCATAGAGCGCAGTTGCACCTTCCTCCAGCCTGCCGATGCCCTCCTCCATGGTAGAAAAACCATCGTGGAAATCGGAGTAACCGGCAGAAATAACGGCCACACCCTCCGTGTATTCCCTTAACCCGTTATGAAATGCCTCATAGTTCCTGCTTAGTTCCCCTAATGTTTCCGCAAGCCGGTCCAGTTGTTGTGGCGAATCTGCACCGGAAAGGGCTTTGCCGATCTGTGCCGATAGATCTTCGAGGGAAGATGAAATAGTATTGATGGAGGCAGGCAACAAATTCAGGGCAGAGTCCACCCCATCAAAGGCCCCTTTTACCTGACTGTAAGTGCCCTTTACTCTTTGACCTGTTTCATAGGAGGCTACTAATTGATCCAGCACTTGGTGATGACTGGGGTCAATTTGGGCATAAAGCGCCCCAAGCTGCTCTTCATTGAGCACCGTCTCCGGAATTTCGGCCATGGCTCTGTCCAAGGCCTGGTAGGATGGTGTAAAGCCGTTCTTTAGCTCGATCATGCTGCCCGCTATTTCATCCAATCCGGCAGCTAACTCGGAGAGGCCCTGGGGAAGCCGGGCCAGATCATTCAAGTTCATCTCTCCGGGTGAATCGTTAAGGGCGGTAGCAAACCGGGTTAGGGCAATACCAATTTGGGAGGAGCCCTCAACAAGCGGTCCGGAGCTTTCGTTTAACCGGGTAAGACCACTTTTTAGATCTGCTGAGCCGTTGCCCAGCTCCGCGGCGCCGGCTTTTAAGCCGACCAGGCCGCCGGCCAGTTCGCCCATCCCCTGATCTAAATCGGCAATCGCTGCCGAAAGTTTAGTAAAATCATTGGCCAGGGCTCCCGTATCCGGTAACGCCATTTCCACTGAGAAGGGCAGCGCTGCAATATCAATGCCGCCCATTGTAAAGTCCTTAACTGTTGCCCTTAAAAAAAGCGTTGCCTCCTGGCCCGGCATTACCGTATAGGTGATTACCTTGTTCTTGCCCGCATTGGCTATGGTGGCGCCGGACGCCTGAATGCTGCTGCATTTTTCAGTAGCCAGCGTCAGGGAAATTTGCAGCATATAATTATCAAAAAAAGCAGTATTTACAGATTCATTCTGTTTTGTCAGGATTTGGATTGACAACTCACCCGATTCACCGGCCAATTCTCCCGGTTCTTTTTGAACATCCCCCAGAAAATAGGATATATCAAATAACCACGGCAGATCGGTTGTGAGCAGATCGCCCTTATAATAAAAATTATCCCCGGCAGCCTCCAGGACAACGGCATCGTCTTTAAGAACCAGCGGTGTTGTATCCGTTAGATTGGTTACCGAGGCATAGTTACCGTAGTCGGTGATACTTCCTTCCCCGGCCAGTGCAAAATGATTGACTGCATAAATGGCTGAAACATCGCCCTGCGGGGAAAGAGTGGCGTAGATAACCTCCTCCTTGCTACTGATTCCGGCCCCCTGCTCACGGGTGGCGGCAGTGCTTTCACCGACCGCAAGCGATTGGTTGATCGGCATTAGCGCCAGCGCCATGGCCAGGCTTAGGGCGAAAATTAATTTGAACTTTCCAGATTTCATTCCAAGACTCCTCCTTCAATTTCTAACGCTTTATTGAGAATGATTAAAGAACTTAATTCTATAGGTATACTTTTCAATTGCCCGATCAAAGATCACCAGTAGAGTGGGCAAAAACAGTAGCACCAGAGCCAGGGAGAGCAAAGTGCCTCTTCCCAGCAGAAGGCCTATATCGGCAATGGCACTGTTAGACGACGTGGCATAAAGTGTAAACCCGGCCGTAGATAGGGTAAGGGCCGAGACCAGGATGGACTGAAAAGCCCCATTAACAGAGGCGCTGATCGCTTTTCTTTTGAGCATACGTTTCCGGTTTGCCAGGTAGGTGTTTGTCAATAAAATCGCATAGTCTACCGTAGCGCCCAACTGGACCGTGCTTATAACTAAATAGCCCAAAAAATTGATCGGGGTACCGTTAAAATAGGGGATAGCTAAATTGATCCAGATGCCGGCCTCTATGGTCAGTACCAACAAAAACGGTAAGACGGCCGATTTGAATGTGGCCAGTAAAACAATAAAAATAGCCCCTATGGCGATCAAATTGACAACCAGGTTATCTTTCTGAACAATATGTTTCATATCATACAGATTGGCGCTTTCCCCCAGGATATAAAAACCATCCCCGTAATATGAGGTTGCTGTTTCATTAATCTTCTCCACAGTGTTAAATGCCTGCTCGCCTTCTGCCGGTGTATCCGTGTAGAGGATGAGACGCGTGAAGTTTTCCGAATAAAATTGTTTCCTTATCCCCTCATTAAGATATTCAGGGGGTATGGCAGCACCGACCTCGGTAACATAGGAAACGACACCGGTTACCTGAGTATGTTCTTTTAGTTTACTGGTTAAAGCCTCCTCTTTGGCCACCTCTCCTCGGGGAACCAGCAGGGCCATAACGGTAGATTTGCCAAATTGTTTTTCAACGGCTATTGTATCTTTGCCGTAACGGGTATGGGGATCTAGGGTATCATTGCCGTAAAGAAAGCTGGTCCGGCTTTGTCCCAAAAAGGAGGGCACAATTAAAATCAAAACAATAATAACCGCCGGAACGGCAATTTTTGAAAGCAGCAGGTGGATCTTTCTTAAGCCCGTCATAAAAGCCCGGTGTTTTGTTCTATCGATCATTTTATAAATATAAAGGGTTAAAGCCGGCAGGAAAACCATAACCGAGATAAAGCTGAAAATAATTCCTTTCGCCAGAGCCATCCCCAGGTCGGCCCCAATGCCGAAATTCATGAACAAAAGAGCCAAAAAACCAAAGAGGGTGGTCATGGCGCTGGCAGCCACGGTTGACATGGATTCCTTCATGGCCTGCAACATGGCTTCTTTCACATCCGCATACTGTTTTCTTTTATCTGCAAAACTATGCAACAAGAAGACAGCGTAATCCAGCGAACAGGCCAGTTGCAAAATAGGACTTATCGAATTGGTCATAAAGGATATTTTGCCAAAGAGAATATTGGTCCCCATATTGATTACGATAGAAATACCGATTGCCACTAAAAAGATTAACGGTTCAATCCAGGAAGTTGTCGACAAAATCAAAATGAGAATAACCACGGGCAGCAGAATCACCAGGGCCTTGATGACAGAAGAGGTAGTCGCCTCCTGGATAAACACCAGCCCCGGTGCTTCTCCGGTAAGCGCTCCTTTGTTGCCGATCAAGTCTAATATGTTACTGCAGGCCTCTTTCTCCATCCCCTTGCTAATCGTTGCCGAAAATAAGGCGTCGCCCTCCTTGTAGAAGCCCTCAATGGTCTCCCGATCGCCCATTTCAAGCGGTTCTTTGATATCCATCATATCGTCCAGCCAAACAACCTGCCTCACCCCATCAATAGCGGCCAGTTTTTCTTTATATTCCAACGCCTCCATAAGAGAAACATCTTTGACCATAACAGTGGTGTTCGGTATCGTCTCTTCGAATTCGCTTTCCATTAGTTTAAGCGCTTTCGTGGATTGGGCCTTCACCGGGAGATAATCGACCAGGTTGTAATTAATATTTACAAAAAATAGCAGGAAAATAGATAACAAGGTGGCCACAATGAATATAAAAACAACGTTTTTCCTTTTTTTAATAATAAGTTCGAACAGCCGCTCCACCCTAGTCCCCCTAACTGTACATTGAAAACTTTACCCTAATGAATTATAATAAACATGCTGTTGGCTTACAATCATCAATGTTGGTTAAGATGGCCTGATATCCAACAAGTTGTGCCGGAAGCGTTGGATTTCCAAAAAAAGGAGTGAGAAAGGTAAAGAAGAAAAAAATAGACCTGCGGGTTAGGCTAACCCGCAGCCTTCTAAAGGATGCGCTGGTTCAGTTAATGCAAAAACAACACATATCCAAGATTTCAGTGCGGGCCCTATGTGAACTAGCCGGTATAAATCGCAGCACCTTTTATACCCACTATACCGATCACTTTGATCTTTTAAATAAAGTCGAACAGGAGGTCCTGGACAACCTGAAAAGCTACCTGGAAAAACAGGTTTTAAAACATAATAGCCCCATCTCGCTTCAAGTTTTAACCAATATCCTGGATTATTTTAAAGAAAATGTGGAGCTGTTCAAAGCCTTGCTGAGCGAAAACTGTGATCTGGCATTTCAGAAAGACATCTTGGAATTGTCTCTGGTTGTATCACAGATTAGCCAATCCCTTAGTAGGAAAACCCAAGAATATACAAATACATTTGCTTTGAACGGGGCCATCAGCATATTACAAAAATGGGCCCAGGGCGGTATGTATGAATCATCCGCACAGATGGCCGAATTCATTATACAGGTGCTCTACTACGGGATAAGCAGCTTAAACGAGAAAACACTCAGCGATAACCTCCGCTGAAAGGGGGATCCTCCGGAGTAACTGTTGAAGATATTCACCCCGTTCTACCCACGCAGCTTTATTAAGCAGAAAAAAATTATCCCCGGTGACTAAACATGAAACTCAAATTGTGGACATTACAGAACCCCGCCCGGGGGCGGAATTTTTTGATGCTTGCCGGTAGTCGGGGCATTTTTCTTTCCACCCCCCTGGCGGGGGCTTTGTTCGGTGTTGCCGGCTTTCCCGATATCCTATCCTTCAAATGCCTTTATTTTCTCCGTTGGCGCTTAGACGACTTTTCACTGGGAAGGTAGCGGGCACAATGTTTTTCCGGCTCCCATTCATCACCGAATTCGACCCGGCTTTGTTGAATCTGTTCGTCTTCCAATTGGCAGCGGTTGTGGCGCTGGTTCCGACATTTTGCACTACAGGGTTCGCCCAAGACATTTCACCTCCCGGGGGTTGATAGCTTTATTTTCCCCAAACAAGGGGAAACAAAATCTGGAGTTAGTTTCCTGTCGCTGCTTCTTCTAAAATTCTACTAAAATTTTGCATAAGCAAAATGCCGGCGGGAAAGCTAGAGCTATCACTGCCAGGGGAGTTAAAAATGACAAAAAAAATTGATCCGGCCGGCATACCGGCTCGGCCCTATTGGATAGATTCCATCAAGCCGATGGTCTACCCGGCTTTGGGAAGGGATATCAAAGTCGAGGTGGCCATTGTCGGAGGCGGATTGGTGGGTGTAACCGCAGCCTACCTACTAGGGCAGGAAAATCTAACTGTTGCGCTCATCGAGGCCAATCGCATCGGCGGGGTGACTTCGGGTCACACTACGGCCAAAATTACCTCGCAGCACAGTTTTATTTACAGCAAATTAATTCGGCATTTCGGCCGGGAAAAGGCCCGTCAATATGCGGAGGCCAATGAAAATGCTATTGCTTTTCTGGATGGTTTAGTCAAGAAAAATAAAATTGACTGTGATTTTTCGCTGCAACCTGCTTATATCTATACGCAACAAGACCAATATAGGAAACAGATCGAGGATGAGGTGGAGGCGGCGGGCAGCCTGGGGATTCGGGCTCATTACCTGGAAGAGATTCCCCTTTCCTTTGATATTATGGCGGCGGAGCGTTTTGATAACCAGGCCCAGTTTCACCCCGGTAAATTTCTCTCGTCCCTGGCGGTCGCGATCACCGGTAGGGGCGACCAAATTTTTGAACAGACCAAGGCGGTTGACTTTTTGGAAGGCCACCCTTTTACTATAGTTACGGAGGGCGGGTATCGGATAGCGGCCGATCAGGTGATAATCGCCACCCATTTTCCAGTCTATGATGGGGGGGGCCATTTTTTTGCCCGCGCTTTTGCCGATCGGTCTTATGCCCTTGCTATTACGGCAAAGGAGGTATTTCCCGGGGGAATGTATATTACCGCCGGGTCGCCCGGTCGTTCTCTGCGCAGTACGCCTCATGACGGCGGTGAGTTGATCATTGTTGTGGGGGAGCACCATCGCACCGGCCAGGGACCGCCCACGGGGGAACACTACCGCCGCCTGGCCCAATTTGCAGAAGAGACCTTTACCGTTACCGGGATGCCCTTTCGCTGGTCCGCCCAGGATTATATCACTGTTGACGAAATTCCTTATGCGGGACGCATTGCCCAGAGGAATGAAAATGTTTATGTGGCTACCGGGTTTCGCAAGTGGGGGATAACCAATGGGGTGGCTTCGGCTCTTTTAATAAAAGATCTGATGGTGCACGGGGAAAGCCCCTGGGAAGCGGTTTACGACCCGGCCCGCTTTGTAGTAGATCCGGCGATGCAGAAATCGGTGGCTAAAAATAGAGGGGTAGCCCAACAGGCTGCTAACGAAAAGCTGGAAAGCATACCTTCGGCGGAGAGTCTGATGGCCGGCGAGGCGGCGATGGTCGACGGGGAGAAGGGAAAAATAGGCCTGTACCGAGATAAAAACGCTCAAACGCATGCGGTGGGCATAACTTGTACCCATATGGGGTGTGAACTGACCTGGAACGAGGCGGAACTTACCTGGGACTGTCCCTGCCACGGCTCTCGCTATACTTACGACGGTGATATTGTAGAGGGGCCCACCCTCAAGCCGCTGAAAAGCGCTGATGAACAGCATAAACCAGGAGGCTGACAAGGTAAAAGGAGGAAAATTTTAAGTGGTAAAATTTATCCTCCCCTTTGGAAGAGAGGTGTGTCGAGTCGGCTCGGGGCCAACTCCCGTTTTTTTTGCGGTGAAGATAGTGTTGTTTCCCAGTTTATGATAAACTGAAAGGGTTTCCAAGACGGAAGAAGGCAAAAGATGATGAAAAGAAAGAAAATTATAAATATCGCGGTGATCGCCCATGTAGATGCGGGTAAATCCACCCTGGTAGATGCTTTTCTTTCCCAGAGCGGTGTCTTTCGGGAAAATGAACAGGTGATGGATTGTGTGATGGATTCAAACGATCTGGAAAGGGAGCGGGGTATCACCATCTATTCTAAAAACTGTTCGGTGATGCACGGAGGTTACAAGATCAATATTGTAGATACCCCCGGCCACGCCGATTTTTCTTCCGAAGTAGAACGTATTATTAAGACTGTTGATACGGTGATCCTCCTGGTGGATTCTGCGGAGGGACCGATGCCCCAGACCCGCTTTGTTTTGCAAAAATCGCTGATGCAGGGGCTGGTCCCGATTTTGCTGATCAATAAGATCGATAAAAGAGAATCCCGGCTGAAGGAAGTTGTCGATGAGGTTTACGAGCTGTTTATGGATCTGGAGGCAACGGATGAACAGCTGGATTTTAAGATTTTGTACGGTATAGCCCGGCAGGGCATTGTGGTGCGCGACCCGGCGGAAATAAAAGATATTATTGTCGGGTCGGGAAATGCCAAGATAAAAAAAAGCGCCTCCGGCCAAAAGGGTTTTAACATCGCTCCGCTTTTTGATACGATTATCGAACAGGTTAAAGGTTACCCGGACTGTTCGGGGGAACCCCTCCAGTTTCAAATATCATCCCTTGCTTATGATGATTACATCGGCCGCCTAGGTATCGGCCGCATTGAGAAAGGGGTTATCCGCAGCGGTCAGAATATAGCCTTGGTCGGCTCTGCCGGGGAGACCCGGCTGCAAAAAATCAACCGACTTTTTGTATATAAAGGGTTAAAAAGGGTGGAGGAGAAGGAAGTTGCCTGCGGCGACATTTGTTTGCTTTCGGGAATCGATGATATTACTATCGGCGATACCATCTGTGACGAGGCACACCCGCTGCGACTACCTTCCATCAAAATCGAAGAGCCGACAATGAGCATGAACTTTATAGTCAACTCTTCTCCTTTTGCCGGCAAAGAGGGTAAATTTGTGACGACCCGGCATATCAAGGAGCGATTGGAGAAGGAGTTGGAGATCAATGTGGGGTTGCAGGTTGAACCGGCCGGTTCTATCGATACCTTTAAAGTATCCGGCCGGGGAGAGCTTCATCTTTCGATTTTAATCGAAAATATGAGGAGAGAAGGTTATGAGCTGGCGGTCTCCAAACCGGAGGTAATCTTTAAAAAGAATTCCCGGGAAGGCAAGATGGAGCCGGTGGAGGAAGTGGTTATTGAGGTCCCCGAAAAGTACACCGGCAGTGTTATCACCGCCCTCAACCTGCGTCAAGGAGTCATGAAGGGCATGGGCGGCAATAACGGGCGTTCCCGGCTGGTCTACAGGGCGCCCACGCGCGGGTTGCTGGGCTTTCGCAGTCTTTTCGTCAATCTAACCCGCGGTGAAGGCACCATGGTGCGACGCTTTTATGGCTACGAGGAATACAAGGGTGAGATTAATGAAAGAACAAACGGTGTAGTCATTGCCCTGGAAGAAGGCATCACCACACCTTACGCTCTTTACAATATAAGCGAACGGGCGGAGATGTTTGTGGCTCCCGGTACCCATGTTTACGAAGGGATGATTGTGGGGTTAAACAGCCGCCGGGAAGATATGGTTGTCAACCCGTGCAAGGCTAAAAAAACAACTAATATGCGTGCCGCCGGAAGCGATGAGGCGATTAAATTGTCCCCTCACCGGGTTTTTACCCTGGAGGAGGCCCTGGAATTTATCAACGGTGACGAACTGGTGGAGATCACGCCGGTCAGCATCAGGTTGCGTAAAAAACATTTGACGGAACGGGAACGAAGAAGGGTCGGGTAATAAACGGATGGATGTTAACCGGCCTTGCAGGCAAAAACAGGGCCGGACAGACAAATATGAGAGGAGTGACCTCGATGACCGAAGAAAACGTGGAATTAACAGTGGAGGGAATGTCCTGTAAGCATTGTGTGGGGGCCGTGGAAAAGGCATTGAAGCAACTGGACGGGATCCGGCAGGTGGTGGTTGATCTGTCGACGAAAAAAGTGCGGGTGGTCTACGACCCCGCGGCGGCCAACCGGCAGGCCATGAAGAAAGCCATTGAAAATGCGGGCTTCCAGGTGGTTGGTCATTAACTTTTCGGTGCTTACGAAGTGTCGGGTTTTTTAATCCGAGCAGGCCAGGTTTTTTGCCAGGTGGTCGGTTTCGCCCACCGTATTCGAAAAAATTTTCTTCACCTGGGGTAAGGTAATTTTCCGGGTCGGCGAGGGCCTGGCTGTAATGGGTCAGCCATAGCCCTTTAACCTTTCCGGCTTTGGCCGGCCGGGCGGCATTAGAGAAGATCAGCTGATAGAAGCGATCGGCCTGCTGTTAATTGATCATCACCATACACGCCTTCACAGATAAAAAGATCGGCATCATTAATAAACTGCGGGATGGTACGCAATCGGCCGGGTATCCGTGATGTAGCTAACCTTAACTCCACAGTCTATAAGCAGCAGACGGCCCTGGTACCGGGCAAGCAAGACCGAAAGATAACGATTGGGTAGCGGCAGCATACCCGCGGTCCCTAAAAGTGCAATGTCCAGCATTTTTCTCCCCCGTATTCTTATATCAATAAATTCAGGGGTGATCTGGAAATTTTACGTCGGGTATTTCTATGCTCGGAGGACAGTCTGATCTGCTGCCCTCCGGCAGAACCCATAATGGGTGAACTAACGGCTGAGTTTGAGTACAGATGTAACGCACTGTTAAAAATCGCCGGGGATAAAAATGATTCTTCTACCTAACATAATGGCCTGGAGAAGTTATCTCCTTCCCAGGCCAATCTTAGAATTCTGCCCCGTAGTGTGCACTAAGACTATTTTTTGTAAGCGCCAAAGGGGTCAGCACCAAGGGAGTTATTCCCAAATTATGTCTGCCGGGTCAGTTTTTTCCCCGCTCCAAATAATAATTTTAAGTTTTTTTCAGGTCATGGGCATACAGAGAATTGATCACCCCGATGGTTCCGTAATTGTAAAGACCCCTGGCAAAACACTCAATGGTGATATCCGCACCGCCGG
>CAYXBB010000002.1:0-77071 GCA_964463285.1 uncultured Syntrophomonadaceae bacterium | reverse complement strand
CGCTTCTTTCATGAAACAAATGAGGGCATCGCTGTTGGTATTAGGCCCCCTGCTGGCTCGATGCAACCGGGCCAGAATAGCCTTGCCCGGGGGATGTGCAATTGGCACCCGTCCGGTAGATTTGCATTTAAAAGGGCTGGCTGCCCTGGGAAGCAGGTTTAGCATAGACAACGGTGTTATCGAGGCTGTTACCGATGGTCTTAGGGGAGCCAGAGTTTACCTAGATTACCCCAGCGTGGGGGCTACCGAAAATATTATTATGGCGGCTACCCTGGCTCGGGGGATAAGCGTTATTGAAAACGCTGCTACCGAGCCGGAGTTAGTGGATCTGGCCAATTTTCTAAACAGTTTAGGGGCCAGGGTAAGCGGGGCCGGCACCAGCACCATCCGGGTAGAGGGGGTTAGTGAGCTGGGAGGGAGTGTCTATACGGTGATCCCGGATCGTATAGAAGCCGGAACATTGCTTCTGGCGGGAGTAATTACTCGTGGGGAGGTTACTGTTGAAAACATGCTTCCGGAGCACCTTAAGCCACTTATGGCCAAGTTAATGGAGGCGGGAGCTCTGGTGGAGGAAATAGGACCGGGAATAACCAAATCCTGCTGCTGCGGTCAAACCAGAGCGGTGGATCTAAAAACGATGCCCTACCCCGGGTTTCCTACGGATTTGCAGCCCCAATTCATGGCCCTCCTGGCGGTTTCCCCGGGGACCAGTCTGGTTACTGAGACGGTGTTTGAAAACCGTTTTAAACATGTGGCGGAGTTGCAGCGAATGGGGGCACAGATCATGATCAGCGGTCACCGGGCGGCAATTCAGGGGCAGACGTGCCTGAGTGCTGCACCGGTAAAGGCCTCAGATTTACGGGCCGCCGCCGCATTGGTACTGGCCGGGTTGGCAGCAAGGGGGGTAACCGAAATTTCTGAAGCTAACCACCTGTGGAGAGGATATAGTCAGCTGGAACAGCGCTTAAGAAAGTTGGGGGCAATCATAAAAACTGTCGGGGAGGCATCTTTCCACAGTGCTATGGGGTAGCAGTTTTTTCTGCGGCCCCGGAATGTTGCAACCTTGGTATAACAGGAGGAGAGGTTACATATTTATTTGGTAAATAAACTCGGCGGAGGTTGTAATGGGGCGTGGAGCGGCTTTGATTTCGCTGGCTATTATTGTACTGGTTATATTTTTGCCGGCAGCGGTGGTAAGTATAGCGCGGGATAACCGGCTCCCGCAATTTGAGCGACCGGAGAAAATTTCTTCCGGTTTGCCACATAATAGTGAGCCGGTGATACGACTATACCATTATGAGCAGAAACGAGTAATAGAACTGGATCTGGAAGAGTATCTGGTCGGAGTGGTAGCGGCGGAAATGCCTGCCTGTTTTGAGTTGGAGGCGCTAAAGGCGCAGGCGGTTGCTTCTCGAACTTATACCTTGAAACACTGCCGGTTTTGGGGGGGCGCCGGTTGTGATCAATCGCCGGAACCGGCTGATGTGTGCAGTGATAGTACCCACTGTCAGGCCTGGCTGGATCCGGAACATCTGGACCTGGGCTGGCCCGAAGATCAACAAGACGAGCTGTTAAACCGGATCAAGACTGCCGTTCGGGAAACTGCCGGCGAGGTAGCGGTGTACAATGGAGAACTTATTGAATCAGTTTACCACTCCACCTGTGGCGGGCTTACCGAATCTTCCCATGCGCTGTGGGGAGGGCCCGAGATCCCCTACCTTCAAAATGTGACCTGCCCTTATTGTGAGCATTCTCCTTATTACCACACCCAAAACCTCATTTCTTATCAAGCCCTGGCTGATGCCTTGCCGGATAATCAGGCGGTGCCTGTAGCCGGAGGATTGCCGGTAGAAATTGCAGCACAAACTCCGGGAGGCAGGTTGGTGGAGGTAAGGATTGGCGATCTTACCTTGGAAGGAAAAGATTTTAGAAAGCAGTTTCAGCTTCCTTCCCTGGCCTGTTCTTTTCAAATGGATAGCCGGGGGCTTCTGGTGCATTGTAAAGGTAAAGGGCACGGAGTTGGGCTCTGCCAGTACGGGGCAGATGGCGCGGCCTCCCAGGGTAAAACTTACCGGGAGATTATTTCGTTTTATTATAGTGGTGCTGAAATTATCAATATTAATCCGTAATCGCATAATATCCCTGAAAATGGATATAGTACCCGCGAGGTGATTACTATGGCACCACCTGAGAAACAATCAGATCGCCCGGGTTATCAAACCAAAATCTCCAGCCGGTTGCGATCAAGCTGCAAACATGCATGGCTTAAAGGGGCCCACCGGGGTTATAAAATCCTTAGTGCATATAAACGGCTCCCCCGCCTTTTTCAACTGGGGGTAGTCTATTTGGCGTTGGGACTGGTGGCGGGTGGCGTCTTCTGTTGGCAGATATGGAATCTAAAGGCTGCTCACCCCTATATTAACGAGAATAACCCCGATATAACAGAGTTCACTCAGGATAACTACCCTCTTGAGATCACTGCTACCGATCGCCCGGCAAAAGAGGATCCCCTGTTGTCGGGGATGGAAAATGATCAGGAACATAAATTAATGCCTCCGCCCATGGAGCCTCAGGGAAACAGCAATTCAGCTATTTTTTCTTCCGGTTTGCAACAGAACGCGGTATGGCCGGTGTCGGGAGAGTTATGGCACAACTATCATGATCTTATAACCTGTGATTTAAATCCTCGTGGGGTTAAATATTGTTTTTCAAAGGGTCTGGCAATAAAAGCCGATCCCGGCACAGAGGTTCGGGCGGCCTGGGAAGGGATCGTAACCAAGGTTTCCAAACAGGGTTACCCCTGTGGACAGGCAGTAACCCTGGAACATGATAACGGTTTGACAGTATATTACGGTGCTTTGCAAGAGTTGGTGGTGGAAGAAGGAAGCCATCTCCGGCAGGGAGAACGGATCGGTTACCTGGCCGGGGGCAGCGATGGTGATCCGTCTCACCTATATCTGGAATTTAGGGAGAACCGGAAACCGGTAGATCCGCTATTGTACTTACCATAGGGTAAATGTACTTTAGCACACAGAAACTTTAAACCAGGTTCCAGCTTTACTGCTGGACTGACATCTGCAAAGACATTTTTTGTGGGGCCCTCTCATATAATTTACCGAAGCCGGTACAAAGGGGGGCCGCTTTGGTGCAGGATTATATCGAACAGCGGGTAATAGAGGTTAGCAAATATATCCTGGCAACTAAGGCCACCGTGCGCCAAGTTGCCCGTTTTTTTGGAGTTAGCAAAAGTACTGTGCATAAAGATGTCACGGAAAGGTTGCCCCGGGTTAACCAGAATCTTGCAAGGCAGGTAAAAAAGGTTTTGGAATACAATAAGGCTGTACGGCATCTGCGGGGGGGAGAGGCCACCCGCCAAAAGTTCTTGTTGCAACGCAACAAGGTAATGTAAAAAAGGGTATTTACAAACTATGTAGAATTGAATCTATATTGCCACCCCTGACAACACCAGCCAAACTTTTTTAACCTTTGAATCCTTGCCGGGAGGCGATTGGCCATGGGTTTTTCTACAGATATCGGAATTGATCTGGGAACATCTAATGTCCTGGTATATTTAAAGGATCGGGGCGTAGTGCTGTGTGAACCTTCGGTGGTGGCCATAGAACATTCTACTAATCGTTTGCTGGCGGTAGGGATTGAAGCGCAGAAAATGCTGGGGCGGACTCCAGGGAATATTGTAGCGGTGAAACCCCTTAAAGCCGGGGTTATTGCTGATTTTGAAATTACCGAGGTTATGTTAAAACATTATATTGCTACTTTGGGAGAGCGCCGGCGAATTTTTCGACCACGGATAGCAGTGTGTATTCCAGCCGGAATTACATCAGTAGAGAAGAAAGCGGTAATTGATGCGGTAATTCAGGCCGGGGCCCGGGAAACTTATCTTATTGAAGAGCCCAGGGCAGCGGCTCTGGGGGCAGATCTGAATATATTTACCCCCAGCGGCAGCATGGTAGTAGATATCGGGGGAGGCACTACCGATATAGCAGTGTTATCTATGGGCGAGATAGTGGAAGGAAGCAGTGTGAGGATTGGAGGGGACAGGTTTGACGAGGCGATCGCCCGGTTTATAAAAAAAGAATTCAACCTATTTATTGGAGAGCGGTCGGCTGAAAATGTTAAGATCAATATCGGTTCGGTGAGCTGTGGCCACCGGAACCTGCAAATGGAAGTGCGGGGTAGGGATCTGGTAACCGGGCTTCCTCGTTCCCAAATTATTACCACCGATCAGGTAGCCGGTGCGCTATCTGAACCGGTTTCAGCGATTCTGCAGGGGATAAAACAGGTGCTGGGGAGAACTCCCCCCGAGTTGGCCGGGGATATCATGGACAAAGGGGTAATCCTGTCGGGGGGTGGCGGGCTGTTGCACGGCCTAACCATCTATTTAAGCCAGAAAACCGGAGTTCCATTTTATTTAACTGAAGATCCGATTAGCTGTGTAGTAAAAGGTACTGCCGGGGTATTTAAGTTTATGCCCCGCCTTTTCGGTTCCCTGGCCTCTAGTCGCAAGGTGGCCTCTATTATATAGGTATACAGAGTTTTCAAATTGTTACCTATAGGGAACCAGTTTTGATAATAAAAAATAACTGTTGGGGTTTTCAGTAATGAGATTTTCTACCGGAGAATAAATCTAGTGATTTAGCAACAAGTAGCCTCCGGCAGCCAGAAACAGCAAACCCACCCCTTTACACCACGACAATGAGACCTGTTCCAGTCCAAACAGCCCGAAATTATCAATAAGCATGGCGGTCACCACCTGGCCAATAATAATTGCGGTGGTGGTGTTGGCTACCCCGGCTTTGGGGATACTTAGCAGCACCGCGGCGATGATGGCCACCCCCAATACTCCGCCCAACAGGGTGTACCAGGGAGCCTGTTCCAGGTGTACCAGCCCACCTTTTCCTCTTTTACACAACAAGAACGGAATAGCCACGGTCACTGTTCCGATCAGGTGGACCATTAAGGTTGATTCCAATGAACCTACCACCTTGCCCAGGGAGGCGTTCAGTGCCCCCTGAAAAGCCATTGTTATTCCGGCAAATGCCGCCAATAGCAGCGGCCAAAGTGGAAAGCCCATTTTATAATTTACCCCTTACCAGTAATTCTGCCTGTTTGGCTTTCTTATTGTAGCATTGGGTTAGATAAATTATACGGCAGGGGGAAAAAACAATGAAGCCGGCCGAATGGTTAAATCTCCAGGAGGTTTTCCATCCCATAAATCAGCTGTTTTACAGTGGGGGCTTTACGTATGGCCTGCAATATCCCCGGCAGAAAAGAGCAGCGGTTTAGCGATTCGTGTCTAATGGTTAAAATCTGGCCCTCTCCCCCAAATATAACCTCCTGGTGGGCCACCAGTCCCGGAAGGCGGACACTATGTATATGTATTCCTTCTAAATTCCCGCCCCTGGCCCCGGTGACTTTTTCCAGCGAATTGATTGGAGAACACTCTTTCTGCCGGGCAGCGTTGATTAGACGGGCGGTTTTGATGGCTGTTCCCGAGGGGGCATCGATTTTGCCGTTATGATGAAGTTCGATTATTTCTACCTGAGGGAAAAAACGAGCGCAAATTTGGGCCAGCTTCATCATCAGTATCGCCCCCAAAGCAAAATTGGGTGCAATAATTGCCCCGGTACCGTATTTTGTTACCCATTGTTCAATTTTAGCTAAATCGCTTTCAGAAATGCCGGTAGTCCCTACTACCGGGGTAACCTGCAGGCTAAGGGATATTTCCAGGTTTTCCATTATCGCCATCGGGGTGGTAAAGTCCACCAGCACTTCAGGTTTTTTCTGCCGAAGCAACTCCTGCAAATTGTTGGTTACAGGTATCCCCAGATGTTTTATACCGGCAAGCTTTCCGATGTCCACCCCAGTTTCAATTATATCTACTGCACCCGTTAATCTTAGGTCCTCACACTCTGCAATCGCTGATATCACGCTACGTCCCATCTTGCCCGCTGCTCCGTTTACTGCAACATTGATTTTATTCAATACCGATGGCCTCCTTAAATTTATAGCTAACGATGCATGTCTGTTTCGTTTCTTAAACTGCTCCCGGCGTTTTTGACCGACCTGCTTGGTTGCTACCAGATGAATATTGGTATACTATTAATAAGGCAATAGGCTGTGTTTGTATTGGGTAATATTGTAGCATATTGGCGTCCTAAGCTACAAGCGATTAGGTTTTTTAGGTTATACTCAAAGCCGGCTCCAGTTAGAATATGAAGCCGGCAAATCTAAACCTTTAGATAATTAAGGAGGGCTAATCGATGTTAAAAGTCGGCATCAATGGATTTGGCCGTATCGGCCGGTTGACCATGCGCACCGCGGTGGGACGGAATAAATTTAAGGTGACGGCGATAAACGATCTGGTTGAAAGTGCTACCTTAGCGCATTTATTAAAATATGATTCTGTGTACGGGATCTTTGACTCCGAAATAAAAGCGGATGATAATGGGTTGATTGTGGATGGTGAAAGGATCAGAGTTTTTTCAAAAAGGGATCCTGCCCAGATACCCTGGAAAGAAGCCGGGGTAGAGGTGGTGATCGAAGCCACCGGGCTTTTTCGTTCCCGGGAGGCCGTTTCCGCCCACCTCCGGGGTGGAGCCCGCAAGGTAGTCATAACTGCACCAGCCAGCGACATAGATATTACTGTAGTGTTGGGAGTAAATGAACAGCAGTATCAACCGTCAAAACATCATCTGCTTTCTAATGCTTCTTGCACCACCAATGCTTTGGCACTGGTGGCGCAGGTGTTGCACCAGAACTTTGGAGTACAAAAGGGGCTGATGAATACCACCCATGCTTATACCAACGACCAGCGATTGCTGGATATGCCCCATTCCGATTTAAGAAGAGCCCGGGCGGCGGGGCTTTCCACGATTCCCACTTCTACCGGTGCGGCCAAAACTGTTGGGGTGGTCATTCCTGAGCTCAAGGGGAAAATTGACGGATTTGCCATCCGGATTCCATCGGCTTCTATATCGCTGGTAGATTTTGTAGCCCTGCTTAATCGGGAGGTTACGGAAATTGAAATAAATGAAGCTTTTAAAAAAGCCGGCCAGGGATCGCCTTTCCTGGCATACAGTGATGAACCGCTAGTTTCCTCCGACTATATTGGGAACTCTCATTCCTCTATCGTGGACGGTTTGTCCACAATGGTGATCGGTGGAAACCTGGCGCGGGTGGTAGCCTGGTATGACAATGAATGGGCTTATTCCTGCCGGGTAGCCGATTTGGTGGAGTTGCTGGCAGAACACATATAAGCGTTAATCGGCGGCTATCAAATAAAAGGGGAAAAATAATTTTATGATTGACTTGAGCAAACCCAGCGGGCTTTCTATTTCCTGGAGCCGGGATTCGGAAACACTACTGTTCAGAGAAGATCTTGTGGTGGCCGAGCCTGATGTCAGGCGAAGGGAAGAAATGATCGAGGTGTTGTTCAACCCCCGGGCGGAAGGACCGGAGGAACTTTACTATATGTACCGGGAGGTGGCCTACAAAAAGGACCGGGAAGATATCCGCACCCGGGGATTGCGCTACGATATCACGGTGATCAGACCAGGAATTATCGGTGGTGAATATGTTAAAACTGCCGGTCATTATCATCCTCTCAAGCCTGGGACGGCGCTTACCTACCCGGAGGTGTACGAGGTCCTTCATGGCCGCGCTCATTACCTTTTGCAGCGGCCCGCCTCCGACCGGGTTGACGAGATCGATCTCATCATTTTGATTACCGCCAGGCCCGGGGATAAGGTGTTGATCCCTCCGGGGTTCGGGCATATTACCATCAATCCCGGAGAGGATCCGTTAATTATGAGCAACTGGGTGGCGGCGGAATTCTCCTCGATTTATGAGCCTTTTCGAGTCCAAGGCGGGGGGGGCTATTTCGAATTGAAGGGGGAGAAGGGGCCGGAGCTTGTTCCCAATAACCGCTACCGGTGTTTGCCGTCTTTGCACCAGGCTTCGGCGATCTCCTTTGACGAGCTAAGCCTGATCAGCGATCTGCCTATTTACCGGGCTTACCGGCAGGATCCCGGCTCGCTGGATTATCTGATAAAACCGGAAAAATTCAAAGAAAGATTTGAGGAATATCAGCGGCTAATTTGTCCAATTAAACAATGATGCCCGGATGGGAAAAAACAAAGGAGGCAGGGTTACGCACCAGCCGGCAGTTTCGGTCAGGCTGGTGCTTCTTTATTATGGAAATTCGGTGGAGTGGGGAAAGACGTTTTCCGGGAGGTGACTTGCCTGGACGGCAGTGTTATAATATTTAATAAATAGAAAGGTCCAACCCGGAGGAGGTAAGGTTATGGGCGTAGAAAGAACCTATGAAGAGATCAACGAAAAAATTAAAACCGGGAAAGCGGTGGTTTTAACTGCCGAAGAGGTGCTTGACCTGGTTGCGGAAGAGGGGATCGCGAAGGCGGCGGCCAAAGTAGATGTGGTCACCACCGGTACCTTCGGCCCTATGTGTTCCTCCGGGGTGTTTTTGAATCTGGGGCATTCCAAGCCGCGCATTAAGATTGCCGAAGCATTTTTAAATGGGGTTAGGGCCGGCACTGGCCTGGCGGCGGTCGATATTTATATCGGAGCGACTGCTCTGTCTCCCAACGATCCCGGTAACAGCAACCACCCCGGCGAATTCAGGTACGGGGGGGGGCATGTGATCGAAGATCTGGTTGCCGGCAAGGAAATCAGGCTGGAGGCCGGCTCTTACGGCACGGACTGTTATCCGCTAAAAAAAATTGAAACCAGCTTTCGCCTGGCCGAGATCAATGAAGCCACCATGTTTAACCCCCGCAATTGTTACCAGAACTATGACGCCGCCGTAAATATTTCTGAAAAAACACTCTACACCTACATGGGCATTTTAAAGCCTAACCTGGGCAATGCCAATTACAGCACTTCCGGCCAGTTAAGTCCCCTGCTCAATGATCCGTTGTTGAAAACCACGGGCATCGGTACCCGTATTTTTTTAGGCGGTGGGATAGGTTACGTGGTCTGGAACGGCACCCAGCATAATCCCACTGTGGAAAGAAACCCCGGGGGAGTGCCCAACTCGCCGGCGGGAACCCTGGCCGTGATCGGCGATCTCAAAGGAATGAACCCGCGTTGGGTACGAGGCTTGAGCTTCCTGGGTTACGGGTCCACCTTGCAGGTCGGTCTCGGTATACCGATTCCGATTTTAAATGAAGAGATGATGAGCTATACAGCGGTAAAGGATGAGGACATCATGACCTCCGTCACCGATTTCAGCCGGGGTTATCCTTACCGCGAAGGCGGTGAACTGGCGCTGGTCAGCTATGCAGAGCTTAACAGCGGAACAATTAATATCGATGGCCGGAAAGTGCCCACTGCCCCCCTCTCCAGTATTCCCGGGGCTCGGGAGATCGCTCTGACCTTAAAGGAATGGATTGTCAGCGGGCAGTTTCTGTTGACCAGGCCCGCCGCTCCCCTGCCTTCAACCGAGGCCAATATAACACTGAAGCCGCTTCCGCAGCGAGATTAGGAGGATTTTGCAGCGATGATTAAACATAAACTGGTCTTTCGCTTTCCGGCTTCCGTGGTGGAGCAACCGCTTATTTACCACCTGGTGAAGGATTATGATTTGATGGTTAACATACTGCGCGCCGATATCAACCCCCGCAAAGAGGGGCGGCTGGTGTTGGAAATCGGCGGTGATCGGGAACAATATCAACAGGCGCTGCTCTGGCTGCGCGAACAGGGGCTGATCATTACCAATTTGCAGCAGCAGATCTTTTGGAGATCCGAGCGCTGCACCCAGTGTGGAGCCTGTTCGCTGGTCTGTCCCACCGGGGCACTGGCCATCAGCAGGCCTTCCATGGCCATCCGCTTCGATGAGGAAAAATGCGTGGCCTGTGAACACTGTATCAAAGCCTGCCCGGCGCGGGCCATGGAGATCCTTCTAGATAGCCCAAAATGAACGCCTCGCGGGTCTATTGCCGACTGGGAGCCGGCCGGAAGCATACCTCCTTTACGGTTACGGTTAAAGAAACGGATCTCTTTATAGGGATCAGCAAGCAGGCCTTTTATGAATCCCTCCCCCGGGAAATCGAACAACTGATCTGGCGGCAGCGCCGCCAGATCGAAGCTTTTATCCGCCGGCATCCCGATTTTAGAACCACCTGCCGTCCCTATTTTTTAGAAGGACCGGCTCCCGACCTGATTTTAAAGATGGTCCAGGCCGGCAACCGGGCGGGGGTGGGACCGATGGCGGCGGTAGCCGGTACTCTGGCGGAATCTGTCGGCAACAGCTTGCGGCAAATTTCGACAGAGGTTATTGTTGAAAATGGAGGGGATATTTTTTTAAAAGTTGTCGAACCGGTAGCGGTGGGAATATTTGCCGGAAAATCTCCTTTGAGCGGAAAAGTGGCTATTTCTGTCGATCCCGGTCAAACTCCCCTGGGAATATGCACCTCCTCGGGCACGGTGGGCCATTCCCTGAGCCTGGGCAGAGCGGATGCGGCGGTGGCCCTTGCTCCCTCGGCGGCGCTGGCCGATGCGGCGGCCACCGCCCTGGGCAATCTAGTTCAGAGCAGCGAGGATTTGCAGCCGACGCTGGCATTTGCCCGCCGCCTGGAGGGGCTCAGTGGAGCCCTAATCATTTGTGAGGATAAAATGGCGGTCTGGGGAGAGGTAAAGTTGTGCCGGCCTTAATGTGCCGAATGGCTTGCAAGGGAAGACAAATGGTACGCAGGGAATCGGATCACGAAATAACGCCAGGTATGTGGGCATCCTGGAAGGAAAAAAGCCGCACAATTTTGATGCTTACCTTGATTTTGTGTTTAGGCCGGGCTATAATTATAAACGCTGATCGGCATACTGCTGCCGGGTCGGCCACGTTTAACAGCAAAGCGGCCGAACAATTATTAACGGGAACGGGACACTAAATGTTTGTGTAGCAAGATAAAGCCGTTGTAGCAAAAATGAGGGTAAAGATCCCGATCTTCCATACAAGCTGAAGTAGCTCAGCCGGTAGAGCAGCTGATTCGTAATCAGCAGGTCAGGGGTTCGAATCCCCTCTTCAGCTCCATATTTTAAAAAGTTTGCGGGCTCGGTGCTTTAAACCGGGCTTTGCTGGAAACACCCCATCTCCGACAACCCGCCGTTGACTCAGCTGATTGCCCATGTTAGAATATTTACACTAGGCGCACCGGCGACAACATCCATCAACGCTCCGAATGTTTTGACAGACTACCAGATCAGGGTTAGTTACCTTATAATTTTCGATCTCATTTTTACCGCTAGCATCTGAAAATATAACGGGGAGTACAGGCCATGTTAAAGGTTGACAACCCTTTGTTACCTATATTGTTTGATGAAAAAGGCAAAGTGCTCTTATATCATAAAGCGCTGAAGGGTATATTACCGATTGATCATGGGGTGGGTTGGAACACCATGTTGCCGGGTACTCCTTTTAGAAATAACGCCTTTGCTTCCTTTTGTCATTCGCAAGAAATATGGCATGTTGACCTTAGTGAGATTTCAGACCCGGCCGGTAACTATTACCTGGCACTGGTGGAAAAATATTCCCCGGGAAACAGAAAAACCGATTTAGAGATTGACCGGATGCGTCAAGAAATAGCCTTCTACCAGGCGATCATGAATAATGCCTGTGACGAGGTTTATGTTACTGATGGCCAGGGGATTACAATATATGCTAACCCGGTTAGCGAGAAAAATTATGGTGTGCCGGTAGACGAGCTTATCGGAAAAAGTGTTTGGGAGCTTGAAGAACGAGGCATCTACCACCCGGCGGTAACCCCCCTGGTTTTAAAAGAGAAGAAATCGATTACCATTGAGCAAGAAACTGCACTGGGCAAGCGGTTGATGATCACTGCTTCTCCGGTTTTTTCTCCAGAAGGGGAAATTAAAATGGTTATTTGTAACTCGCGAGATATTACTGCCTTAGACGATATGAAAAATAGCTACCGGCAGATAAAAGCAATAGTTTCAGGTACAAGGGAAAAACGCCAACCCCGGGTTTCTCGGGGAAAAGGAGAATATCCGGTATTCTCAGCCGAGTCCCCCATGGTCGATATTCTGAACATGGCCCAAAAAATAGCCCGCACCGATAGCACCGTTTTGCTGTTAGGGGATTCCGGCACCGGTAAAGATCTGGTGGCAAAATATATTCATCGCCTGAGCGAGCGCAAGGAAAAGCCATATTTAAAAGTTAACTGTGCCGCCCTACCTAGAGAACTGTTGGAGTCGGAATTATTCGGCTATAAACCTGGTGCCTTTACTGGAGCCAGTCCCCGGGGAAAAGCGGGCCTTTTTACTTTAGCTGACGGGGGAACTATTTTTCTAGATGAGATCGCTGAAATTCCCGGAGACTTACAACCCAAGCTATTGCAGGTAATCGAAGAGCAGACCTTCACCCCGATTGGCTCCAACGAGGTAAAGCATATTGACGTGCATATTATTGCCGCCACTAACCGTGACTTAAGAGAAATGATCTATAAAGGCACTTTTCGAGAGGACCTATACTACCGTTTACATGTTCTTTCAATAAATATCCCGCCCCTTAATGAGCGGAGGGAGGATATTCCGATATTAATCAACCATTTTCTTACCCAATACGCCCGCAAGTATAAGCGCTCTTTGCAATTAAGTTCAGAAGCTTTGGAAGTACTTTCTTCTTATGCTTGGCCGGGTAATATTAGGGAATTAAAACATACTATGGAACATCTTATAGTAATGTCTTCCTCCGATACCGTAACTATTCAACAATTACCCGCCCATATTATCTCCCATGCAGCCCCCCCAGGGCAAACTCTGGCGGAAATCCTTGCTGCAGTTGAACAGGATCTGATTATTAAGAGCTATCGTGAGCTAGGAAGCTCGTACAAAGTTGCACATGCTTTAGGTATTAGCCAGAGTAGTGCCAATCGCAAGATCCGAAAATACCTGCGCCGTACATTTTTCTCAAATAAAAAAAATATAAGCAAATAGCCATCAAGCAAGTCATAACTGAGTTGTGGCAAGTCTGATATTATTTGATGTCAGGATATCTGTACACTTTTTAGCCTACCTTCGTAGCAATTTTATAAATAGAATTGTTTATAAACAGTTCTGGTTATAACTGTAACTGATATATTTAAAGTTTACACTCGGCTTTTGTAAGCATCAAAGAGATCGGTAGTGAAATGGAAACGGGGATCTAAAATTGAGTTTAATCTTCTTCCCACACATATTTTCAAGGTTTGAGGCGCAGGTGTTATTTACAGTTGATTTTTATACAAAATATGTTGAGAAAGACGCTACCGAGCTGGAACAAACCCAGTTCGGAAAAAAGATTACAATAGTGCTCGGGTTAGTTTGTGGGATTGAAGCGATATTGCTGCAAGGGTTTTTTTTTTACTGGCATTAGATATATTCCAGTGGAATTTTATTTGCAGCCCCCTGCAGTGCGCTTGTAGCCGGGCTTTGTTGGAAAAGAGCTGCTCGGGGGTGGCATAGTAATTGCAAGATATATAATTGGACTTAAATTTTTAAAATCGAGAACATAGCTTCTTCGAGTATAGTCTTTGGCATCTTATGGAATTAGGAATATTATTTCCTACTTTTATTCGGATGCTTCCCGAAGAAACATAAGGAGTGAGGGCTATGGGATATGGATATTATGGAAAAATCCTGGAAATTAATTTAACCTCTCGTGAGGTAACTGAAACAATTATTCCAGAACAGGATTACCGGGATTACCTGGGAGGCAGCGGTTTATCTGCCAAGCTGTTTTATGAACGGGGTTATTACGAACCGGATCCTTTAAGTGAACAGGCAGCACTACTGGTCTTTTCAGGGATTCTGACCGGATTAAATGTACCTGCAGCCAGCAAGGCAGCGTTTTGTGGGAAATCCCCGGCTACCGGGATATGGGCGGAGGCCATTGTAGGGGGGCGGTGGCCGGCGGATTTTAAGGCTGTCGGCTACGATGGCCTGATCATTACCGGCAAGGCGGATCGCCCGGTTTACCTTTACTTCGGGGAACAGGGGCTGGAATTTAAAGATGCTACCGCTCTTTGGGGAGAGGACACTTACCGCACGCAGGAGAAAATTCAACAGGAACTGGGGGAAAAGATAAATACCGCTGCTATCGGCCCAGCCGGGGAAAACCGGGTGCTGATTGCTTCCATCATTATTGACGGAAAGGATTCCCGGGCTGCCGGCCGCTGCGGTCTGGGCGCAGTAATGGGTTCCAAGAATTTAAAGGCGATCGCCGTGCTTCCTTCCGGTCCGGTACCGGCTATTTTCGACAGCCGGGGCCTGGCTGAAGCCAGGAGAGAATCTCTGTCTAAAATCAGAGAAAAAGCCAGGGGACTTACCGATTTTGGGACCGCCGGCGGGGTGGTGGCGGTGGAAAAACTGGGTGATCTTCCTATTCGCAACTGGACCGGCGGCAGCTGGGAGGAAGGAGCGGCAAGAGTATCCGGTCAGGCCATGGTGGCGAAAGGCTTGCGGGTAAAACATGTGACCTGCTTTGCCTGCCCGATCCGTTGCGGCAAGGATATGAAAGTGTTGGTGGGACCTCACCAGGGCACCATTGCTCACGGGCCGGAGTATGAAACCGTTGCCGGATTCGGAGCACTTTGTTTAAACGATGACCCGAATTTCATTATTGCCGCCCATGACCTGTGTAACCGCCTGGGAGTGGACGTGATCTCCACTGCCAATGCGGTTGCGTTTGCTATGGAACTTAATGAGCATGGTCTTTTGAAGGGAGTGGATACCGGGGGGCTCGATTTGTCCTGGGGAAGCGGAGAAGCAATACTGGTTCTCATACAACAGATAGCCCGCCGGGAAAAGTTGGGTTTTTACCTGGCGGAGGGAGTTAAACGGGCGGCATCGCACTTCGGTTCACTGGCAGCAGAATTTGTTGTAGAGAGCAAGGGACTGGAATTCCCGTTTCATGATCCCCGGGCGTTCACCAGCATGGCCATTGTTTATGCTACCGGCAACCGGGGAGCCTGTCACCTGGAGGGACTTACCTATTTTAATGAAAATTTAAGTTATCCGGGCACATTGATTGGAATTCCTGCGGAATATGATCCCCATAGCATGGAGGGAAAGCCTCTGCTGGCTAAGACCATGCAGGATTACATGATCATATTTAACGCCCTGGGGTTGTGTAAGTTCTTGATCAGGGGTCATGTAATTCCCGACGAAATCGCCGCCTGGTTGTCCAGGGTAACCGGGTGGGATGTAGACGGCAAGGAACTGCTGAACACCGGGGAACGGTTGTTTAACCTGAAAAGATCCATAAACGTGAAACTAGGCATCAGCCGCAAAAATGATACCCTGCCTCCCCGCTTGCTGGTGCATGACCGCCTGGAAGGAGCAGCTGCCGGCAGCCTGCCCCATCTGGGTAAAATGTTGTTCGAATATTACGGATTAAGAGGATGGACCGTGGAGGGTATCCCCCGCCCGGAAACCCTCCAGGGATTGAAACTAGGTTGGCTGGGAGCAGAAAAGCGATCAAATTTTAAGGAGGCAGGCTCGAAATGAATTCCGTCGGAGAACTGGAACGAAAATATGTGTTGAGATCGTGGTCTGTCCAGAGCAAAAACATTTATGAGGAGATAGTAGGTGGTGAGGGGTGTTGGTTCTGGAATCGGGAGGGCAAAAAATATCTGGATTTTTCATCCCAACTAATAAATACCAACATCGGACACCAGCATCCCCGGGTAATTGAAGCTATAAAGGAGCAGGCTGATAAGCTTTGTTATATTAGTCCTTCTTATGCCAGTGAACCCCGGGCCAGACTGGCTCAGAAGGTGGCTGAACACACCCCGGGAGATTTGAACAAAGTACTGTTTACCCTGGGCGGAGCCGAGTCTAATGATAATGCCATAAAGGTTGCCCGACTGTATTCCGGAAGATTCAAAATACTCGCCCGCTATCGCTCATACCACGGGGCTACCTTTGGAGCGATTACCCTGACCGGCGATCCCCGCCGCCCGCCGGTAGAGCCGGGGATTCCCGGGGTGGTCCATGTGTTTGAACCTTATTGCTATCGCTGTAGCTTTGGGCACACCTACCCCGGCTGCGGGCTGGAGTGCGCGGAGCATGTTCGAGAAATTATGTTGTATGAAGATCCTAAATCCGTAGCCGCCTTTATTGTGGAGCCGGTAACCGGAACCAACGGTATATTTGTTCCGCCCCCCGAATATTTGCCTCGGATTCGGGAGATCTGTGATGAATTTGGTGTACTGCTGATTGCCGACGAGGTAATGACCGGTTGGGGTCGAACCGGCAAATGGTTTGGGGTGAACAACTGGAATGTAATCCCCGATATTATGACCATGGCCAAGGGGATTACCCAGGGTTATGTCCCCCTGGGGGCGGTAGTGGTTAACGAGAAAATTGCCGATCATTTTGACGACCGCATGCTGTGGTGCGGTTTAACCTATAGCGGCCATACTCTGGCCTGTGCCACTGGTGTGGCAACCGTTCAGGTTTACGAAGAAGAGAACCTGATCGAGAATTCTGCAAAAATGGGGCAGTTGCTGAAAAAACGGCTGGAAAATGTAAAAGAAAAACATCCCTCGGTGGGCGATGTGCGCTCCATCGGCCTGTTCTCGGCGATAGAGCTGGTAAGAGATCGCCGGACCAAGGAGCCGATAGCTCCCTGGAATGGCCCCGATCCGGGAATTATGGGCCGGATCAATAATTTTCTGAACGAAAAGGGCATCTATGTCTATCCGCGTTGGAATATCATGTTTATAGCTCCGCCGATTTCCATCAATGAACAGGAATTGAATTTGGGGATGGATGCGGTAGACGAAAGTTTGAATTTGGCGGATGAATTTATAAAAACCTGATCGGTAGCAGGAACTAAATTGTATCAGTTATTAAATTGGAACTAGTTAAATACCCCAGTCTTTTTAAATATATATAATAATGGGGCAACGGCCTAACCAGGGTGGTGGCAAAAAATGATGGTTTTACGTTTTCTTCTCATCATTAATGTTTGCTTTAGATCATTGTTCCTGTTTGGCCAGACTTTTTACCAGGTCGGCACGGGTCACTATGCCTACAAGCCTATGAGCAGCATCAAGAACGGGGATGCGGTTTATCTTGCGCTGGCTCATTAATCTGGCCAGATCAATGATCCCGGTGTTTTCGTAAGCAGTATATACCTTCCTCTTCATCAGGCTTATAACTGTAGTATTGGCCAGAAGATCGATCCCCTTACGCAAAGATGCAATGTCGGTGATATTGGTATGGGGGGAAACCCACCCTGAAAGGTCCACCAGTGGAATCACGTTTACCTGCTGAGAATAGCGGATAATATCGGTGTTGGAAATAATGCCTATAACAACGTTCTGCTCGTTTGTTACCGGTAACCCGCTGATGTTGTGCCGGGCCATTAGTACAATTGCCTCCTGCAGGGTTTGTTGTTCATTTATGCTTATTACCTCAGTGCTCATAATATCCCGGGCCGTCATTGTCAAACTGTTCGCCTCCTTGGGTTGTACTTGTAAATAAACCGTCTTTTTCTTTTTTAAAGCAATATTCTATACTGTAGAGAAAGGTTCCTGCTATTTATTACGGAAATTGGAATGGTAAATATTTTGCCGAAGCGGATCTATCACTAATGGGCGTTAAATTAAGGGATTTACATGGCTTTTAAAGGATATTTCAAATATTTACAGAATATTTATCGAATATTGATCCAATATATTGAGCTATACTACTACAGTTTTACTGCCGGGATTTAGTTGTAGGCGTTTCCAACACAACCAACAACTATAAGGAGAGATCCTAAAAATGAAGGTGCTACTGGTAGGTACAGGCGGGGTGGGCGGAGCTATCGCCATGATAGCTCGCGATCGGAATCGTGGGGGCAAATGGTTACAAAAAATGGTGCTGGCGGATTATAATCCGGAAAGAATTAAGCAGGTAGCTCAAAAAGTGGGTGAGCCGGAAAGATTTCCGGCAGAACCGGTTGATGCTCGGGAGGTTTCCGAAATAGCAGCCCTGGCCCGCAAGCATGATGTGGACCTGATTCTGGATGCGGCACCGCCGTTTGTGACCAAAAATTTATTTGATGCGGCTTTTGAATCGAATTGCCATTACATAAACCTGGGGACTTGGTCTGAATCCCATCCGGAAGATCCGGTTGGTCGGGGATATACGGAACTGATGGCCTCCTACAATTTCCAGGCCGATTCTAAGTGGCGACGAAAAGGATTGATGGCAATAATCGGAGCCGGCATTGATCCCGGCGTGGTGGATGTATTTGCCAAGTTTGCTGAAATATACTGCTTTGATGAGCTGGAGGAAATTGCAGTTAAAGATGGTGGGAACCTGACCGCCGAAGGTTTGGATATTGCTTTTGGTTTTTCAATCTGGACTATGATTGGCGAGATTTTAAATCCCCCGGTCACCTGGGAAAAAGAAAAAGGCTGGTACGTTCAGGAACCGTTTGCTGATCCGGAAATATTTTATTTTCCGGAAGGCATAGGTCCGGTTAAACTGATGAAAGTGGAACACGAAGAAGTGGTGCTCATGCCGCGATACATAGATAAGGGGCTAAAAAAAGTCACGTTTAAAATTGCTCTGGGCGATGAGATTGTTAATGCCATGAAGGTTCTGAGAGCCATTGGCCTTAATCGCAAAGAAAAAATAGACTTTCAGGGGATCAAACTTTCACCCCGGGATGTGGTGGAAGCGGTAGCTCCAAATCCTGCTCATATTGGAGACAAATTAAAAGGCAAGATGTGCGTAGGGGTACATGTAATTGGTAAAAAAGACGGACTGCACCGGGAAGTATTTATTTACCAGAGCCTGGATAATCGGGAGACCATGGAACGCTTGGGCTCTCAAGTGGTGGTGGCCCAAACTGCCTACGGGACGGTCATTACCCTGGAGTTGGTTGGCAAAGGGATCTGGCGGGACCGGGGAGTGTTTGGGCCGGAGGCTTTTGCCCCGGAACCTTTTTTAAAACTCATGGATGAATACAGATATCCTTACCGCCTGATGGAAATGGATTCGGAGTATAAGCGCAAGCAAGATCAGGGGACTATGAAAAAAATGTTATCAGCTTTTCCCGATGTTTCCACCGATGAGGTGCTAGATTCTATTAACTAAATAGTAGGGTATTTCGAACATTTATCGAATAATGATCTTGCCTGAAAGGTTAAACCGCATCACTAAACTGTCATACTTAAGACTAGTTGTAAATGTCCCCCGATGCCAACGAGATTATTAGTTTAGATCTTATTGCAAATGCTTCCCAATACCACCAATAACTGATAAGGAGGGATTTAAAAAATGAGAGTGTTGCTGGTAGGTACAGGCGGGGTAGGCGAAGCCATCGCCATGATAATTCGGGATCGGGATCAGAGGGGTAACTGGTTACAGAAAATGGTATTGGCGGATTACAACCTGGAAAGAGCCGGGGAGGTAGCCCAAAAAGTGGGTGATCCGGAAAGATTTCCGGCGGAACCGGTTAATGCTCAAGAAATTTCAGAAGTAGTTGCCCTGGCCCGAAAACATGGCGTGGATTTAATCCTGGATACGGCGGCGCCGTTTGTGACCAAAAATTTATTTGATGCTGCTTTTGAGGCGGGTTGTCATTATATAAATTTAGGGACCTGGTCGGAACCTCATCCGGAAGATCCGATCGGTCGGGGATATACGGAACTGATGGCCTCCTACAATTTCCAGGCCGATTCCAAATGGCAGCAGAAAGGGTTGATGGCGGTAATTGGAGCCGGCATTGATCCCGGCGTGGTGGATGTGTTTGCAAAGTTTGCCGAGATACATTGTTTTGACGAGCTTGACGAGATTGCAGTTAAAGATGGGGGTAATCTAACCGCCGAAGGGCTGGAAATTGCTTTTGGATTTTCAATCTGGACCATGATCGATGAAACTTTAAATCCTCCGGTTACCTGGGAGAGAGAAAAAGGCTGGTACGTTCAGGAACCGTTTGCTGATCCGGAAATATTTTATTTTCCCGAAGGCATCGGCCCGGTTAAATTAATGAAGGTGGAGCATGAAGAAGTGGTGCTCATGCCGCGCTATATTGACAAAGGGCTAAAAAAAGTTTCGTTTAAAATTGCCCTGGGCGATGATATTATAAATGCGATGAAGGTTCTGAGAGCTTTGGGTTTGGATCGTAAGGAAAAAATAGATTTTCAGGGGATTAAACTATCACCTCGGGATGTGGTGGAAGCGGTAGCTCCAAATCCCGCCTATATCGGAGATAAGCTTAAAGGAAAAATGTGCGTAGGAGTGCATGTTACCGGTAAAAAAGACGGGCTGCATCGGGAAGTCTTTATTTACCAGAGCCTGGATAACCAGGAGACCATGGAGCGTTTGGGTTCCCAGGTAGTGGTGGCTCAAACCGCATACGGAACGGCTATTACCCTGGAACTGATCGGCAAAGGGGTATGGCAGGGAAGGGGGGTGTTCGGGCCGGAGGCTTTTGCTCCTGAGCCATATTTACGGCTAATGGATGAATACAGTTATCCTTATGCTCTCTTGGAGATGGAGTCGGAATATAAGCGTAAGCTAGACCGGGAGGCTATGAAAAAATTGCTCTCAGCTTCCTCTAACGAACCAAAATAAAGGTTCCGATGGTCGATTTTTAAACGCAAGGAGGTAGATTGCAGGTGGATGAAATTGTAGTCAGGTTGCATGCAGTGGACTGGATTATCGTTGTTTTGTACATTGCCGGCATGCTGGGGGTGGGATTTTATTTTTCCAAAAAATCCAAGGGGTTTGACGATTATTTTATGGCCGGTAAAAACATCACTGCTCCGCTCCTGGTGGCTACCCTGGTATCTACATTTTACGGGTTGGATACTTTGTTTGGCGATTCTGAGGTATCTTTTTTCGAAGGGATATCCTCTTTCTATTTCTACGCCTTACCGTTCACCGCTCTTTATTTTGCCATGGCCTTTTTAGCCCCCAAATTTAAAGAAAAATTTCCCGAAGATTGTACCATGCAAGACATTGTGTTTAACAGCTATGGTAAAGTTGCCGGGATCTTTGCCTCCATTGCAGCATTCCTATATTCCAACAATTCTCTGGAAATGATGGCCATAGGGTTTTTATTACACCTGCTTACCGGGATTCCCATCTGGGTGGGAATTTTAATCGGGTCAGTGGTAATTGTAATATATACTTGGACCGGGGGCTTGTGGGCGGTAATTATGACCGATTTTATTCAGTTTTTTGTAATGATGATCGCGGTAGGCCTGGCCTTAATTTTGGGCTGGAACGGGGTAGGCGGGTATGACCAGGTGATAATAGGTCTGGAAAATTACGTCGGTGAATTTGAATATTTTTTCCGGGCGGAGGTAGGTTATCTAACCCCCTGGATACTGGTAGCTTATTCCTTAACCGCATTTGCAGCATTGGCGGAACCGGCTTTTTTCCAAAGAATATTTGCTTCTGCAGGCCCGAAAGAAATCAAGAAGGCTTTTTTTGTAGGAATTCCCCTGTGGTTGTCATTTGATTGGATTGTAACTTTTTTAGGAATATTGGGAGCGGCGGCGATTGGATTAGAAATTATCCCGGAGGTTGCCCCCAATCAGGCACTGTTTGCCATTGCCGGGCAATATTTGCCGGTTGGAGTGATGGGACTGTTTCTGGCCGGGGTGCTGGCTTGTGCCATGTCAACCGCCGATTCTTATTTTCTGGTAGCCGGCGGAGTGCTTGGGTATGATCTGTACAAGGGAGTTTTTAAACCGCAGGCCACCTCCCGAGAGACCGAACGGATGACCAAAATCGGCGTTGTAATATCGGCGGTTATATCATTGGCCCTGGCCTTGTTTTTCGAACGGATGATGGAAGCCTGGGTATTCCAGGCCACTATAATTATCACCACCTCTTTGATCCCGGTTTATTTCGGGACATTTTCCAAAACTCCCCCCAAAAAAATAGCAGGCACCTTGTCCACTGCCGTGGGTGTGATCTGCTCCATTGTCTGGTATATCTGGACCAACTTCTTTGGAACCTGGAATGAATTTTATGAGGTATATGTTATCCAGATTGGGAACATCGAGCTTTGGCAAGAATACGGAATTATTATAATTACGCCGATCGCGCTGGTAGTATATCTGATTGCCAATGCCCTGGGCAAAGAAGTGGTAGAACAGAAGGGGGTTAAAGCATGATCTGGAATGTTTTAAATAATATTTTCGGGGCAATTTCCATAATCGGTGCGGTAGCCGTTGCCTTTTGGTACTTTGAGGAAGCCAGGAAAAAAATCAAAGAGCTGTAGTTTACAGATTTATCCCCCAAGAGATTCCTTTGTACACCTAAATCCGGGGCCCGAAGCCCCGGATTTTTTAAGAGCGGGCAAATACATATTTGCCTGGAAATTGTTTAAAATAGAGTTTAATTGATCGAAGGGGGAATTACTTTATGCCCGACGTGCTAGTAAATCTCAACGAAACGCGGGAAAATCTGTTGCGGGAATACCACATTACCAGGGGAACCGGTCGGGCAAAGGTCCTGGCCCGAATTTTAGAACTGGAAGAAGAGATTGCCGCCGAAAAGATCCGCCGTACACTTTCTCACCCGCGGGAACAGCTTTAAGGAACGATAGGTTTCAAATGGGCAACAGCCATCTAAAAAATTGCCGACCTTTGTTTTTTCTTCGGAGGTTACAGTTACCGCCTCATTTCTTGCCCCGATTTTTATAATCATTTGATGAGCACCCGGCGTGGGGGCCTGCCGGATCGGAATAGCAGCTCCCGCGGCTACAACAGGCCCTGGTCTTATAATGCCCTCCGGGGTTTGCGGGCTATGGGCAGAATAGAACGGCCGGGTTTGCTGCAAAAAAAAATTTATAGTATGATAAGTTGAACAGGTCATGTTACAAAAAGGGAGGCTAACCGTGCAGGTAAACCTGGCTGAGTTGCAGCAGCGCTTTGCTGCCAGCGGATATATCATTGATCAAAGTGCCGTTCTTACCGTTTTCCTGGCCCTGAGGCTACAGAAACCGCTATTGATTGAGGGTGCTCCGGGCGTGGGAAAAACAGAAATGGGGAAGGTGCTGGCGGAGATCCTGGAGACGGAGTTGATCCGCTTGCAATGTTATGAAGGTCTTGATGAGACCAAAGCACTTTACGAATGGAATTACCAGCGACAGCTATTGCGGATCCAGATTGAGCGCGGCCTTGAGGGGGCACAAGTTGGGGAAGAGGATCTATTTTCTCTCTCCTATCTGCTTGAGAGGCCCCTGTTAAAAGCCATTCGCTCCCTCCGTCAGGTGGTTCTTTTGATTGATGAGGTTGACAAAACCGATCCCGAATTCGAAGCCTTTTTATTCGAAATCCTCTCTGATTTCCAGGTTTCAATTCCCGAACTGGGTACGCTGAAGGCGGAAAATATCCCCGTAGTGGTTCTAACCAGCAACAGCGAGCGAGAACTTTCCGACGGCCTGAAACGACGTTGTCTTTACCTGTATTTCGAATTCCCGGATATCGCCAGAGAAACCCAGATCATCCAGGCCCGGATCCCGGAGGTGGGGGAACGTCTGGCCACAGAGATTGCCCGGGTGATTGCCCATCTTCGTTGCCAAGAAGATTTGCGGAAAAAACCTTCGATTGCTGAAACTCTTGACTGGACGCAGGCCTTGATGACCTTGGGTAAGAAGAGACTTGATGGCGTACTGGTAACCGATACCCTTAACCTGTTGTTGAAAAATCGCCAGGACCAGTTGCTGTTTCACAGAAAAATCGGAAAAACAGGCATAGATCGGTTATTGCGAAATCCCGTAAACGGGGAAGGAGAGTATACCTGTCCATGACCGCACCGGCGGATTGCTCTTTTGAAGAGAACATGGCTATTTTTGCTGCACTGCTGCGAGCTGAGGGTCTTCCCTTGGGAACAGCGGAATTGTTGGACGCTTTGCGGGCACTGGAACATATCGATATTGCCGATCGTACAGCCTTCAAAGATGCCCTTCGGGCCACCCTGGTAAAAAGTTATCACGACTTGCAGGTTTTTGAAGAGGCCTTTGAGCGATATTTTGTTCCATTGGAAACCCGGAACCGGCAATTTCGGGAGGCCCGGCAACAGCAGGAGGAACAAAAAATGAGATTGAAAAGCGCTGCTGATGAGCTTTCTTTCAAGGGAGAACCGCTGTGTCTTTCTAACGAAGAAATGCTGCTTTATACCGCTTTGCCTGAAAAAGAGCAGCGGAGCCTGTGCCGTTTTGTGCGAGAAACTGAGGCAGCCGAAAAAGAAATGCGTCCCCTTAGACCTCTTTTAGAGACTGTGGTCAAAGGGCAGTTGCGCTACTGGCATAGCCGAAGGGATCAGATCTTTTCAAGAGGTAATTTTGCCGCAGGAGGAGCCGGCAGTTGTGGGGCTGCTGGGAAAGAGGATAAGCGGTTGTGTGAGTCTGACATGCAGATGCTCGGCCAGGCGGACCTTCCGGCGGCCAAAGCGTTGATCAACCGACTTTCTCAACAGCTGGCTCGCCGGTTGGTGCAACGCCGCCAAAGGGATGCGTCCCGGGGGGCGCTCGATTTTCGCCGCACGGTTCGGATGAACATGCGCCACGGTGGCCAACCCTTTTTGCTAAAATATAGGCGGAAACGGCGCTCAAAACTACAGTTGCTTTTTATCGGCGATCTTTCTGCTTCCATGGAACGTTACAGTAGTTTTGTACTGCAGTTTATCTATGGCCTGCAGGCGGCGGTATCCAACCTGGAGCTTTTTTCCTTTGCGGACACCCTGGAATATCTCACCCCTGCTCTTGAACAGCAGTCCGGATTGGATCAGCTCCTGGGGCGCGTAATTCTACATGGAAGATCCTGGGGAGGCGGCACCAATATCGGTGCTGCCCTGGCAGAACTTAACGGTTATTATCGTGAGCTGCTCACCTCCCGGACGATAGTAATCGTGGTCAGCGATACCCGGACGATTAAATTGGATACGGCTTTGCCGGAGCTGCAAAGGCTGAAAGAGCGGGTTCGGAAAATAATCTGGCTGAACCCCCTGCCGCCGGAACAGTGGTCCCGCCATCGCTCGGTGGCAGCGTTCAGTGAACTTGTGGAAATGTGGCCCTGCAATACCATCGCCCAACTGGAAAAGGCGGTCGCGGGACGGCTGTTTGCCACCACCCTATTTTTTGATCGAGAGGCAGTGATCTGATGACAAAACGCATTGCTATTGCAGGTAAAGGGGGCACCGGAAAAACCACCCTGGCTGCCCTGTTGATCCGCTATTTGCAGGAAAAGCATCCCGACAAAACAATGCTGGTCGTGGATGCCGATGCCAACGCAAATCTTAATGAAGCCCTTGGTTTGGCTGTTGAGGAAACTATTGCCACAATCCTGGAAACAACCAAAAAGCCTGGTGGTGTTCCGGTTGGGATGACCAAGGATATTTTTATAGAATACAATCTCAATAAAGCTCTGGTGGAGACAAAACATTTTGATTTGCTGGTGATGGGCAATCCCCAGGGCCCTGGTTGTTACTGTTACCCCAATGATCTATTGCGTCGTTTCCTGGAGAGGTTGAGTGTTAACTATGATTATTTAATCATGGATAACGAGGCGGGAATGGAACATATAAGCCGGCGGGTCTTGCCCCAGGCCGATTTGCTCTTGATTACCAGCGATGCCACTGCCAGGGGCGTGCGCACTGCCGGCCGGATCCGCGAAATAGCCGGTAGCCTGCGGTTGGAAATAGGCCGGATGGGCCTGGTGATCTCACGCAGCCGGGCCGGGGAAGTGGAGCAGCTTTCTGAGGAGATCGCCCGTACCGGTCTTGAGTTGTTAGGGGAAATTCCCTTCGAGCCTGCGATTGTGAATTATGATATTGCCGGGAAAGCGCTTTTGGAACTGTCAGCCGGGATTGCGGCGGTAAAGGCCGCCGATAAGCTATTTGAAGGGTTGGCGATATAAATTTTTGCGGGGAGGGACTGGCGGTGCTGTTTGAAAATCGCCGGCATGCCGGAGAACTTCTTGCCAAGAAATTATCTGCTTACCGCGGGTTTTTACCGCTGATCCTGGCGGTTCCCCGCGGCGGGGTCTCTGTGGCTTTACCGCTCTGGCGAAGCCTGGGGGGAGAACTCGATCTAATTATCACCCGAAAAATCGGTGCACCCGGACAGCCCGAGCTGGCTATAGGTGCGGTTGCCGGGAACGGCTCCTTGCTGATCAATGAGATCCTGGTGGACAGGTTGCACTTACCTGCGGGGTATCTGGAACGGAGATCATTAGAAGAGCAGGTCGAAATTAAGCGCCGCTTGCGGCTTTACCGCGGGCAGAAACCGCTTCCGGATATTACGGGTAGGTTAATCATCCTGGTTGACGATGGAGTGGCAACCGGTTTTACCCTGCGTGCCGCCCTGCAGGGAATCAGACAAAAACGTCCGCTAAAATTGATCCTGGCCATTCCGGTAGGGCCACCGGAAACTCTGGAATGCCTGGGCCGGGAGGTTGATGAGATATATTGGTTAGAAGCACCCCCGCATTTCGCCGCGGTGGGCCAATTTTACCGTGATTTCAGTCAGGTTGACGACAGCGAGGTCACGGCAGCCCTCCAAGAAGCCTGGGACCCCTAAAAAACGGAGGGACGGTTCTTTTGTGCTGTCGGGGGAATATGAAAAACAGCTTCTATGCTGTAAATCGTCCACCCTATTTTTTTTTCAGGCTGTTTACAACATCTTTTACTGTTTCCCTTTGCCCCTGCGCTTAAAATGCAATTTAAACCCAGGCAATTCGATCTTTTTAAACCGGTAGGCAAAATAACCGTGTTTTTTTTTGAAAAGCAGCAGCTCGTTTCAGGGAGGGTTACCATCGATAAATTAAAATTTTTACTTTCATTCGAGAGGAGCATAAGGAACCGGGAAAATTTTAAGATCTTTTTGGCTTTGCCTTCAGGGTGACAAATAAGGGCCTTTCGTGGATACGACATAAATCGGCCTTTTTTAAAAGTTTTCAGGTTTTTCCGGGTTCCATCAGGGGATTATCCAAGGGCCGGTTATACCGGAACAGGGGTGTTTTTATTGGCGATTTTAGGAAGGAAAGAAACCCTTTAGAGAGAATATTAACGTATCGGCTGTCTAGGATTATGAACATACCTTCTTTGGTTTTTATTTAGTTTATCAGCATTTTACGGGGGTGGACCATCGTTGGAGCTAACAGAAAATGCTCGGATTACTTATGAAAAAAGATATTTAAAAAAAGATCCCGAAGGGAATCTCCTGGAGACACCGGTCGATCTGCTCAGAAGGGTAGCTTCAAACATGGCTGCGGTGGAACGGGAATACGGCAAGGATGAGGCCGAAGTAAAAAGGACAGAAGAAGAATTTTACCAGGCAATGGCCGAGGCTTATTTTATGCCCAATTCCCCCACGCTGATGAACGCCGGCCGTGATCTACAGCAGCTTAGCGCCTGTTTCGTTTTACCGGTGGAAGACAGCATGGAGGGGATTTTCACCTCCTTGAAATATATGGCCCTGGTACAGAAGACCGGGGGGGGCACCGGTTTTTCTTTCGACCGGTTGCGGCCCGCCGGTGACCGGGTGCGCACCACCAACGGGGTAGCCAGCGGCCCCCTATCTTTTTTAAAAATTTTTGACGCGGCCACGGAGGCGGTCAAACAGGGGGGAACCCGACGGGGCGCAAACATGGGCTCACTGCGCTACGATCATCCCGATGTTCTAAAATTCATTTGCTGCAAGGAGAGAGAAGATGAGGTTACCAATTTCAACCTTTCGGTTACCGTTTCCGATGGGTTCATGCGGAAAGCAACCGGGGAGGATCCGGATCCCTATTATACGTTGATCAATCCGCGTACCGGTGAACCGCACATCGATCCGGAAACGGGAGAGATCGGGAAACTGCATGCCGGGGAAGTGTTTGACCTGATGGTCGAAAAGGCATGGGGCAAAGGCGATCCGGGGATCATATTTATTGACCAGATGAACCGCTTTAACCCCACTCCCCACATCGGCCAATACGAAACTACGAACCCCTGCGGAGAACAGCCGCTGTTGCCCTATGAGGCCTGCTGCCTGGCTTCCCTCAACCTGGGCAAATTTGTTACAGACGAGGGAGAGGTGGATTGGGAGAAACTGCGCGAAATAACCCGGAGCGCCGTTCGCTTTCTTGACAACGCCATCGATAGCAGCAGCTACGTGATCGAGGAGATCGCACGGATGCACAAAGAGGGCAACAGGAAAATCGGACTGGGGGTGATGGGTTGGCACGATATGCTGGTCCGCCTGGGCCTTCCGTACGATAGCGAGACAGCTCTGGAGGTTGCCGGGAAGGTGATGCGCTTTATTAACCAGGAGGCTCAAATATGTTCTGTGGATCTGGCTGCCGAGCGGGGGGTATTTCCCAATTTTGCCGGCAGCATCTACGATACCGGCAGGCCGGAAGAGCGGGTCCGTAACGCTACTCGCACCACCATTGCTCCTACCGGAACCATATCAATTCTAGCCGGAGCCAGTAGCGGGATTGAACCCTATTTTGGTCTGGCTTTTTTACGGAAAAATATCCTGGGAGGGATGGATCTGCCCGAGGTAAATCCTCTTTTTTTGGAGATAGCTTCCCGGGAGGGTTTTTATTCCGAAGAGCTGATCCACAATATTGCCTGCTGCGGATATATCCCAATTGGTGAAGCGGCGGTGCCGGCTCGTATAAAGGCGCTTTTCAAAACAGCCCTGGAGATCGATCCTAAGTGGCACATCCGTCATCAGGCGGTTTTTCAAAAATATACGAACAATGCGGTAAGCAAAACTATAAATCTGAGAAGAGATGCCACTGTGGATGATGTTAAAAACGCTTACATTCTTGCCTGGGAGACGGGTTGCAAGGGCATTACTGTCTATCGGGACGGATCCCGGGAAAAGCAGGTTTTAAACGTGGGAGTTGAAGAGGAAGAAACCCTTCGGCCAAGCAGTCGCCCCGCAACCCTGACCGGCCATACCACCTGCATCAAGACCCCTTTGGGGAATCTGTTTGTGACGGTCAATACCGCCGCAGGAAAACCTTTTGAGCTGTTTGCCCAGATCGGCAAGGCCGGGAGCGATGTGGTGGCTTTTACTGAGGCCATTGCCCGGCTAATCTCGCTGGCCCTGCGCTGTGGTGTGGGTGTAGAAGAGATAACTGCTCAGCTTGAAGGAATCGGTGGATATCGCTCGGTGGGATTTGGTCCCAACCGGATCATGAGCGTCCCTGATGCCATCGGACGGGCTCTGGCTCAGCTGGTAAAAGCAAATTCTGCAGAAGATAACAACCATTGCAATTCACGAGAAATATGCCCGGAATGCGGCACCGGCGCCCTGATTCGGGTGGAGGGCTGCGCCAAATGCGAAGCCTGCGGCTATAGCGAATGCTGATCAGGAAACAAGAAACAAGAGGCCGGAAACAGGATAGAATAATTATAAACGGATGCCAATATAGCAAATTACGATCCTAGGAGAGGACAATTACCCCGCTGAATGATGGGGATAGTTAACAAGGCCAAAAACGCTTGACTTTTTATTTCCAGTTCCCGGGATCTTGTTTCTGGAAAGGGGTTGTGGCATGTCACCTTTGGAACTTGACCTAAAAAAAATCCTTTCGGTTTTACCCCACCGCTATCCCTTCTTGCTGGTCGATCGAATTATTGAACTGGTTCCTGGTAAAACTGCTGCCGGATATAAAAACGTTACCATAAACGAGCCTTTTTTTCAGGGACATTTTCCCGGCGAGCCGGTGATGCCCGGGGTGCTGATTGTAGAAGCCCTGGCCCAGGTGGGGGCGTTGGTGGTGTTAAGCGAGCCGCAAAATGCCGGGAAACTGGCCCTGTTTGCAGGAATCGATAAATTCAGATTCAAAAAAATGGTTATCCCCGGTGATCGCCTAGAACTAAAAGTAATCCTGATACGGAAACGGGGCCCGGTAGGTAAAGGGGAAGCGGTGGCCAAGGTAGACGGCGAGTTGGTTGCCTCCGGGGAGCTCACATTTGCTTTAATAGAAAAGACAAACAAAAGTTAAAGGCACCGGTAATGTATTTTGGGTAAGATTGGTTAACCTGATCATAAAAAAAGTAAAGCAGACATGGTATAAAAAAACCGGAGGGGTGATTGTTCACCCTCTCCCGGTTTTCATTTCCCGGCTACCATTCTATTATTCCGGCCGGTTTATCCCCAGTTTTTTTCTCCCATGTCTTCAATGTCTTCTAATTGATATTCCATCTGTTTCCTGTGATATCATACCGGGTTTCACCTACGGATTATTTTATCAACCTTATGGAACCGATAAGTGGCAGCTCTTTTGCTTTACCGCCAAACCCGTTTACCAATCCTATAACAAACAACACCAGAACGAACAATCCGAAAATCGGCCAAAGAATCAGGTTAATTAAAGGCAAGAAAGTAAGTATAATATTTCCGGCAATACCCAAAATGAGCAGCAGCAGTCCTTGATTGGCATGAAACCTTCCGAACGGGGAATTGGGGGATACTACCAGAGGTAGAAAAAAAAGAATGTAGGCCAACCCCGCCATGGTTTTATTCGCCTCGATATCTGACTGATCAAAGGTCGGTACCCGGTTGTTCTCAGGTTGTCCGTGGGGGTTGAAATCCGACACATAGAACACCTCCAATTTGATTTTTAGCAATTCCTGCCTATATTTATAACTGAAATATTTAAGAAAGGAATCACCCGTGATATATTTATTCGCCAAGCCGACAATTAATCACAGGGCATTTACGGAATGCCTGGTCCTCCTTCACTATTATTTGACACCCGGATTATTTTAGTGTATTTTGATGTTAATAATTTCTATAATTTAGCTCTTATCCTGAGTGGAGGAGGGACGGGCCCGATGAATCCCGGCAACCGGATCTTAGATTGCGGTGCCAATTCCTGCGGGGAGAGTGATCTGCTCCGGGAGATGAGAGGTTCTATTTCAGGCCTCAATCTTTAAAGAGGTTTTTTGTTTTTTATCCGTAATACACCAAAGGAGGAAATACAAATTGACATCACGGCGGCACCTGTTCACATCGGAATCAGTTACAGAAGGCCATCCGGATAAGCTGGCGGATCAGATTTCCGATTCAATTCTGGATGAGATTATCGGCCAGGATCCGGTAGCCCGGGTGGCTACGGAGACCATGGTCACAACCGGCATGGTATTTGTTTGTGGTGAAATTTCAACTGACTGCTATGTAGACATCCCCCATCTGGTCCGGAAAACAGTAAAGCGGATCGGCTATACCCGGGCCAAATTTGGGTTCGATGGGGATACCTGTGCAGTTCTTTGTTCTATAGACGAGCAGTCGCCGGATATTGCCCTGGGGGTAAATCATTCCCGGGAGGCTAAAACCGGTGATGAAAAGAATCATTATAATTTGTTGGGAGCGGGCGATCAGGGGATGATGATGGGGTTTGCCTGTACCGAAACCCCGGAATTGATGCCATTGCCGATCTCTTTAGCTCACCGGCTGGCCAGGCGTCTAGCCGAAGTGCGCAAACAGGAAATCCTGGATTATCTGCGCCCCGATGGCAAAACCCAGATCACCGTGCTTTATGAACAGGGGCGACCGGTTAGCGTGGAGACGGTAGTGGTTTCGGCTCAACATTCCAACGAAACTGATTTGGAAACAATTCGGGAGGATATCACCCGGCAAGTTATTTTGGAAACCGTTCCCGCCGAATTGATAACCCCGGACACCAGAATCTTAATTAACCCCACCGGGAGGTTTGTAATAGGTGGGCCGCAGGGGGATGCCGGTCTAACCGGTCGCAAGCTGATGGTTGATACCTATGGTGGGTATGTTCCCCATGGTGGAGGGGCTTTTTCGGGCAAAGATCCCACCAAGGTTGATCGCTCGGCGGCTTATGCCGCCCGCTACGTAGCTAAAAACATTGTGGCAGCCGGGTTGGCTAAAAAGTGTCAACTTCAGGTGGCTTACGCCATCGGGGTGGCCCAACCGGTATCTTTAACGGTAGATACTTCTGGGACAGGGTTGGAAAAGGACAACTATATTGAGGAACTGATCCGACAAAGGTTTGATCTTCGCCCCGCGGCCATTATAGAGCAACTCAATCTTCGCCGTCCCATTTACCGGCAGGTGGCAGCTTACGGGCATTTTGGCCGCCCTGACCTGGATCTGCCCTGGGAAAGGACGGACCGGATCTCGGATTTGAAACGAGGATAGGTTGGGGAGGTGAGCATGCTGGAGGAATTCACCGGAAGCCTGGAACGGATTGTTTACTATAACGAAGAAAGCTGTTTTCTGGTGGGTCGTCTGCGCTGCCCGGGGGGCGAAGGGATCCCGTTTGTGGGTAGCTTTCCTCCTCTTCAGAAAGAAGAGCAGCTCAGGCTGATTGGCTCCTGGCAAGTTCATCGCCGTTACGGCCGCCAGTTGGCGGTGGAACGGTGGGAGCGTCTTCTTCCGGTTACCCCGGCGGGGCTTAAAGGTTATTTATCTTCAGGGCTGATTAAGGGAATTGGGCCGGTGACCGCAGACAGCATAGTAGATCACCTCGGGATGGAAGCACTAACAATTGCTGAACAGGAGCCGCAGCGCCTGTTGGAGGTGCCCGGAATTGGATCAAAGAAAGCCGACCTTATTGTTGCCGGGCTGGCCCGGCACCGGGAAATTCAACAGGTCATGGTTTTTTTACAGGGCTTTGGCATAAACCCCGGAGTTATACTCCGCCTTTACAGGCATTACGGGGCAAAGACAGTGGATAAAGTGCAAGAAAATCCCTACCGGCTGGCAGAAGAGATTTATGGCATCGGGTTTAAAACTGCCGATAAGATTGCCCGGCAGTTGGGTTTACCGGCCGGATCCCCACAGCGGATTGAGGCGGCGATTATCTACAGCCTGGACCGGGCAGCAGACAGCGGCCATGTCTATCTTCCCCGGGAAAAGCTGATCTCGATGGTGGAGGATCTGATCTCCGACCCGGCAGAGAAGGCGGCAATGTCGGCAGACCTCATTACCAGGCTGCTGTCGGAACTTGCTGACAGGCAACGGATATTCAATGTTCCCTTGGAATCCGGGGAGGCGATCTACAAGGCCGGCTTTTATTATGCTGAAACCGGAGTGGCTAAACGGATACAGTTACTTAAAAATCTCCAAACCTGCTGGGAAAATGGGCAGGTGAAGGCTGCTCTTAAGACTGCTACCCGGGGCCCGATCCGGCTCACGCCGGACCAGTTCCAGGTACTGGAACAGGCCTTGAACTGCGGGATGTTGGTGGTTACCGGGGGGCCGGGTACCGGCAAAACTACTATCATAAAAGCCCTGCTTGAGTTGTTTCAACAGTTGGGGCAAAAAGTGTTGCTGGCCGCTCCTACCGGCAGGGCCGCCAAGCGGGTTACCGAGGCTACCGGGGGAGAGGCTTCCACTATCCACCGGTTGCTGGAATATGGTTACCAGGAGGGAACGGGTCTTCGTTTCCAGCGGCATGAACAGCGCCCTATCAATGCCCAGGTAGTGATTATTGATGAGGCCTCCATGGTGGATCTGCATTTAATGCACTCCTTATTAAAGGCTATTCCTGAAAGCTGCCGGCTTATTCTGGTAGGGGATGTGGATCAACTTCCATCAGTGGGAGCGGGAAGCGTGCTCCGGGATATCATTGATTCCGAAAAAATTCCGGCAGTGCGGTTGAAAAACATCTTCCGCCAGGCCGGTCAAAGCATGATTGTACTCAATGCCCACCGGGTTAATCGGGGGCGGTTGCCTTTAGCCAGAGCCCGTTCTACCGATTTTTTTATCATTAAGGCGGAGGATCCGGAACATGTAGCCTCACTGGTAGTACAGCTCTGCCGGGAGAAGATTCCCAATTATGGTCGGTTTGATCCCCTGAACGATATCCAGGTTATCACTCCCATGCGGCGAACCGCTGCCGGGGTAGAAAAGTTAAATGCCCTGCTTCAGCAGGCTTTAAATCCGGCTCACCGCCAAAAACCTGAAATCCGTGTGCAGGGGATTAATTTTCGCCTGGGTGACAAGGTTATGCAAATTCAAAACAACTACCGGAAGGAGATCTTTAACGGAGATATCGGCCGGATTACCTCCCTGGATCTGGAGGAAGGAGAATTAATCGTCAGCTATCCGGATCTGGGCAAACCGCGAGAGGTGGGTTATGATATACGGGAAATAGACGAATTGGCCCTGTCTTATGCCGTCTCCGTTCATAAAAGCCAGGGCAGCGAGTACCCGGTAATTATAATGCCGGTTCTAACCCAGCATTACCCCCTGTTGCAGCGCAACCTGCTATATACAGGCATCACCAGGGCCCGCCGGATGGTGGTGCTGGTGGGGAGCTGGAAGGCCCTGGCCATTGCAGTAAACAACGACCAGGTGCTTCAGCGATACAGTAACCTGAGCCGCCGGTTGCAGTTTTCGGAAGGAATGAAGCCGGCCGGAACAGGTCTTGAATAAGCCTCATAAAAATATCCGGTGCTGGCCGGAGGCGGCTTTGCGGCTGCTTTACCCTCCCCGCTGTTTGATCTGTGAAGCAGTGTTGACTGATTGGGATTCTTCAGGGTCTCCTTGCTGCTTCAAATGCCGGAACGATGTTCCCTTAGCAGGGCTTTATTGTCCCTGGTGTGGTTGTTTTTACAAAGGCCCGGGAGAATGTTGCTCCGGAGACGGCCCCTTGAGATCCCTGTTTGTTTTATCCTTTTACCAGGGTGAATTCCGGAAAATGTTGCACCGGTTGAAATACCGAGGGCAGCGGCAGTTGTCTCGCCCCCTGGGAGACTGGCTGGGAACAGCTTTGCTGGAAAAAACCGGTTGGGTTTTAAACTCGGTAGCCTTTATACCCCTGTACCCCCGCAAGGCTTTGGAAAGGGGGTATAACCAGTCGGAACTGCTAGCCCGCCGGGTGGCCAAGGTGCTTGGGTTACCGCTGATCCCGGTTTTAAAGAAGGTAAAAGACACTCCTTCGCAAACCGGCTTTTCTCGTCGGGAACGTTTCAAGAATGCCGCAGGAGCGTTTTTGCTAAATAGGGCTCTTGCTCCCGGCAGTTCTGTTTTGCTGGTAGATGATATCTATACCACCGGAGCTACCATGAGAGAGGCGGCTGCGGTGTTGAGTTATTCCGAGGTGAAAGTATACGGGGCGGTAGCGGCCTTTCAAGCTTTCACCTGACAAGGCGATTCTTAAAGCAAACTGATTACCACCGCCGCTCTTGCTTTATAATACTGGTCATTAAGACTGTTATCTTTGTAAACTGGCGCCCAATTTAATGAGCATTCAGGTAGGAATTTTATACCTGTCGGGGAATAGTAATGGTAAGAGCAAGGAAAGGGAGGATGCTCATGGATATTACGGTTAGGGGAAAAAACATCGAAGTTACTCCGGCGTTGGTTGATTATGCTACTAAAAAACTAGGGAAACTTTCGAAATTTTTTGGGAGAGAAACCGGCGCCCAAGTGGTTATGAGCGTGGTTCGGGAAAGCCATATCGTGGAGGTTACGGTGAATATTAACGGCTTGATCCTACGCGGGGAAGAATCCACCGGCGACATGTATGCTTCTATCGACATGGTGGTAGCAAAGCTGGAAAAGCAGGTGGCCAAGTATAAAACTCGCTTAACCAAATCCATGCGCCACAAGGGGCTGCGGGCGGCCAATGAGAAACTGGTCTCCTCTCTGTACGATGAAAAATATGAGGAAAAAAAGATTGTAAAGACCAAGCGATTCCCCTTAAAACCGATGGATCTGGAAGAGGCCATCTTGCAGATGAACCTGCTGGGGCATACTTTTTTTGTGTTTGCCAATGCTTCCAATAACAGGGTAAATGTGCTTTATCAGCGACGGGATGGCAATTATGGTTTAATTGATCCGGAGAGTTAAGCTAAAATTACCGGGAAGGAACGGTGTATGTTAGAACAGGTTAGCGCAGTAATATTTGAAGGGACCTCTCCGGCCAGCCCGGTAGAGTTGGAACTTACTTCGATACGTACCGCCGCCCTGCTGGACAACCTGGATAAACTCAACCGGGTAACCGAGATCGGTATGATTTACCTGGCTACCAATGACCGCCAACTGGCGGAACTGGCCCGGGCGAAGGGAGCCACGGTAATTCTCAATCACCTTTCTCCGGGTTCATTTAATTTCGGAACGGAACTAAAAAGGTTGATCCTGGAACATCGCCTATCCAAAGTGTTTTATTTTAGCGGCGCCGGCTGCCCCCTGGTAAGGGAGGATGAGGTGTCTTCAATCTGCCGGCGCCTGTTGAACAGCACTCGCCTGCTTTATGCCAACAATGTTCAGTCTGCGGACCTGGTAGCTTTTACGGTAACCGGGGATTTTTCCGGAATAGACTTACCGGCTATGGATAATACCCTGGCAACTACCCTTCGTGATCAGCTAGGACTGGAACTTGCATTGATGCCCTTTACTTCGGGCTTGTTATTTGATCTGGATACTCCTGCTGACGGCCTGGTGCTGGGGGATAGCCCCTTTGCCGGTCCCCAAACCAGGGCCTGCCTGTCGGGCTTGGACTGGGATTATTCCCGGTTGCGGCGGGCCAAACAGGTTTTAAGTGGCTACTACCAGGAGGTAGCACTTATTGGTCGGGTAGGAGCCCCGGCAATTGAACGTCTTAATTCCAGCTTAAAAATCCGGCTGCGGGTGTTTTCCGAGGAACGAGGTATGAAGGCCCTGGGCCGGGTGAAGGCAAAGCAGGTAGTCTCTTTAATGGGCTGCCTTATTGACCATGCGGGGATACCTAACTTCTTCGACTACCTTTCCCGGATAGTCGGGGCGGCATTCATTGATACTCGGGTGCTGATGGCCCATTACCGTTACAGCTTTTCGGATCGGGAACGATTTCTTTCGGATTTGGGCAGGTACCAGGAGATTGATCATCCCTGGTTAAGAAGTTTTACCCGGGAGGCTGTCTCCTGCCCGATCCCGGTAATGTTAGGGGGGCATTCCCTGGTATCGGGCAGCCTGTGGACGATTGCCGAGGAACTGGCTGCCGGCAATATCCAGGTTTAGCCGAACCCAAACCAGTGCCTGTAGACCTTTAGTTTTTTGGCTGGGTTAAAATAAAACACTTGTTTGTTGTTTGATTATCCCCGGGTAATGATAAAGATTTTTTTACAACAGATTTTAATTTTGATGGCGAAAAAAACCTTGCCCTGTGTTGACAGAAATATTGACCCATGATAGCGTAAACACAAAGCTGAATATTAAAAGCGCTCCGAGTTACGCGCCTAAACCGGAAGGCATGGCTTGTAACCGAGGTATAACCAAAGGGTAATACTAGAAATGGTATTGCCTCCCATAACTTGGAAAGGAGAATGCTGCAAAAAATGGCACTTCCCTTCCAGGAATTGCCTTTTTTTATTTAAAATAAAGCAATAAGATGTGGATGCTGTCTTGGCCCGGACAACCACTGCCATAGGGGGGGGATAACCAATAAAATTGAAAAAACCGGGTTTTTGAACAGCAAATTAACTAACAACAAAAATTAAGATGAAGAAAAACATTTACAAGGCAATGGTTTTTCTGTTACTTGTCACCTTGCTTGCAGGCGTTTTAGCCGGGTGTTCCAATGAGCAGGGAGGCGGTGGAGCACTAGAAGATGGGGACGAAACCATAACAGTAGTTGATATGGCCGGCAGAACTGTAGAAATTCCAGCCAAGGTAGAAAGGGTAGTCACCGTTTTTCCACCATCAACTGCAATGGTTATTGCCATTGATGGAACTGAGCATTTTGTGGGAATAGATATGCTAAATGTTAATAGTGAAGTTTTACATAGTATGGATCCAAGGATTAAAGATTTGCCGTGCTTTGGAGATATTGAAGGTGATAACAAAGAAGAATTGTTGAAACTGGAACCGGATGTTGTTTTTGCCGGGAAAATACACCGGGAAAGATTTGCGGGTATTGAAGAGTATTGTCCTGTAGTATATGTCGATGTGAATACTATCGAAGATCTCAACGAATCTATGCAGCTTATGGGAAAAGTGTTGGGCAAAGATGCACGTGCACAGGAACTTGTTTCTTACTACAAAGACAAGATGAACAACATTGAAGATATGGCTTCGCAAATTCCTGAAAATGAAAAATGCCGTGTTTATATGACCAGCCACGACATATTAAAAACATGTACTGCTGCATCAATTGAAGATTTTATTTTGGGGGTTGGTGGAGGAATAAATGTTGCTGCAGAAATTGATGGTAGCAGCAGTACAGTCGGCGAATTATATCCCGAGATTACCGCAGAACAATTATTAAATTGGAACCCGGATGTTATTTTTATTAATACCTATTGTTCCAGTGACACTAAAGATGAGTTGCTTACTGACCCACGCTTCGCTGATATAGAGGCTGTCAAAAACAAGCAAATTTTTCAAATGCCCGGCTATATATTCTGCTGGTATGTTGGTGTTCCCGAATCTATTCTGGGCATGCAGTGGACAATATACAAATTGCACCCGGATCAAGTTGATTTTACGATGGAACAAGAAATCAGGGATTTTTATTCGACATTCTACAATCAAAATATGTCTGATTCAACAATTAAAGATCTATTGGGAGAATAAAAAATGGCAATACAAGAAAACCTCAGTTCAATAGATTGGAAGAAAATATGGGAAGAACAAATGCTCCTATCCTCCTGGACAAAGGATGGTGAACAATGGTGGGACAAAAGGGCTGAAGCCTTTGATCGAAACATAAAAAACAAAGAATATATCGATGAGGTGCTTGAAAAAGTCGACATTACACCCGATTCCACCGTGTTGGATATCGGTTGCGGCCCCGGGACTCTAGCCATTCCCTTGGCAAAGCGGGTAAAGGCTGTTACTGCCCTGGATTTGTCAGGGGAGATGTTGCAATATGTGGCAAAAAACGCTAAATCAGAGGGTTTAAACAATATAACATGCCTAAAAAAAAATTGGGAAGATGTAATAGTTGGAAAAGATGTAAACCCACATGATGTAGTTATTTGTTCTCGTGCTTTTCCCGAACGCGATCCGTTACAAGCGATTAAATTGATGAATAACGCGGCAACAAAATATGTGTATATCGTTATGTGGGCAAATGGTGATGAATATGAGAATTTTTTTAGATTGACCTACGGAAATATCGGGAAAAAGTACCTTTCTGCACCTGATTATATCTATGTTTATAATATGCTTTGCCAAGAAGGAATTTTTGCGAATGTCGAATATGTAAATTATGTTGAGAAGTTACATTATCAGAACATAGATATTGCCATGGATGACTGGGTATGGAGGATCAGACCGGAAAACGATGGGCAAAAGAATCGTTTAGAAAACCATCTGCTTAAATATTTTGTTCGCAACAATGGCTTTCTTAATATGGAATTGAACTGTCGTTGGGCTTTCCTATGGTGGAAAAAGGGTTAAGCGAATAGCATTGCAGGCGGTTGTCTAATGTGAACGGGGTTAAGGTGCTGGGGGTAGTAATAATAGTTTTACTGCTCCCAGTGTTGTATTAAGCTTATAGCCGCAATACGGCAACTACTAGCGAAATCTGCATTGGTATAAAAATCTAGCCCTGTAAAGCAGCAGAGGATGATCTGTTGGAGGATCTAATGTCTAAAAAAAAGATCGTAGCTTTGATTATTTTACCTATTTTTGTTTTTCTTTTCACCCTTTTTTTAGGCCGATATGCTATTTCTATGCAAACGGTGATTCAGATTATAATTACTAAAATATTTCCCTCAATCAAATTTGCCCCTAATTGGCCAACCATGACAGAAACGGTTATATTTCAGATTAGGATACCCCGCGCTCTTTTGGCTGCTCTGGTTGGGGCGGCTCTTTCTGTTAGCGGTGCGGCATTTCAAGGTATGTTCCGAAATCCATTGGTCAGCCCGGATATATTAGGGGTGTCTTCGGCGGCCAGTTTCGGGGCAGCCCTGGCAATTCTTTTGTCCGGCAACCGTGGGATGATCCAGGCCTTCGCATTGGGTTTTGGTATCATAGGAATGATCGTAACCTATTCTATAAGCCGTATATATAAAACCACCCCCGTAATTATGCTTGTTCTTTCAGGAGTTGTTACCTCGGCTTTTTTTTCTGCCCTGGTATCGTTAACGAAATATTTGGCCGATCCATACGAAAAACTTCCTGCAATTACCTTCTGGCTTATGGGTAGCCTTAACTCTGCTTCAATTAAAAATGTTATTACTGCTTTACCAGGGATTATTTGTGGAATGGTTGGTCTTTTGTTGGTGCGTTGGCGGATAAATATTTTGGCAATGGGAGATGAAGAAGCTCGTTCTTTGGGGATAAAAACAGAATCTTTAAAGGCATTTATCATATTATGCGCTACTATAATGACCGCTTCAGCGGTTTCAGTCAGTGGGATGATTGGGTGGGTTGGGTTAGTGATTCCTCATATTGGGCGGATGCTGGTTGGCCCGGATCACAGAGTGCTGATACCGGCATGCATTTCTATAGGGGCTACCTACCTTCTTATTATTGATGTTTTAGCCCGTGCTTCGGTTTCAATAGAAATTCCACTTGGGATACTAACCGCCCTTATCGGAGCACCTTTTTTTGCCTATTTGATACGCAAAACCAAGGGGGGCTGGCAATAATGGGAGCGCTTCTTTCCCTTAGAAATGGTACATTTAGTTATGGGGATAAAAGAATATTTAGTGATATTACCCTGGATGTTTTGCCGGGTGAAATACTATGCATTCTGGGTGCCAATGGTTGTGGTAAAACAACTTTACTGCGCTGCCTGAACGGTAGTTTGCGGCTTGCAAGGGGCCATGTTTTTCTGGATAAGCTTGATCTTTATAATATGAGTGTGGTTGATGTGGCACGAAGGATGGGTTTTGTTTTTCAGGAACACAGTGCTCCTTTCCCTTTTTCAGTTCTGGAAGTGGTAAGCATGGGCAGAGCACCCTACCTTGGTTTTTTTGAATCGCCTTCGCCCAAAGATGTTAATATTGCCGAGCAATCGCTTGAAATGGTCGGCATGCTTCATCTCAAAGACAAACCCTATACAAAGATAAGCGGTGGTGAAAGGCAATTAATTCTTATAGCCAGGACGCTGACCCAAACTCCGGATGTAATTTTGCTTGACGAACCCTGCTCCCATCTTGATTTCAAAAACCAAGCACTTGTTCTCAAGATAATCAGCAAATTATCACAAAAGGGATTGACTGTATTAATGACAACTCATCTTCCTAATCATGCTCTTTTGCTCTCGGGCAAAGTAGCCCTGATGAGCGGCGGAAAAATTTTGGCGGTAGGCGATGTTGAAAATGTTATAACTGAAAAAAGATTGGAAGAAACTTATGGGATAGGTTGTGCAATTTTAACTGCCGATAGCCCGGTAACCGGAACAACTATTAAGTTTTGTGTTCCGATCAACTAGCCGGCAAGAAAGGGTAATATTTTTTTTACTGTGGTTTTCGCTTACCCCGCAAATGGTTCCTGCGCTTAAACCCTTGTGTACAGGCTTTTGGCTATGGTAAAATATTATACTGCTACGGGAAAAAAATTCAAGGAACCGCAGGGTTCCTTTTGTAGTATTGGAAATAATCGTATTAGGTAGCAAAAGGAGGCCCTGGTTTATGGCTGGCATCCTGCAAAAATTTTTCGGAGACTCCAACGAAAAAGAAGTTCGACGTCTGCAAAAGATAGTGGAACAGATAAATGAGTTGGAACAGACGGTTGTCTCTTTAAGCACCGAAGAGTTTCCACAAAGGACTGCCCACTTTAAGGAGCGGTTGCGGAATGGGAGCACCCTGGATCAAATTCTTCCGGAGGCTTTTGCCGTAGTCCGAGAGGCTTCTCGCCGGGCTACGGGGATGCGCCCCTTTGATGTGCAGGCACTGGGAGGAATCGTTCTTCACCAGGGACGTATTGCCGAGATGAAAACCGGAGAAGGGAAGACCCTGGTAGCAGTCATGCCGGCTTATCTCAATGCTTTGACCGGCAAAGGAGTTCACATCATCACTGTCAATGATTACCTGGCTCGAAGAGACAGTGAATGGATGGGCCCGATATTTCGCCTTCTGGGCCTGGAAGTGGGCCTGATTGTTCATGGCCTTAACCGGGAGCAGCGCCAAATTGCCTATTCTGCAGATATAGTGTATGGGACCAACAACGAATTTGGGTTTGATTATTTACGCGATAATATGGTGCTGTCAAAAAATCAGCAGGTGCAACGGGAGTTGCACTATGCCATTGTGGATGAGGTAGACAGCATTCTGGTAGATGAGGCTCGCACCCCGCTGATTATCAGCAGCCCGGTGGAGTCGAAGTCCGAATACGGGCGCTGGAAGGGAGAGGTGGAGCGCCTCATCAAAAAACAGCAACGCCAGATCAGTGAGCTGCTGAACCGCTCACAGCAATATCTGGAACAGGGACTAAAAGAGGAGGCCGGAGAGCAGTTGTTCCTGGCCCGCCGGGGTGCACCCAAAAACAGGCGGCTGCTGAATATGCTGAAAGAGCCGGGAGCGGAGAAGTTGGTAGAACGGGTCAGGCAGCGGTTGAAAGCCGATAAAGATGACAAAGTTTTGGAGGAAGAGCTTTACTTTTCCATCGATGAAATTACCCGGGCTGTTTCCATTTCTCAGCAGGGGTACCGGGAGCTGGTGCGGGGGAACGCCGAACTGGAACAGGTTCTGGGTTTTAAAAACACCGGCAGTACCGGCGAAGGACCGGAGAGTGAGGATCAGGAAGCAGGTGAACATCTCCATTACCTGCATCAGCTGTTAAAGGCCTATTCCCTTTATGAGCGCGATGTAGATTACGTGGTGCAGGAAGGAAAAGTAATTATAGTGGATGAATTTACCGGCCGGCTGATGTGGGGCCGCCGTTATTCGGAGGGGATCCACCAGGCGATCGAGGTTAAAGAAGGAGTGGAAATGCAGGCTGACAGCCGCACGGTGGCCTCTATCACCTTTCAGAATTATTTCCGGATGTATGAGAAACTATCCGGAATGACCGGCACCGCGGCTACCGAGGAGGAAGAATTTCGGAAGATCTACGGGATGGATGTGGTGGTTATTCCCACCAATGAACCTATGATCCGCCAGGATCTGGCAGATATGATTTTTAAAACCGAACGGGCCAAGTTTAAAGCGGCGATGGAGGAAATCGAACAGCGTCACCTTTCCGGTCAGCCGGTGCTGGTGGGGACTATTTCTGTGGAAAAATCCGAAATGCTCAGCAAGATGCTGAAACGCCAGGGGATACCCCACCAGGTGTTAAATGCGGTAAACCATGATATGGAGGCCCAGGTTATTGCCCAGGCCGGCCGCAAAGGAGCGGTAACCATCTCTACCAACATGGCCGGACGGGGAACCGACATCATCCTGGGGGGCAATCCCGAGTTCCTGGCTCGTGAGCGACTCCACAAGGAATATGCCGGGCGGGATGAATTATCACCGGAAGAAATTCTACAGCGCAAACAGCGGTACGATGAGCTGATAGGAAAATCACAGGCGCTGGCTTCTCGCGAGCGGGAAGAGGTGCTGAGTTTAGGGGGACTGCATGTCCTGGGCACCGAGCGCCATGAAAGCCGGCGAATTGACAATCAACTCCGGGGCCGTTCCGGGCGGCAGGGAGATCCCGGTTCATCCCAGTTTTTTATTTCCCTGGAGGATGATCTGATGCGCCTGTTTGGGGGAGGTAATATTGCCTCCATTATGGATCGGCTGGGCATGGAGGAGGATATGCCGATCGAACACCCCTTGATCGGTGGAGCAATTGAGCGGGCTCAAAAGAAGGTGGAATCCCGGAATTTTGAAATCCGGCGCCACCTGTTGGATTATGATGATGTTTTGAATGAACAGCGGCGGGTGATTTATGAACAGCGGCAACAGGTACTGGAAGAGAAAGATATGCGCCAACCGATCCTGGATATGGTGGAAGAGGTGATTTCCCGCCGGGTACAAACTTATTTTATGGAACAACCGTTTCTAGAACAAGACCAGGCGGAAGCGCTGGTCCGGGAGGGGGAACGTTTCTATTTGCCCCCGGGGAAGATGGATCCTTCTTTGTTGATAGATCTGGATCTGGAGCCGGCAAAACAACTGCTTCTGGAGGAAGCACTGGCCTATTACGAGCGACGGGAAAAGGAGATCGGCCCTGAAAATATGCGGGATCTGGAGCGGGTGGTGTTACTGCGCACAGTGGACAGTCACTGGATGGATCATATTGATGCCATGCATGAGCTGCGCCAAAGTATCGGGCTTAGGGCTTACGGGCAGCAGGATCCGCTGGTGGAGTACCGCCACGAAGGGTTCGATATGTTTGAGGCCATGATCAGCTCCATTCAGGAAGAAGTGTCCCGGTTAATCTATTTGTTGCGGGTAGCCACCCGCACCCAACGTCGGGATGTAATTGCCACGGCTACCGCCTCTCACCAGCGGGTGGCTCCGGTAGGTGGAGGCGCTGGAAACATAAAGGCGCCTGCCCGTGCGCCGACAGAACCGACAGAAAAAAAACCGGTGACGGTGACCAAGGTAGGGCGCAACGAACCCTGCCCTTGCGGCAGCGGAAAAAAATACAAGCGTTGTTGTGGGAAATAAGGAAAGGGTGGAGATTGTGACCAGGGAATATCGGAAAGAGTGGGAACTGCAAACCCGTCGTTTTCAAGAGATGAGGGCTTCCCTTTGAATATGAACAGAAGTTAGCCGGCCTATGCCGGCTGGAGAAAGAAGCGTCGCTCCCAGGGTTTTGGGAGGATGCCCCCCGGGCCAAACAACTGTTAATAGAGATTGGCAGCCTTACCGAACAGGTCCGCCCGTTGTCCGAACTTAACCGGCTTCTGGAAGAGGTGGAGATCTTGCTGGAACTGGCTGAAGAGGAACAGTTCGGGCGCGAGGAAGCTCGCCTAGAGGCCGGCGACAAGCTAAATTTAATTATAAAGCAGCTGGACAGGCTGGAGATGGAAACCCTGTTTGGAGGCGAACACGATTCCAGTGATGCCATTCTCTCAATTCATCCGGGGGCGGGGGGATTGGAATCGCAGGACTGGGCGGAGATGCTGCTTAGAATGTATTGCCGGTGGGCTGAAAACAAGGGATTTGGGGTGGAACTGGCAGAGTTGCTAACAGATGATGAAGCGGGGATCAAAAGCGCTACCGTTATTATCCGAGGCTACCGCGCTTACGGGCTTCTTAAATCAGAAAAAGGGGTGCACCGCATGGTGCGGATCTCTCCTTTCGATACCGCCCACCGGCGTCATACTTCTTTTTCATCGGTAGATGTAATTCCTGAGGTGGAAGAGGAAGAGTATGAGTTGGATCCCGACGATTTGAAGGTGGAGACGTTCCGCTCCAGCGGAGCGGGGGGACAGCATGTAAACAAGACTGATTCGGCGGTGCGGGTTATCCATCTGCCCACCGGTATATCTGCCACTTGCCAGAAGGATCGTTCCCAGCATAGCAACCGCCGACAGGCACTGCGGATCTTGCAGGCCCGGCTGGCGGAACTTCACCGGCTGGAGCTGGATCAGGAGATAAAGAACTTGCGGGGCCCGCAAAAAGATATCGCCTGGGGAAGCCAGATTCGCTCTTATGTTTTTCATCCCTTTACCCTGGTGAAGGATCATCGCACCGGTGTAGAGATGGGACAGGTAGAGGCGGTAATGGATGGCGATTTGGACCTGTTTATAGATTCCTACCTGCGCCGGAAAATGGGTCGCCGGTAACCGGACCATGGTAAGGAGTTAATATGCGAAGTATTTTAAACAAAGATCGGCTTAAAAAAACCGCGGTAGAAATCCTGGGAATAACTGCCGGAACGGTATTAATGGCTCTGGCCCTGGTGCTGTTTTTAATTCCTCACCGCCTGGCGGCGGGAGGAATAAGCGGACTGGCGGTAATATTGTTTTATCTATTTAATGTGCCGGTAGGTTTAAGTATATTGTTACTTAATCTGCCACTGTTTATAGCTTCCTACTTTATTCTGGGATTTCGGGTAATTATCCGCAGCCTGGTGGGGACAATAATTTTTTCAGTGGCTTCGGAACTGATATTGGTTTATTTTCCCCTGGTGGCCACCCGGGATATCTTGCTGGCCTCGGTATACGGGGGAGTCCTGATGGGGATCGGGGTGGGGATGGTCTTTAGGTTCCGGGGTTCTACCGGGGGGACCTCCTTAATCTCCTTAATTTTGCACCGGTTGATCGGTTTTAGCACCGGGCAGGGGTTACTTTATAGTGATCTGATAATCATTGTCCTGGGGTTATTTGTATTCGGAGGGGAGGTGGCCATGTATGCCGCTCTCTCCTTGTTTATAAGCAGCTATGTAATAGACATAGTCCAGGAAGGACTGGGCCTGGCCAAGTCGGTGCTTATCATCACCTCCCGGGGCCGGCTTTTATCAGATCGCCTGCTTACAGAGCTAAACCGGGGGGTTACCAGGCTTTCGGCCCAGGGGGGCTATACCGGTGAACCCCGTGAACTTTTGCTTTGTGTGGTTAACCGTCTTCAGGTGGCCCAGCTAAAAGGGATTGTCCAGGAAAGTGACCCGGAAGCATTCTTTATTGTCGGCAGTGCCAATGAGGTTCATGGGGAAGGTTTTCGCCGGCTATCCCCTTAAAATATATATGGCAAAGGAGTTGCCCCAATGTTGGCTGCGAAAGAAGTAACCCGTTTACAAGAACTGGCCCGAATCCTTCGGATGGATATCCTGTCCATGATTGCTGCTGCCGGATCGGGTCACCCGGGAGGTTCACTTTCCCTGGTAGAAATTATCACCGCCCTTTATTTTAAAATCATGAACATTGATCCGCACCGTCCGGAGGCGGCAGATAGGGATCGTCTGATCCTTTCTAAGGGACACGCCGCCCCGGTTCTTTACGCCGCCCTGGCCTCCCGGGGATTTTTTCCCCGAAGCACCCTTTCCAGTCTGCGCCGGTTGGGTTCCCCCCTGCAAGGGCACCCGGCCCGCAATCAACTGCCTGGGGTGGAGATTTCCACCGGATCCCTGGGGCAGGGACTCTCCGTGGCCAACGGGATGGCTTTGGCCGCCAGGTTAGACGGATCTCCCTGGAGGGTCTACGTAATTCTGGGGGACGGGGAATGTCAGGAAGGGCAGATCTGGGAGGCAGCCATGACCTCCTTTCATTACCGGCTGGATAATTTGACCGCCTTTTTGGATCACAACCGGCTACAAATTGACGGGCCCGTCGACCAGATAAAAAATTTGGAGCCGCTGACGGAAAAATGGAAGGCTTTCGGGTGGAACGTGCTGGCAATCAACGGGCATAGCTTTCCGGAAATTATAGCGGCGGCGGAGGAAGCCCGTGCTTGCCGGGGGCAACCCACCATGATTATCGCAGAAACTGTAAAAGGGAAAGGGGTGTCGTTTATGGAGAACCGGATAGAATGGCACGGAGCCGCTCCCAGCCGCCGACAGCTGGAACAGGCCCTGGCCGGGCTGAAAGGGGAGGAGGCCGATAGCAATTGAAGGCAACCAGAGAAGCCTACGGTGAGGCCTTGCTGCAACTGGGCCGGACTAATCCCCAGGTAGTGGCCCTGGATGCCGATCTCTCCAAATCAACTTATTCTGCCAAATTTGCAGAGGCCTTTCCAGATCGCTTCTTTAATTTAGGAGTGGCGGAAGCGGATCTAATCGGTACCGCTGCCGGTCTGGCTGCCGCCGGCAAAATTCCCTTTGCCAGCACCTTTGCTGTATTTGCTACCGGCCGGAGCTACGATCAAATTCGCAATTCAGTGGCTTATTCCGGGCTAAATGTGAAGATTGCCGGCAGCCATTCCGGGATTACAGTGGGCGAAGATGGTGCCTCCCATCAGGCATTGGAAGATATATCTTTAATGCGCTCCTTACCGGGGATGACTGTTATTGCACCGGCCGATGCCCCGGAGGCCTTCCGGGCCACTCTGGCGGCTGCTGATTGGCAGGGGCCGGTCTACCTGCGCCTGGGAAGACCCAAAATTCCCGAGGTACTACCAGCAGGCACGCCGTTTCAGATTGGTCGGGGTATTTTACTAAAGCGCGGTAGCGATATCTGCCTGGTTTCCACCGGTTCTATGACTGCGGTAACCCTCCGGGCTGTAGAAATATTGCTCTCCCGGAAAATTTGCCCTTCCTTAATCCACTTATCGACTATAAAGCCCCTGGACAAGGAGATTATAATTGAAGAAGCAGGCCAAACCGGGGCGGTGATAACCCTGGAGGAACATAGCATTATCGGGGGCCTGGGCAGTGCAGTGGCCGAGGTGCTGGGGGAATATCAGCCCACTCCCCTCAAACGATTGGGAATGGAAGATTGTTTTGGCCAGTCGGGCTCTCCAGAGGCCCTGCTGGCGCATTACGGTTTAACCCCCTCCCGGGTGGCGGATGTCGCCGAGGGGATGGTGAGAAATAAGGGTATCTGAACCGGGGCCGGGGAGATAACGTGTTGTAGGGGCGGGGCTCCATCCCCGCTCGGAAGGGGCCGCTCACTCCTTACCGAAGTCGATCAGCGCCACCAGTGCTCCATCCCCGCTCGGAAGGGGCCCCTGAAGTGGAAGGCGGTATCAACCTGAAACGTGTTGTAGGGGCGGGGTTCCATCCCCGCCTGGAAGGGTAATCGAACCGGGTCGGTATCAGCTCAATAACCAATTTATTTATTTAGGAGGTAAAGAATTATGGTCAAGGTTTATTACGATCAGGATGCAGATTTAAAACTGTTGGAGGGCAAGACAGTAGCCGTCCTGGGATATGGCAGCCAGGGTCATTCCCAGGCTCAAAACCTGCAGGACAGCGGGGTTTCGGTGGTGGTAGGGTTGTACGAGGGCAGCAAAAGCAAGGAAAAAGCACGGGCTGATGGGCTAAAGGTGGCCGGGCTGGTGGAAGCGGCCTCAGAGGCGGATATCATCATGTTCCTGGTGGATGACGGGGTGCAGCCGGAGGTTTACCGCCAAGTGCTGCCCCAGCTAAAAGAAGGGAAAGCATTAGCTTTCTCGCACGGTTTTAACATCCTTTACCGTCAAATTATCCCCCCGGCAGATGTGGATGTATTTATGGTGGCCCCCAAAAGCCCCGGCCATCTGTTAAGGCGGGCTTATGTAAGCGGCCAGGGTGTGCCCGCGCTGCTGGCGGTGCATCAGGATTATACCGGCCGGGCGCATTCCTTAGCCTTGGCTTATGCCCGGGCCATAGGATCTACCCGGGCAGGAGTAATTGAAACCAGTTTCCAGGAGGAAACTGAGAGCGACCTGTTTGGGGAACAGGTCATCTTGTGCGGAGGAGTTACTTCCTTGATCAAGGCTGCTTATGAAACCCTGGTAGAGGCCGGTTACCAGCCCCACGTTGCCTATTTTGAATGTCTGCATGAGCTGAAATTGATCGTGGATCTCATTTATGAGGGAGGCCTGGCCCGGATGCGTTACTCGGTTAGTGATACCGCTGAATATGGTGATCTTACCCGGGGTCCGCGAGTGATCGACGAGCAGGTCAGAGAAAATATGGCCGATATTTTGGCCGAAATCCAGAGCGGGGAATTTGCCCGAGAATGGATTGTGGAGAACCAGGTGGGCCGACCGGTGTTTAACCGCCTCCGGGAACTGGAAAAGGAGCATTCTCTCGAACAGGTTGGTCAAGAACTGCGCTCAATGATCCCCTGGATCAAAAAGGAATAGCCGAATTTACATAACATTTATATTCCAAAGCAAGCCCGCTTGGACCTTAAAACCATGCCCTGGGATCTCTTTTCCGGGCATGGTTTTTTGATCTTCCCAATATTGTAGATATCAATCGTTTTATTTCTTTTTAGTCAATATATCCCCTGAAAACATATTTTAGCAAAAAGGTAAATTAATTGGGTCCATATAAAGGATTTGCAGACAATCTGTCGAACATTCATAGCATGATTTTATGTCAATCAGGATAAAGGGTAGATATGATTGAAGCACAAAATTTGACAAAAAAATATGTCGGCGGTTGTATCGGAGTGGAGAACGTAAATCTTGCCATTAATCGTGGAGAGTTTGTGTTTTTTGTCGGAGCCAGTGGGGCGGGCAAATCCACCTTTTTAAGGCTTTTGATCCGGGAAATTGCTCCTTCCAGTGGGAAACTAAGGGTGCTGGGCCAGGATTTATCTACTATTTCCCAGCGGAAGATACCGTTTTTGCGCCGCAATATCGGTATGGTATTTCAGGATTTCCGGTTGCTGGAAAATCGTACCACCTATGACAATGTGGCCTTTGCCATGTACGCTGTGGGGACCCCCGGCAAGGAAATCGTGAAAAGAGTACCCAGGGTTCTGGAACTGGTAGGCTTAAAGGAAAAATTTAAGGTAAGGGTATGCGACCTTTCTGGAGGGGAACAACAGCGCGTAGGTATAGCCCGGGCCATTGTTAACCGCCCGGCAATGGTTGTGGCCGATGAGCCTACCGGGAACTTGGATCCGGCTACTTCCATAGAAATTATTGACCTGATCCGCACGATCAATATCCAGGGAACTACCGTGATCATTGCCACCCATGACCGGGATATTGTAGATTATTGCAAGCAACGAGTGATTTATTTGAAAAAAGGCAAACTTGTGGGCGATGAACAAAAGGGGGCCTATAGCTTTGCTCTTTAGACGGTTGGCGTATTTCTGGGGAGAAGCCCTCAAAAGCTTTTATCGGAATTTCTGGATAAGCCTGGCTTCAATCGGGGTGGTGGTGGTTACCTTGTTAATGCTGGGGACCCTGGTGGCCATTAATCGGAATATAGAACATATCACCGAGACAGTAAAACAGCAGGTGGAAATCGTGGTTTATATCGACGATCAGGCCGGGCTGGGTGAGCGCAACGCCTTGCGCCGGCAACTGGCCGGCGACCCCAATCTGTTGGAAGTTAGGTTTGTGCCCAAGGAGGAGGCGCTGGAAAGGCTTAAATACCAGTTCGGGGATCGGGGCAATTTCCTGGAACCCTACGATAGTGCCGAACAAAATCCCTTGCGGGATTCTTATGAAATCCGCACCGTGATTCCGGAAGATGTCCCCGAAATAGCCGGAAAGGTTCAGGGTTATCCGGGGGTAGGTGAAGTGTTTTACGGTCAGGGATATGTGGAAACCCTGTTTACCACTACCCGCGCGTTGCAGATGGTCGGCCTAATGCTGATGGCCGCTCTGGCGGTTACCGCTGTGTTTTTGATCTCCCATTCTATCAGGTTGGCGGTGCTGTTAAGGCGAAAAGAAATTATGATCATGCGCTATGTGGGAGCTACCGGCTGGTTTATCCGTGGACCTTTTATTTTGGAAGGACTGACTTTAGGGTTTCTGGGGGCGGTGTTACCGCTGATTGCATTCTATTATACTTACGGGGCCACTATCGGCTGGGTGGGAACCAATCTCCATTTTATAAACATGATTCCTTCGGCCGAAATTATGAGAGAGCTGGCGAAACTTCTTTTACCGCTGGGCATTGGGCTGGGCGTGCTGGGGAGCATGTTTTCCATGGGTCGTTATCTGAAAGTATAAGGCTGCCCTGAGCGGCCCTTACCGTGCAGATGGGAGGATGCTTATGAGGCTTTTGAGGCGCTACGGGTTGTTGTTGCTGGCAGTGATGTTGATAGTTATGACGATAAGGGCTCCCTACACGGATGCCACTAACAGTTCCCTGGTTGAGGAAAAAAGGCAGGAGCAGGCTGAAATTGATAGACGGTTGCAGCAAGAAAAGCAGGAGTTAAAGCAGCAGAAGGGTGAAGAAGAAACCCTGAAGGCGGAACTCAACCGGTTGGACAGCCGGCTGAGGGAGCTGCGGTCAGAGCTAAACCGCCTGGCCGGAGAGATCTCCCGTACAGAGGGCGAGATAGTGGTGGCCGAGGAAGAACTGGCCCAGGCCGAGGAACAACTTGAGTATCGTGATAACCTGTTGAAACGTCGCCTGCGGGTGATCTATGAACGAGGCCAGATAACCTACCTGGAAGTGCTTCTGGAGTCAAGTAATTTTTCAGATTTTTTAACCCGCTTGGTAAACTTGAAAGCCATTGCCGATAATGATCTGCTCCTGCTGGAAGAGGTAACCGCGGAGAGGGATCAGATTCAGGCCCGCAAAGAAGAACTGGAGGAAAAAAAGAGCGGCCTGGAGGCTTTGCGCCGTCAAACGCTGGGTCATGAGCAAGAAGTAAAGGTTACCCTAGCTTCCCGGGGCCAGGTATTAACCGAGCTCAAGCAGGAGATAAACCGGCGCCTGAAAGCTATAGAGGAGATGGAAAGGGAAGCCGCCGCCCTGGAACAGCTGATTCTGAGGCTTTTGGAGCCCGGGACCGGTAATTTCGCAGGTATCAGCGGCCGGGTTTGTTGGCCTACGGATCGGTACGCCTATATTTCCTCCTACTTCGGGGCGAGAAGGGATCCTTTTACCGGTTATTCCTCCTATCATGGGGGGCTGGATATAGCAATTTACACCGCTAACTGGCCACTCTCGTCCTACTATTGCGGCACCCCCTCCTACATATTGGCCGCGGAGGGCGGGACAGTGATCTTCTCCGGTATTTACATCAGCAGCTCAAACAATTATCAGAAGGCTCCGGGGCGGGATGAGTTTCAATTTCCCCAGTACAAATCGCCCGGCGCTTACGGTGTTTTGGTGATCATCGATCACGGCACCGATAGCTCGGGCAATCGCTGGCAGACAGTTTATGGACACTGCCATTCCCGCCTGGTTGCCCAGGGGCAGACGGTGTCTCGCGGCCAGCGGATCGGGGTGGTGGGCTCCACTGGAAATAGCACCGGCCCCCACCTGCATTTTGAAGTTCGCAAAAATGGCGAACGGATTGATCCCTTGCCCTATATAAAATAAGTTTAACAACATCCTTAAAAAATGAATTTCCCGGTAGGCCGGTAAATACGCATCCGGAAATTATCTACAGGTGACAGGTTATTTCAGACCTGTTATCTTTTTGTTGACGATCCATCTACAGTAAATACGGCTCAGCCCGATTTAACTTTACAGGTAGCAAACATTTTGGGCCTGTAATTCCTTTCGGGCAGGCCCTGGTTTAATTTCAGCCATTCCTAAATTCGCTCTTTCCTCAAGAGTAGACTCACCCTCCCCCATGTAATTTTCAAGGGTAAACCGCCCTTAAGGACGGCCTAATGCAGTGTTATTTTCAATCTTGCCCGAAGGTGGTTTTTTTATGGGGCTGACGATATAATTAATTATGTGCATTTTAAAGATCACCATATTTGCCGGATTAAATTCCCGAACCAAGGGTGGTGGTGAATAGATGAATTTAAAACAGTGGAGTCAAAAACATGCCGCCGTGTTAGTGGTATTTATTGTCATCCTGGTTGCCAGCAATTTTGCGGTTTACCGTATATCCGGTGCCAAGCCGATGGTAGTGGAACCGGAGACTTCCGTCGGTGAAAATCAGGAGCCGCATTCCGGCGATGAACTTCCCGAGAAGATGGAACTGTTTGTCCAGATTCTTGAAAAAATTACTCAAGACTACCTGGAACCGGTGCCTCTTGATCGGTTATTGGAAGGAGCCATTGAGGGAATGCTTGGGGTGCTGGGGGATCCCCAGACCTGTTACTACAGCCCCAAGCAGCTGGAAAATTTTATGATTGAGACCACCGGTCTTTTTTCGGGTATCGGAGCTCGTCTGGCTAGTATAGACAATGAGACCTGGATACTCCGGCTATTTCCTGATTCCCCGGCCGAAAAAGCCGGCCTTAGCCCGGGAGATCGGATCATCAGTGTTGAGGGGATCGCAATTCCCGGGCAAGATTTGCAGCGAACGGCAGATCTGTTGAGAGGGCCCGCCGGAACCACTGTCCGGATGGTATTGGAGCGCCCGGGTGTAGAAGAGCCCCTGGAGGTGGTTATTCGACGGGAGGAGGTGAAGGTGGAAACGGTGTTTTCAAGTATTAAAGAACCGGGAATCGGTTATATTCAAATTACCGATTTTGAGCGGTCCACCGGAGAAAGTTTTATCCGGCAGTTGGAAGCCCTGGAGACAACCGATAAGTTTTGCCGGGGATTGATTCTGGATTTACGCAACAATTCCGGCGGACTTTTGGAGGAAGCGCTTGAGGTGGCCGGGCAACTGATCCCGGAAGGAGAAATTACCCGGTTGGTGAATCGCCGGGAACAGGTTAAGGATGTTCATTATTCCTATGCCAAAAGCAAACCATACCCCATTGTTGTGTTGATCAACGAGGAATCGGCCAGCGCTTCAGAGGTAATTGCCGGAGCGCTCCAGGATCGACGGGCAGCGCTTCTGGTAGGTGAGAAAACCTACGGCAAGGCAACAGTACAGACCCTGGAGCACCATCTTGCCGGGGGAGGCGCCTTACGGCTTACTGTGGCCAAATATTTAACTCCTTCCGGCCGTGATTTACACGGAAAGGGGTTGGAACCCGATTATTATCTGGAACTGCCGGAGGCTTTCAAATACTACCCTGAATTTTTTCCGGGCAAATTAAAAGAAGGAGATTGTGGGATGGAGGTAAAGCTTCTGCAACAGATGTTATGGGAGCTCGCTTACAGCCAGGTAACCCCCACCGGTTATTTTGATCGGGACACTGCCGGGGCGCTGGCGGATTTTCAGTCCGACTGTGGATTGGAAGCCAGCGGTTTACTGGACAGCTTAACCTGCCTTAAACTGCGCCAGGCGATGGAGCGGCTGTTTGTACAGACAGATCCCCAGTTGAACCTGGCCATGGATTTGTTGTTAAATACCGTGCAGATCATCCCGGAAGGGAGCTGAACATAAACGTGGAATTGATACTTGAGTTGGGCCAGGTTATCATTACCACCTTTTCTTACACCTTTCTCACCCCGTTTTACTGGATGGTGCTGATTTTGATTTTTATTCAGCATCGGCGCATGGCGGGTATGGAAAAAAAACTATTTGGCCGGACAATTAACAGGATCTGGCCGCAACTTTATGGTTCCATAGGGTTGGGGGCCGCCGGTGGGTTTCTAGCCAGCCTGATGTTTGTTTTACTGGGGTTGTCGCTGGAGCAGATGGGGTTGATATATATCTGGCCGGTAGCAATTTTGCTGTTGTTTGTAAACCCTCGTTATCTTTGTTTTTCTTATGCCGGTGGGATCGTAGCCTTGTTTGGCGTGCTGGTAAAGCTGCTTTCTTTGTATTCCCCCTCCTTAGCTACTTTTCCATTAACAGAAGGGTTGTTTAAAATTCATGTACCGGCTCTGCTGGCCCTGATCGCGCTATTGCACCTGATAGAATCTTTGCTGATCTATCTTGGAGGTCACTGGAATTCCAGCCCGGTATATTTTAAAAAACCGGAGGGGCAGGTGGTGGGGGGATTTACTTTACAGCGGTTCTGGCCGCTGCCCCTGGTGGCATTGATGGTAACGGCGGTTCTATCTTCGGAAATTGCCGGGGTTAGTATGCCGGAGTGGTGGCCGATTATTAAGGCTGCTTTGAAACCCGGTCCCGGCGAAACCCTGCAATACATGGCGGTACCGGTGGTAGCCGGTCTTGGTTATGCCGATCTGGCTGTATCGAGTTCGCCGCGAGAAAAATCTGTCGTTTCAGCCCGTTACCTGGCGATATATAGCCTGGTGTTGCTGGCGGTGGCGATAGCAGCAGAGCTTAACTCCTGGCTAACCCTGCCCGGTATATTGCTGGCTCCCCTGGGCCATGAATGGGTTATCATTCATGGCCAACGGCGAGAATCATCAAAACGCCCAATTTATTTGTCACCCCCCCGAGGGACGGGAGTAATGATGGTAATACCCGGATCCGCCGCTGATCAGGCCGGCCTCAAATCAGGGGATATCATACTTAAAATAAATGGCGAGGAGCTGCCCGGGGGCAGCCCGGATCTGTTTTCATTGATCAAACGCAGCTATTTCATGACCCTTATGGAGATAGACCGCAAAGGCCGGATATTTTCGGTGGTTCTCAAAAAGCCCCCTTCCGGAGAGATAGAGAGCAGGCCCCATCGGTGTCCTACCCCCCCGAGCTATTTTTCCACCTTACACTGGGGAGCGGAGCTGGGAATTATCGCTGCCCCTCCCCCGGATTGTCCGGTATATGTGGAGATAAAAACTCCCACCTTTTTAAACCCCTTGCGACGTTTGTTTGGGCAGCGGGATAAGAGATAGGGGAGGCGTTTATGGTTTCTGCTTTGTTCACGGCGTTTATCACCATATTCATAGCCGAGTTCGGCGATAAAACCCAGCTGGTATCCCTGTCCATGGCCGGCCGCCACCCTCCCCTGCAGGTGCTTGGCGGTGCCCTTTCCGCCTTATTCCTGGTGCTGAGCATGGCTATACTTGCTGGAAAGATGATGGCAACTTATTTTCCCCAACCGGTGCTGATAGCCGCTTCCGGGGGAGCATTTATCCTAATGGGTCTGTACACCGCAGTTAAAAAGGAAAGGGATTCTGATCTTCCTTCCGGAAAGACCGGTTTCTACCAGACCCTGGGGATGGTATTTTTGGCGGAGATCGGAGATAAAACCCAAATAGCGGCCATGTTGTTGGCTGCCAACCTCGGCCGACCGCTGCCTGTGCTCACCGGAGCCATGCTGGCCATGGCCGCCAACCACGCCCTGGCCGTTTATTTGGGATCTCGCCTGTTATCCCGGTTCAATCCCCGGTATATGAAAATCGGCACTGCGATATTATTTATGGTGATCGGCCTGGTCCTGATCCTCTCCAGGGGACGGCTGTTGTAGACAATGTTTTAAGTGTCAAATAGAACGACAACCTGCCACTTTAAGGGTAGACTACCGGTTTTGTATACAACCCGGTACAGGAACCGCTTGTCGGGTTATGGTATAATGAAATATTGAAATATACGTATGAAGGTGCGACAGATGCCTGCGGGAAAACCATTTAAACTGGTAACCGACTATACTCCTGCCGGAGATCAGCCACGGGCCATTCAAAGCCTGGTAAAGGGACTGAACAAGGGTTTTCGTTACCAAACCCTGCTGGGGGTAACCGGTTCCGGAAAAACATTTACCATGGCCAATATCATTCAACAGATTCAGCGTCCCACCCTGGTGATGGCCCCCAACAAGACCCTGGCTGCCCAGCTTTGTAGCGAGTTTAAAGAATTTTTTCCCGACAATGCCGTGGAATTTTTTATCAGCTATTATGATTACTATCAGCCGGAGGCCTATCTCCCCCAGACCGATACCTATATTGAGAAGGATTCTTCTATTAACGACGAGATAGACAAATTGCGCCACTCTGCTACCAGTGCCCTGCTGGAACGGCGTGATGTAATCATCGTAGCCAGCGTGTCCTGCATTTATGGATTGGGGTCTCCCCGGGAGTATGGTGAACAGCTGCTTTCACTGCGTGTGGGAGCGGAGATTAGCCGGGACGAAATTCTTTCCCGGCTGGTATCCATTCAATACCAGCGCAATGAAATTGATTTCAGACGGGGAACTTTCCGGGCCCGGGGAGAGCTGATTGAAATTTTCCCGGCCTCATTTACCGGGGCGGCCCTGCGGGTGGAGATGTTTGGCGATGAGATTGAACGGATTCGGGAGATAGATCCCCTGACCTGCCGGGTAATTGGAGAACGCACCCATGCCGCTGTTTTTCCGGCTACCCACTATGTTACCTCTCCCGGGCTGTTGCCCCTGGCGGTAGCGGATATCCAGCAGGAACTAAAACAGTGTCTTTCAGCGCTGCGGCAACAGGGGCGGCTGCTGGAGGCCCAGAGGCTTGAACAACGTACCCGTTATGATCTGGAGATGCTTACCGAGGTGGGCTTCTGTTCCGGAATCGAAAATTATTCCCGGCATTTTGACCGGCGCCCGGAAGGAAGCCGGCCCTATACCCTGCTCGATTATTTCCCGGAGGATTTTCTGTTGATAGTGGATGAATCCCACATTACTATTCCCCAAATAAACGGTATGTACCGCGGCGACTACTCACGTAAAAGCACCTTGGTGGAACATGGGTTCCGTCTGCCCTCGGCGCTGGACAACCGGCCGCTTATATTCAAGGAATTTGAACAGCTGATAAAACAGGCCATTTTTCTTTCTGCCACCCCCGGCCCCTGGGAACTGGAGCAAAGCCAGGCGGTGGTTGAGCAGATCATCCGTCCTACCGGCCTGGTGGATCCCCGGGTTTTTGTTCGACCGGCGGGTGGACAGGTAGATGATCTATATGGCGAAATTCGGTCAGTAGTCAAATCCAACCAGCGGGTGCTGGTAACCACCTTAACCAAGCGGATGGCCGAAGACCTCACCGAATATTATCGCGAAATGGGCTTAAGGGTACGCTACATGCATTCCGATATCGACGCCCTGGAACGGATGTCTATTATTCGGGGTTTACGTTTAGGAGAATTTGACGTTCTGATCGGGATCAACCTGCTTAGGGAAGGACTGGATCTCCCCGAAGTGGCCCTGGTAGCCATTTTTGATGCGGACAAAGAAGGTTTTTTGAGATCGGAGCGTTCACTGATTCAAACTATCGGCCGGACTGCCCGCAATATTTCCGGCCGGGTGATCATGTATGCCGACATAATAACCGATTCAATGCGCCGGGCCCTAGAAGAGACAGAGCGGCGCCGTCAAAAACAGATGGCCCACAACCGCACTTACCAGATTACCCCCCGCAGCGTGGTCAAGCCGGTGCGCAGCCTGATCGAGGCTACCGTGACAGCAGAGGAAAGCGGTGAATACGGTCCGGAAAAACTGGTTGATCTTGAACCCTCTCAGCGAAAAAAAACGATTGCCCGATTGCGAAGAGAAATGGAACAGGCAGCCCGGGATCTGGAATTTGAAAGAGCAGCCGGGTTAAGAGATATTATATTTGATCTGGAACAGACCAGCGCCTCCCGGGGCCAGGGGAAAATCCTTCCCGGTCCTCCTTTACCAAAGGGGAGGGATCTGCGGAAAATGTTGTAGGGGCGGACGACATCGCCCGCCTGTTGAAAATAATTGAAATTCAAGGTGAGGAAGATGATCTCCGGAGAGATTAAAATACGTGGGGCCAGGGAACACAATTTAAAAAACATCAATTTAACCCTTCCCCGAAACAAGCTTATTGTATTTACCGGGCTGAGCGGTTCGGGGAAATCCTCTCTGGCTTTTGATACTATCTATGCTGAGGGACAGCGTAGGTATGTGGAGTCTTTGTCCGCCTACGCCCGCCAGTTTTTGGGACAGATGGATAAGCCGGATCTGGATCATATTGAGGGACTTTCTCCAGCCATCTCCATAGATCAGAAAAGCAGCTCCCGCAATCCCCGATCCACGGTAGGTACAGTTACCGAGATTTATGATTACCTGCGGTTGCTGTATGCCCGGATCGGCAGACCCTACTGCCCTCACTGCCGTCAACCTATTGACCGGCAGACTGTTCAGCAGATGGTGGATCAAATCATGGCTTTGCCGGAAGGATCTCGTTTGCAGGTTATGGCTCCCCTGGTCAGGGGGCGCAAAGGGGAACATCTTCGCCTATTGGAGGAGATGCGCCGTCGGGGTTATGTAAGGGTTCGGGTAGACGGGCAGATCTATGAGCTGGAAGAGCAGATCACTTTGGACAAAATGAAAAAGCATTCCATCGAAGTGCTGGTGGATCGGCTGGTGGTCCGGGAAGGGATTCAAACCCGATTGGCCGATTCCCTGGAGATTACCCTGAAATTAGGTGAGGGGCTGGCTCTGGTCCAGGAGGTTGACGGAGAAGAGCACTTGTTCAGCGAGCTTTTTTCCTGTCCCCGCTGCGGATTCAGTTTCGAGGAGATAAGCCCCCGGGTTTTTTCTTTTAACAGCCCTTACGGCGCCTGCCCGGAATGCAGTGGGCTTGGTAAGCGGGCTGAATTTTCGCCGGAACTGATTGTACCTTATCCCGAGCTGACCATCGCCGAGGGGGCCATTCACCCTTATAAAGGAAGCACCCTTTATTACCGGCAGTTTCTGGAGGCGGCTGCCGATGCCTTCGGAATAGATCTTGATCTCCGGTTCCTAGATCTGCCTCCGGAACATAAACAGATTGTATTTTATGGATCTTCCCAGCCGATAAGATTCCGTTATGTTAACAGCTTCGGCCGGGTGCGCAATTACCGCAAGCCCTTCCCGGGAATCATCAAGCTGCTTGAGCGCCGCCTTGAGACCACCGAGTCTGAAGAGGTACGTCAGGAGTTGGCCCGTTACCAGGTTGATTGCTCCTGTCCGGCCTGTGGGGGACGCCGCTTAAAGGAGTCTAGCCTGTCGGTGTTGGTGGGGGGGTACAACATATCCCAGACATCGGCATTAACCGTGGGGGAAGCGGAGCGGCGTTTAATAGAACTCTCACTGACCGAACGGGAGCAGAAGATCGCCCACCAGGTGTTAAAAGAGATCCGGGCCCGCCTGCAGTTCTTGATCAATGTCGGGCTGGGTTACCTGACCCTGGATCGCCCGGCGGCAACCCTCTCCGGAGGGGAGGCCCAACGGATTCGGCTGGCGACCCAGATCGGTTCCGGTTTGACCGGGGTGATCTATATCCTGGATGAACCCAGCATCGGCCTCCATTTGCGGGATAGTGCTCGCCTGCTGGACACTTTGGAGGCCTTACGCGATCTGGGTAACACGGTAATTGTAGTAGAACATGATCTAGAGACCATCCTGCGGGCGGATCATATAGTGGATATCGGCCCCGGTGCCGGCGCTCGGGGTGGCAATATAGTAGCTCAGGGGACCCTGGAGAAAATCATAAGCACCCCGGGATCGGTTACCGGAGATTACCTGTCTGGACGAAAGTCTATTCCCCTTCCGGATCAAAGACGAACTCCCAACGAACGCTGGCTGTGGATCAAGGGTGCCCGCGAGCATAATTTAAAAAATATTGATGTAGGGATACCCTTGGGGCTATTCGTCTGCGTATCCGGGGTTTCCGGGTCCGGAAAAAGCACCCTGGTAAACCAGATTTTGGCCCGGGCCCTGTCTCGGCACCTTTATCGCTCCCGGGAACAGCCCGGGGATCATGATCGGATCGAGGGGCTGAACTATCTGGACAAGGTGGTGGTGATCGATCAAGCTCCTATCGGGAGAACCCCCCGCTCCAATCCGGCTACTTACACCGGGCTGTTTGACGGGATCCGGGAACTTTTCTCCCAGCTGGTGGAATCCCGTAAGCGGGGTTACCGCCCGGGAAGATTCAGCTTTAATGTAAAAGGGGGCCGGTGCGAAGCCTGCCGGGGAGACGGCATATTGCGCATAGAAATGCACTTTCTGCCCGATGTCTATGTTCCCTGCGAGGTTTGCCGCGGACAGCGCTACAATCGGGAAACTCTAGAAATACATTACAAAGGGAAAAATATTGCCGATATCCTGGATATGACTGTATCGGAAGCCGTAGAGCTATTTGAACCTTTTCCCCGGATTGTGCGCAAGTTACAAACTTTGCAGGATGTAGGATTGGGATATATACGGTTGGGCCAGCCGGCCACCACTCTTTCCGGCGGAGAAGCACAGCGGGTAAAACTGGCTACCGAACTTTCCCGGCGTAGTCAGGGGCGCACATTCTATATCTTGGATGAACCTACTACCGGACTCCATCTGGAGGATATCAACAAACTGCTGGTTATTTTAAATAGATTAACCGGGGCCGGGAATACCGTGCTGGTGATCGAGCACAACCCCGATGTATTAAAAAGAGCCGATTACCTGATCGATTTGGGACCGGAGGGCGGGGAGGGGGGCGGACAGGTGGTAGCCCAGGGGACTCCTGAGCAGGTAGCCCGAGTAAAAGGCTCCTATACCGGAAAATGGCTTAAGAAGGTGCTGGAAGGAGGTTTAGCCCTTGCCGGCTCCGGAAAAGAAAAAGGTTAACACAGAGGAGACGGGTATGGCCGAGGTATTGGAAGAGCTGGAAGAAAAGGTAAAGCGATTTCCGGGCTCTCCGGGGGTATACCTGATCAAGGATGCCCGGCAACAGATTATCTATGTGGGCAAGGCCAAAGCACTCAGACAGCGGGTGCGGTATTATCTGGCCAAGGCGGGCCTGCCTCCGCGGATTCAAGTGCTACAATCCCACATGACCGATATTGAATATATGGTAACCGACACCGAGGCGGAAGCGTTGGTGCTGGAGTGCAACCTGATCAAAAAACATCGCCCGCGGTACAACGTAAACTTAAAAGATGACAAAGATTATCCCTATCTGTTGCTTACGGCAGAGCCCTACCCACGCCTGGAGATGCTGCGCCTTTCCCAAAAGAAAAACTACGGTCCCACCACCGGTAAAGAGCGCTGGTTTGGACCCTTTACCAGGGCCGGGGCGGTTCGCGATACCCTGCATCTGTTGAGCAGGATTTTCCCATTAAAACGGTGTCGGCAGGCCCTTACCGGGGATCCTTCTACCAAGCGTCCCTGCCTGAACTACCAGATGAACCGCTGCCTGGCACCCTGTCGGGGGAAAGATCAGGTTCCTTTCAAGGAATACCGGCAGATGGTGGAGCAGGCAGTGCTATTCCTGGAAGGGAGGATCCGCTCTCTGGAAAACGATCTTACCCGGCGAATGGAGGAGGCTTCAAAACAACAGGCCTTTGAACAGGCGGCCCGGCTGCGGGACCAGCTGTTGGCGCTTAAGGAGGTAGTGACCCAGGAACAAAAAGTGCTGACACCGAGGGGTTTAGATCAGGATGTGCTGGCCCTGGTCAGGCAGGAACAGCGAGCGGCAATTCACCTGTTTAAAATTAGGGAAGGCAAGCTGTTAAGCCAGGAACATTTTCCTCTAACCGGAACTGTCGGCCTTGAAGACCGGGAAATTCTAACCGGCTTTATAAAAACCTATTACAGTCGGGTGGAGAGCTTACCGGTAGAAATTATCGTTCCCTGCCTGCCCGAGGAGGCGGAACTGTTGCAGCAGTGGTTACAAAGCCGAAAAAAGAAGGGCAAGGTTTTTTTAAAGGTCCCCCGCCGGGGGAAACGGAAAGACCTGCTGGAACTGGCCGGCCGGAATGGCCGCCTGGCCTTGCAGGAACAAGCCCTGCGCTCCCGGAGGCGAGAGGAGGAACCCTTGCTGGAACTGTCAAGACTGGTGGGGTTGAAGCAGGTGCCTCAGCGAATTGAAGGTTATGATATCTCCCATTTACGGGGAGAGGAGACGGTGGGGGTGATGGTGGTATTTGAACAGGCTCTACCCTGCACCGACAATTACCGGCGGTTCTTGTTGCGCGAAACACCTCCCGGTGATGATTACGCCGCTATACAGGAGGTGCTGCAGCGTCGCCTTCCCCGTCAGGATTGGCCGGAACCGGATTTGATATTGATTGATGGCGGTAAAGGCCAGCTGACCGCTGCTCGGCGGGCCCTAAACCTGGCAGGGAAATTCGAACTCCCCTTGCTGGCGTTGGCCGAAGGCCCGGAACATATTTTTTTGGAAGGAGCCGCCTCTCCGATTATTTTGCCGGCCCATTCGCAGCTGCTGCAGTTGCTGCAGAGGATCCGGGACGAGGCTCACCGGTTTGCCCTGGCTTACCACCAGCGCCGTCGCCTGGCCCGGAGCCGGCACTCCCGGTTGGAGGACATCCCGGGTATCGGGCCCAAACGAAGGATAACCCTTCTCGGCTATTTTGGAAGCGTAGACAAGTTGCGGCAGTCTTCCCTGGAGGAGATTAAATTGGTACCGGGGTTTAGCGAACAACTGGCTACCCGGGTTTATGATTTCTTACACGGCGGGGGATAAAGGCCGGGCTGTTAACTGCAGTGCGCCAGGGGTACCATCGGAACTGAAAGGGGTGATCTGATTGACCGGGTTTGAACAACCTCTAAAGCTGGTGCTAATTACCGGGCTTTCGGGTGCGGGCAAAAGCAATGCGGTTAACTGCTTTGAAGATTTGGGGTATTTTTGTGTGGACAATTTGCCGCCCACTTTTATCCCCAAGTTTGCCGAATTCTGTACCCATTCCGAAGGTAAAATCAACAAGGTGGCCTTGGTCTGTGACATCCGGGGTGGGGCTTTTTTTGAGGATTTGTTTGAGGTCCTTGATGAGTTGGAAGGAACCGGGGTCAACTATGAGATCCTATTTCTGGAAGCCGAGCAAGAGATTCTGATCCGCCGTTTCAAGGAGACCCGCCGGCGTCACCCTTTTTCCGGGGGGACTCTTAGCGAGCTGTTGCACAAGGAAAAAAAAATGCTAAGCGGTCTAAGGGGAAGGGCGGACTATATTATCAACACCTCGCAGTTATCGCCGGCTGAGCTGAAAGAAAAAATTGCCCTGGTTTATGCCGAACCCGAGCTTAGAGATCGTAAAATGTTGATTCAGCTGGTTTCTTTCGGATTTAAATACGGCCTTCCCCTGGAAGCAGATCTGGTATTTGATGTGCGATTCTTGCCCAACCCTTTTTACGTGGAACACCTGAAATATTTGAAAGGCGATGACCCGCTGATAAGTGAATATATTTACCGCTGGTCGGTTAGCCACAAGTATTATCAAAAGCTTCGTGATCTGCTGAAATTTACTATCCCTTACTATGTGCGGGAGGGGAAAAGCAGCCTGGTGGTGGCCATAGGATGCACCGGGGGGCGGCACCGTTCAGTAGTTATTGCCAATGATCTGGGGCGTTTTCTTGAGGACCAGTATTCAGTAAGCATTGAGCACCGCGACATTAACAAGGTGTAATGCGTAAAATGTGGCTTCCCGGAGGTAATACAACCGGCAAAGTTGCAGGAGGTTTCCATGACTTTTACCCGTGAGATCGATCAGGAATTAATCATGCACCCGGAATATCCCCGCTGCTGCCGGCGCAGCGAGCTTGTTGCCCTGGTTCTGCTACGGGGTTTTCTGGTCCTGAGTGATGGGCACCGCCACCTGGAAATAGCAGTCGGTTACAGTTTTCTGGCCCGTTATTTATTTCAACTTATTAAAGGAGCCGGATTCAACTCTCCCCAGGTAATCAAGCAACAGGGTCGACGTCTGGGCAAGGTTAACTACCTGGTTCAGATTAAAGGCAAGGAGGCGGTGGATGAACTGCTGGGCTACCTCGGCTTTTGTACTGTTCAAGGACAGCCCAGTCTTTCCCGGAAAGCCCACCGGGAGATAAAAAAACGCTGCTGTCAGCGGGCCTTCTTAAGGGGATCATTTTTGGCCGGCGGCTCTCTGAGCATATCACCTTCCGGTTACCACCTGGAAATTAGTTGTGGTTATCGGGAGGACACTTTTTTGATACAACAGCTTCTGCAAAGGTTTGAAGTCAGGGCCTTTATCCGTGAACGCCGGCAGGCCCATTATGTATATTTAAAACACGGGGAGATGATTGCCGAATTTTTACGGGTGATCGGCGCCCATAATGCCTTGCTGGAACTGGAAAACATTCGGATTATTAAAGACATGCGCAACCGGATTAACCGGTTGGTAAACTGTGATACCGCCAACCTTGACAAAATAGTGACCTCTTCACGGGAGCAGATAGAGACCATTGCCAAAATAGAACGGTCAATCGGTATACCCAACCTGCCTCCCTACTTGCGGGAAGCAGCCTGCTTACGGAAAAGACACCCGGAGGCCTCCTTAAAAGAGCTGGGAGAGATGCTCAACCCGCCCCTGGGAAAGTCGGGAATGAATCACCGTTTCCGGCAGCTGGCTCGCCTGGCCCGAAAGACCATCCCCTCATAAATCTGCCCTTAAAAGCAATCTGTCAGACTTGTTTGCAAAAATAGCAGGAGTATTATGTTATTCGTCGAAATATAATACTGGTAAGGGGGGTGAAGAGGCTTGAGATTAGATTTTCATTTGAAACTGGAACAAACCCAAAAGCTAATCATGACCCCACAACTGAAGATGGCTATCTCCATGTTGCAGTATTCCCGGATAGAACTTCAAGAATATGTGCAGCGAGAGTTGCTGGAGAACCCGGTGCTGGAGATCCAGGAGAACGGGGAAAAAGAGGAAGAGGATATTACCACCCCGGATAAAACGGAGGCAGACGATTTTCCCTGGGAGGAATATCTTCGGGATAGCAACCTTGATAATAGTTTTGCCTCGTTTTACCCCAAAGAGGATCCTCCGTCTATTGATAACTATGCCCGAGAAGGGAAAACCTTGCAGGGTGATCTAATGGAGCAACTCCACCTGATGCCGCTTTCCCGGGAAGAATATAATATTACCTCCTATTTGGTGGGGAATCTTGACAGCAACGGTTATTTGCGGGGTGATCTGGCTGAACTGGCCTTCTCCATAGGGGCTACGGAAAAGGAACTGACCGCCGGTCTAGATATCTTGCAAGGCCTGGAACCTCCGGGAATAGGGGGGCGAAACATCCGGGAATGTCTGTTGCTACAGCTGCACCGGATTCTCTTATCTCCTCCTCCCCTGGTGGAAGAGATAATAACCAATTACCTTCCGGCGGTTGCCGACAGCCGTTATCGCTACATATCTTCCCGGCTGGGCTGCGAGCCGGAACAGGTTCAAGTGGCCATCGATTTTATCCGCAATCACCTTAATCCCAAACCGGGAAACATTTACGGGGAAGGAGAGGAAACCCGTTATATTACCCCTGATTTAATGGTGGAAAAGGTGGGTGAAGAATATATAATTACTGCCAGTGACGGCGGTACCCCCAGCCTGACCATCAGTCCTTTTTATCAACGGCTATTGCGCACCGGGACCGACGATGAGCAGTTGGTCAGCTTTGTTAAAGGCAAGATGGAGAGCGCCCTGTGGCTTATCCGAAGCATTGAACAGCGCAGACTGACCCTTTACCGGGTAACTTCGCAGATTGTCGAATTCCAGCGAGAATTCCTGGATCAGGGAATTAAGCATCTTAAACCGCTTACCTTGAGAGAGGTTGCCCAGAGGCTGGGGATCCATGAATCTACGGTTAGCCGGGCTACCTCCAACAAGTATATTCAAACCCCCCGGGGGCTTTTCCCGCTGAAATTTTTCTTTTCCAGCGGAGTTTCCGGCGACAGAGGGAAAGATTATTCGTCCCACAGTATTAAGAATTATTTAAAAGAGATGATTGAACGGGAAAACCCGTTAAAACCGCTTAGTGATCAGCAGATGGTCGGCAGATTAAAAGAGAATGGGATTATTATTTCACGCCGCACGATAGCTAAATACCGGGAGGAGATCGGTATTCCCCCCTCTTATAAACGGCGCCGGATTTAGCCTTCCCCGGCTGGATTTGTTGTTAAACCACCTTCGAGGTGGTTTTTTTGAGCGGCTTTCGGGTAAAAATAGGGTTTTGTGGTAAAATAGAGCCGGGTTAAAGTATAAAAATCTTTTGGTACATTGGGTTTGGTGATACCGGTGAATTTTAACAAGTTAAGTGTAGAACAGGTTTGCCTTTCCGGAAAGCGGATCCTGCTACGGGTTGATTTTAATGTTCCCCTGAGGGAGGGGAAAGTGACCGATGATACCCGCATCCGGGCGGCGCTACCTACTATCCGCTACTTACTGGCACAGGGGGTGCGCCAGGTAATAATTGCTTCTCATTTGGGCCGCCCCCGGGGGATGGTGGTACCGGAGTTGAGGCTGCATCCGGTAGCTCGCCGTCTGGAGGCGCTGTTGGGCCGGCCGGTTATCGATTTGGATCAGGTAACCGGCCCATCGGTTCGGGAAGCGGTCTCTACCTCCGAGCCGGGCAGCGTGCTCCTTCTTGAAAACCTGCGATTTGAGCCGGGTGAGGAAGAAAATAGCCCGGAATTTTCCCGGCAGCTGGCGGAGCCGGCGGATATATTTGTTAATGATGCTTTTGGCACCGCTCATCGGGCGCATGCTTCTACTGCCGGGGTTGCTGATTATATACCGGCAGTGGCGGGATTACTGATGGAAAAAGAAATAAAAACCCTTGGACGATGTCTGGCAAACCCCGGCCGCCCACTGGTGGTAGTATTGGGAGGAGCCAAAATATCGGACAAGCTGGGGGTTATAAGGCAATTTTTAACCATGGCCGATTACCTGTTAACTGGGGGAGGGATGGCCAATACTTTTTTGGCGGCCCTCGGCAACGAGCTGGCGGACTCGCTGTTTGAACCCGATCTGGCGGGGATAGCCCGGGAACTTTGGGAGCGTAGCCGCCACAGCCGTTGTCGCCTGTTGTTGCCGATAGATCTGGTGGTGGCTGGGGATCTGCAGCCGGAAAACCCTCCCCGGGTGATTTCTGTACCTCCGGGAACAGTTCCTTTAAAATGGAAAGCACTAGACATAGGCCCGGCTACCGCGGAAGAGTATGCTTCAATAATTTATGGAGCCGGAATGGTGATCTGGAATGGGCCGCTGGGGGTATTTGAAATCACCCCCTTTCACCGGGGCACTGAAAAGGTGGCCCGGGCGATCGCCGGCAGTAGGGCTTACTCAGTAGTAGGTGGGGGAGATATTGTAGCGGCTTTAGATAAGTTCGGTCTGACCGGGGAGATTGATTTTATCTCTACTGGCGGCGGGGCCACCCTGGAATTTTGGGAGGGTAAAGAGTTGCCGGGGATTGCAGTGTTAAAAGAACGGAATTAGGGGGGATCAACCGGTGGGACTGATCATTGCCGCCAACTGGAAGATGCACAAAACTATGGAGGAGGCTGCGGATTTTTGCCGCCGCCTGGTAGAAGCCGGAGACTGTTTGATGGAGGATGTGGAGACCCTAATCTGCCCTCCATTTACCGCTCTGTTGACGGTACGGCAAGGGCTTTCCGGCAGTCCGGTTAAATTGGGAGCGCAAAACATGCACTGGGCTGCCTCCGGAGCTTTTACCGGAGAGATCTCGGCGACCATGCTGTCGGAACTGGGGGTTAGCCATGTAATTATCGGCCATTCTGAACGCCGCCATATTCTGGGGGAGGACAACCCGGCAGTTAATAAAAAAATGTTGGCGGCGTTGGAACACCGGCTGATCCCGGTGCTGTGCGTGGGAGAGACCGCCCTGGAACGCCGGGAAGGGGCTACGGAACAGGTGCTCCGCAGCCAGGTGGAAGAGGCTTTAAAGGGGGTTGCCTTGGGGAAGATAAAGCGTCTTATTATTGCCTATGAGCCGGTATGGGCTATCGGTACCGGAGTGGCTGCTTCTGCCGACGATGCCGGGCAGGCGGCACAGCTGATCCGGGAAATTGCCGCGGAGGCCCTGGCCCCGGAAATCTTGCAACGACTGCAGGTTCAATACGGAGGCAGTGTAAACGAAAGAAATATCTCCGAATTTGTATCCCTGCCGGTGATTAACGGCGCCCTGGTAGGAGGGGCCAGTTTACAACCCGATACATTTCTAGCATTGATTAAAGCTGCCAGGGAGGCGGCCTGTTGAACCCGGTCCTGCTGTTAATACTTGACGGTTGGGGGTACAGTCAAAAATTACCGGGCAACGCCATAGCCCGGGCTTCCACTCCCTGCATGGATCGCCTGTGCAAGCAGTTCCCCTGGGCTGTAATACAGGCTTCCGGGGAGGCGGTGGGCCTGCCTTCCGGCCAGATGGGAAATTCGGAAGTGGGGCATTTGAATATAGGTGCCGGACGGATTGTCTACCAGGATTTAACCCGTATTTCACAATCTATTCGAAACGGACAGTTCTTTCAAAACCGGATATTGATCGAAACCATGGTCGAGGCGCGAAAATCCGGTAGCGCTCTTCACCTGATCGGCCTGGTCTCCAACGGAGGGGTACACAGCCATTTTACCCACCTGCTGGCCCTGCTCAAAATGGCCCAACAGGAAGGGCTGGCCCGGGTATATATCCATGCCATATTAGACGGCCGGGATACCCCGCCGGCCAGTGCCCGGCCTTTTTTGGAACAACTTTACCGGCACAGTATTGAACCCAACAATCCGGGGGTGATAGCCTCCATCTGTGGACGTTATTATGCCATGGACCGGGACCGGCGCTGGGAACGCACAGAAAAGACCTACCGGGCCTATGTTTACGGAGAAGGCATAACGGCTACCCATCCCCTTTCCGCCCTGGAGGCGGCTTACGGACGGGGGGAAACGGACGAATTTGTTACCCCGGTGGTGATAGTGGACGAGGAAGGCTTGCCATTGAGCACTATCCGTTCCCAGGACAGCATAATTTGTTTCAATTTCCGACCCGACCGAGCCCGACAAATAACCCACGCTCTGGCAGACGAGGTATTTACCGCTTTTAATCGCGGTCCGAAGGCTCCCCGGCCCCGCTATGTAACTCTTACCGAATATGACCGGGCTCTGCCGGTAAAGATAGCTTTCCCCCCAGAATACCTGGAGGGGACCCTGGGGGAAGTGGTATCCAGTTTAGGATATCCGCAACTAAGGGTGGCGGAGACTGAAAAATATGCCCATGTCACCTTTTTTTTAAATGGAGGCCGGGAAGAGCCCTTCCCCGGAGAAAAGCGAGTGCTGATCCCCTCCCCGCAGGTGGCAACCTACGATTTGCAGCCAGAAATGAGTGCCAGGGGTGTTGCCGTGGAGATAGTTTCCGCTCTGCGCAATCGGGAGCTGCCGTTTATCGTGGCCAATTTTGCCAATGCCGATATGGTGGGGCATACGGGGGATTTTTCTGCGGCAGTTAAATCTGTGGAGGCGGTGGATGATTCGGTGGGATTGATTGCCGAAGAGGCTTCTTCCCGGGGTTGGCGAGCAGTGATCTGCGGCGATCACGGCAATGCAGAACAGATGACCGACGATCAAGGGTCACCGCATACCGCCCATACCGCCAACCCGGTTCCGGCTATAGTTTTGACCCCGGAACCGGTGATCCTAAATCGGGAGGGGATACTGGCGGATATCGCCCCCACCGTGCTGGGGCTGGCCGGTGTTGATTGCCCACCCCAGATGACCGGGCGAAACCTTATTTTATCAACCGCCTGCAGTTGTCGGAGCGAAACAGATAAATAATCTTGTAAAGGAGCAGGCTTATCCATGGAAGAACAGATTCAGGAAGTTATTGCCCGGGAAATCCTTGATTCCCGCGGTAACCCTACCGTAGAGGTGGAGGTGTGGCTGGCGGGGGGCTGGAGCGGACGGGCCTCGGTCCCTTCAGGAGCTTCCACCGGGGCGTTTGAAGCATTGGAGCTGCGGGATAACTGTCCGGAGCGCTATCTGGGCAAAGGGGTACTTACCGCAGTGAACAACATTCACCGGGAGCTGGCCCCCCGGCTTAAGGGACAAAGTGTACTGGGCCAGCAGCAGATCGACCGCCTGATGATCAAGATCGACGGCACCGATAGTAAACAGCGGTTGGGGGCGAATGCCCTGCTGGGGGTTTCCATGGCCTGTGCCCGGGCGGCGGCAGCCATGCTGGATTTGCCCCTGTACCGCTATTTGGGGGGGGTGGGAGCCGGTTTGCTCCCGGTACCCATGATGAACATTATCAACGGGGGAGAGCATGCCGATAACAATATTGATATCCAGGAATTCATGATTCTTCCGGCCAGGGCCGATTCTTTTGCCAAATCCCTGCGGATGGGCACGGAGGTGTTTCATACCCTGAAAAAAATCCTGAAAACCCGAAAGCTTGGTACCACGGTAGGGGACGAGGGAGGTTTTGCTCCCAACCTGAATTCAAACGAAGAGGCGTTGGCGGTAATAGTAGAAGCTATCTCGGAAGCCGGGTACAAACCGGGAGAGGATATTTGTTTAGCTCTGGATGTAGCGGCCACCGGGCTCTACCGGGACGGCAGTTACAGGCTGGAGGGAAAATCTTTAACTGCCCGCGAGTTGATCGCCTATTACAAGGATTTGCAGGAGCGCTACCCGATAGTTAGCATCGAAGATGGCCTGGCGGAGGAAGACTGGGGAGGCTGGCGGCAGCTGACGCTGGAACTGGGGGGAAAGTTAAAACTGGTGGGGGACGATCTGTTTGTTACAAATTCTCGACGCCTGAGCAAAGGGATCACAGACAGGATCGCCAATGCGATCCTGATTAAACTGAACCAGATCGGCACTCTTACCGAAACCCTGGACACCATAGCGATGGCCCGGCAGGCCGGTTACCTGTGTATAATCTCTCACCGTTCCGGGGAAACAGAAGATAGTTTTATCGCGGATCTGGCGGTAGCTACCGGCAGCGGGGCCATAAAAACAGGTGCCCCTTCCCGGGTAGACCGGGTGTCCAAGTATAACCAGCTATTGCGAATTGAAGAATCCCTGGGAGCAGCCGCCGGGTTTGCCGGACTGGAAATATTTTAAAGAACGGGTAATTGCATTGACAACGCCGCCGGTAAGGAAAAAGATTAAAATTTGGCATTTATAAACAAGGTGTGTACAGTGGTGTGGGGTGAGAGGGCTATCCGGTTAACGGGTGGTCTTCTGTTCGGCTCTTATTTAAAAATTTTCAGCGGTTTAAGCAGGTAGTAACAAATCGGTTTGTTTTGTGATACAATCGTTTTACAGCTATTGCGGAGGTAAGGCCATGTTGGTATTTGTGTTACAGATAATATTTATTATTGTTTGCCTGGGCTTGATCGCCATCGTGCTGCTGCAATCGGGACGAAGTACCGGCCTGGGGGCGATCGCCGGGGGAGCGCAGACTCTGTTTGGGAAAAAAAAGGGGCTGGATGATAAGTTAAGCCGGTTTACCACCTGGCTGGCAGTGGCCTGGATGTCCTTGTGCATCTTGTTAACAGTTCTGCGCTAAGTTTCACTACTTCTCTGTCACCAATTAACTGGAGAAAAATGCCGGCCGGGAACTGCAGGGACCTCTCTGGCGGTCAATTTTATTGATAGCAAGGGATCTTAAATTTTCCTGCGCACTAGATTATTTGTTCGTTCCGGAGTGGCGGCAAATAATATCGGTTCAGGCGCCCGGTTCCGTTTTATTAGAGGCCTTTTGGGCTATTATAAGTGAGAGAAATTACAGAGGAGGAAGCCAGTGGATAGAGAAAGTGCTCTGGCGCTTGTAAAAAGCCAGGTAAAAAATAAAAATTTGATCAAACACATGCTGGCCACGGAAGCGGTAATGTCCAGCCTGGCCGGAAGATTTGATCAGGATGAATCGCTCTGGTCCCTGGCCGGCCTGTTGCATGATCTGGATTACGATCAGACCGCCGATCAGCCGGAAAAACACGGGTTGATAGGGGCGCAGATATTGGAAGATAAAGGATTGCCGGCGGAACTGGTGCAGGCGGTAAAAGCCCATAATGCGGCCTTGGGTGAAGAAAGAAAAACCTTGCTGGACAAGGCGCTGTATGCGGTGGATCCGGTGACCGGGCTGCTGGTGGCGGCGGCTTTGATTCACCCTCAAAAAAAACTGTCGGCGGTCGATGTGGACTTTGTTCTAAACCGCTTTAAAGAAAAAAGTTTTGCCCGGGGAGCCAGCCGGGAGCAAATTGAAAGTTGCCGGGAACTGGGGCTTTCTTTGGAGGAATTTATAAATATAAGCCTTGTTGCCATGCAAGGTATCGATCGGGATTTAGGGCTTTAATATGGGTTTAAAAAAAACTAAAACCTTGTCACCGGTAACCTCCAGGTTAATACGCGTGCTTTCCAAACCCCGAAAACGGGCGCTCACCTATAGCCAGTTGCTAAATTCTATTCTGATCCCGGGAGAAGACAAACTGGTTTTACAGAAGCAGTTGGAACAAATTTGGTCCAAAGGCATTATAGTTGATCCCATATCCGGCCGGAATTCCGGGTATTTAACCGGGACCATACGGGGCAACCGCCGGGGATTCGCTTTTCTAAAACCAGATCTTTCCGGGAAAGAAGATGTACATATAAAGGCCCGTCACCTGAAAGGGGCGTTCCACAAAGACCGGGTGCTGGTTAAGCTATCCGATAATAGCAGAGGTCGCCGGGAAGAAGGAGAAGTGGCCTTGATTTTGCAGCGAGGAAGCAACCGCCTATTGGGAACCCTGGAGCGAAAAGGGAAACGCTGCTATGTGGTGCCCGATGAACGCTGCCTGACCCAACCGGTGGAAGTTTCCGCCAAGGGCCTGGAGAAAGCTCGTTCCGGGGAGAAGGTGGTGGTCAAGATCGACCACTGGGCGGAAACAGGGCGCAAGATGCAGGGACGGGTGGTGGAAAGGATCGGGCCGGCTGATTCCAGCCAGACCGAACAAAGATCTATCAGGTATAAATTCAACCTGCCCGGTGAATTTCCGAAAGCAATTTTCAAAGAGCTGGAAAAACTGCCCGGAGAAGATCGAATCGGGCTCATTGCCCGGGAACAGAAGCGTCAGGATCTTCGGAATCTGTTTACAGTAACCATCGATGGCGAATCGGCCAAGGATTTTGATGATGCCGTATCTTTGGAAGAAAACGGCTCGATACCCGGGCGCTATCTGCTGGGTGTGCACATTGCTGATGTGTCATTTTATGTTCGGGAAGGCGGCTCTCTGGACAAAGAGGCGTTTAACCGGGGGACCAGCGTTTATCTAATAGACGAGACTATCCCTATGTTGCCTCCGCTTCTATCCGAACAGCTGTGCAGCCTGCAGGCAGGTAGGGAGCGACTGGCGATATCTGTTTTGATGGAGGTTGATCTGGAAGGGGAATTGTTTGGTTACCGCTTTTTTCCCAGCATTATAGAGGTTAAGAAGCGTCTTACTTACCGGCGGGTGCAGACCTATCTGGAGAACAGCGATACCACCGAAGCGGGACGGGAGATACTAGGGCGGCTAAGAAATATGGATCGGCTTGCCGCGGCTTTAAAAAACCGACGCTTACAGCGGGGAACGCTGGATCTCGATCTGCCGGAGGCAGAGATAAAACTTGACAGCCGGGGTTTTCCGGTTGAAATCAACCGCCGGAACCTGGGCCGGGCGGAATCACTGATTGAAGAATTTATGATTCTTTGCAATGAGGTGATCGCCGGCCACTTTAACCGAAAAGATCTACCTGGTTTATACCGGGTCCACGCCATTCCTGAAGAAGAAAAAATAAAAGCCTTTATGGAAACCATAAGTTTTCTGGGTTACAGGTTGCCGGGCAGGCCGGATCAGATAACCCAGCTCCAACTTAACCGGCTACTCCAAAGTTCAAAAGGAAAAAAAGAAGAAAAGATCATCAAATACCTGCTGCTGCGCTCTCTCCCCCAGGCCCGTTACAGTGCCGATAATCAGGGGCATTTTGGCTTGGCTTCCCGCTGCTACACCCACTTTACCGCTCCTATCCGGCGTTATCCGGATTTGGTTATACACCGATTATTGGGTGAATATGGGCGGGGAGAGAAAATTTCCGCCAAACGGTTGACCTCTTTGCGCTCTCATCTTCCGATGATAGCCCAGCATTCCTCCGAGCAAGAACGGGTGGCTATGGAGGCGGAAAGGGCCAGCGAGGATTTGGCCAAAGCCCTTTATATGGAAAACAAACTGGGAGAAGAATTTACCGGTGTTATCAGCGGGGTGACCAATTTCGGGATGTTTGTGGAGCTGGATAATACTGTAGAAGGGATGATCCCCTTAAGCGATCTAGAGGATGACTATTATGTGTACATGGAAAAACAAGCCTCCCTGGTGGGGGAGCGCCGGCGGAAAATTTACCGGTTAGGAGATGAAGTGCGAATCAAGGTGGTGCGAACCAGCAGGCAGGAAGGAAACGTGACCTTCAGCCTGGTGGAATAGGGGCGAACGACCCCTTGAATTTCCTCATTTCTGGCGAGAGAGGTTGGGGTGAAAACCAGAATTCAACGGGAACAGGTCTTTGGGTTTGCCAAGGCCCCTCTCCCCCTGGTGGGAGAGGGTTAGGGGGAGGTGTAGGGGCGGGGTTCCCCCCTACCCGAATTCTCTGTTTCCTCGCCGATAATTTTACTTACAGGAGGTGTTTACCTGATGGATTTATATGAAGCTATCGAAAGCCGCCGGAGCGTCCGCAGATATATGAGCGATCCCGTTCTGGAGGTAACCCTGAACAAGATTCTAAATGCCGCCCGCCTGGCCCCTTCATGGAAAAACCAGCAGTGCTGGAAATTTATTGTGGTGAGAAGAGAAGAAAACAGGCACCGCTTGGCGGAGGCCCTACCCGAGGATAATCCTGCCTTTAAAGCATTTACCCAGGCCCCGGTAATAATAGTTCTTTGCGCCAACCCTGGGGATTCAGGAAACCTGGATCAAAAGAAATATTACATGCTGGATGCCGGGCTGGCCATGCAGCATTTGATGCTGGCTGCCCGGGCGGAGGGCCTGGGGACCTGTTGGGTAGGACGATTTGATGAAGAAAAAGCCCGGGAGGTCTGCCAGGTGCCCGGGGAATATAAGATAGTAGCCCTTTCTCCGTTAGGAGTACCCGCCCGGGTTTCTGATCCCCGTCCCCGTAAATTGCTAAACGAAATAGTATTTAGCGAACAATGGGACAACCCCATAGAATAATTGCCAATGATTTTGTTTGACCATAGCCAGGGATTTGACTCTTTCGCTAATAGGCAAAAAGGTTTCCGGTTTTTTTATTTCTCGCCCCTTGTTTTTGAGCATTAGGGACGGGTGATTCTGTTTGTCAACCGGTGGGCGTATCTCTAAATCTCCTCCTCCTTTGACTGACAGGAATCCTCCAAATCTCTTACCCCCTTTAACGGGGGAAGGTGGGGGTGGATTTTGATGCAGAGACGGGCAATTCTGTTCACCTGTAGCTAGCAAGAATAAATAGTTAAACTAAGTTGTGGGAAAATTGAGCCAACCATTGACAGTAACCTGCGAGTTATGTTATTATCCCATTGTATCAATAAATGAAGCCCTGCTTGGCCGGTGGTCGGGTAGGGTTGATTTATCGGATCATACGATGAGCAGCAAAGATAAGCGGTTTTTTTATACTTGAAGGATTGCAGGGGAAACATATATGGAAAAAGTAATCAGCCGAAATCGAAAAGCACAGCATGATTATTTTATCGATGAAACCTATGAATCAGGAATCATGCTTACCGGTACGGAGGTAAAATCTGTCCGTCAGGCCCGGGTAAATCTGAAGGACAGCTATGCCCAGGTTGATAGCGGCGAGATATTTCTGTATAATATGCATATAAGCCCTTATGATCGGGGCAATCGTTTTAACCATGATCCGCTGCGCCGGCGAAAGCTGTTAATGCATCGCCGGGAGATTGCCCGGCTGACCGGCAAGGTAAAGGAAAAGGGCTATACCCTGGTGCCGGTAAAGATTTATTTGAAGGGCGGCCTGATCAAGATAGAGCTGGCTCTGGCTAAAGGGAAAAGGATGTATGACAAGAGGCAGGCCCTGCGGGAAAAGGAGAGCAGGCGGGAAGCCGAGCGGGCTTTGAAAGAAAAAATATCAAATTAAAAAAGCAGCTTGCATATAATAAATTTAGAATATGGGGGCGTAAGGATTCGACGGGGGCTATGGAGATAGAAGCGGCAGGTCCAGGA
>CAYXBB010000001.1:66753-77261 GCA_964463285.1 uncultured Syntrophomonadaceae bacterium | reverse complement strand
GAGTGGAGAGGGAGGAGGAGCTTGTTACTTAAACCTTCTTTGCAAAAGGGGCTAGAGGGCGGATTGGTGTCATTGAGGAAATCTCCTAGGCTGTTCTCGTTTTAGAGAGGCTCTTCAGGGATTAAAGTGTGAGCTAAGTGGTAATCCAGCTCTGCTGGTGGTGACACGGCAGGAATAACCTTAAAAGGGAACTACCTGTTCGGTAACGGCGGGCGGTTATTCGGGAAATCCTTCTGGACCTAAGCCGCAACGTTTACCTGAAGCGTCACCACTTGTGTTTATTTTGTACCGGCCTTATGAGGTGTGATTTGTGGGTAAACTCAAGATAAACCACCATGCCGGATGGGCGCTGACGGCTTTTCTATGGACCTTTGGACTAGCGATATTACTGGGCCTGGCTTCTCAAATTCTGTTAACCAGAATTGATTCACTGGCTGTTTCATTTTTAATCCTGGTCCTGGTTGTTTTCCTGGGGATTGTATTTGATCTGGTGGGCACGGCCGCCGCCGCGGCTAAACCGGCCCCGCTTAATGCCAAGGCCGCCCGAAAGGTTCCCGGGGCCCGGGAAGCGGTAAATTTGGTTCAACACGCCGGAAAGGTAGCCAATTTTTGCAACGATGTGGTGGGAGATATCAGCGGTATCATCAGCGGAACTCTGGCAGCGTTAATTGTATTGAAAATTTCTTTCTGCTGTCCCCGGCTGACGCAAGGTACAGGAATATATTTAAACATCGGGTTAACGGCGGTAGTGGCGGCCTTTACGGTGGGAGGAAAGGCGTTGAGCAAGACTGTGGCCATAAATAAATCTACGGAAGTCATACTAATTGCAGGCCGGGTGATATCCAGGCTGGAGAAAGTTTCCGGGTTGTTTACACTGCGCCGGCGAGACAGAATAGGAGAGTAGCGGCATGGATGGTTTGTTAAACTCGCTCGATCTTCCCGGCGATTTAAAAATTCTAAGCCCGGCTCAACTAAAGCAGCTTGCACAGGAAATTCGCGGCTTTATTATAAAAACGGTTTCTGATAACGGCGGACACCTGGCTCCCAACCTGGGAGTGGTGGAGTTGACCCTGGCCTTGCACAGCACTTTTGAAAGCCCCCGGGATCAGATTATATGGGATGTAGGGCATCAGACCTATGCTCACAAACTGCTTACCGGACGCCGGGACGGTTTTGCTTCTCTACGCCGCTACGGCGGACTAAGCGGTTTCCCAAATCCTGCAGAAAGCCCACATGATCCTTTTGGAACCGGGCACAGCAGCACCTCGGTTTCAGCCGCTTTGGGCCTGGCCAAAGCCCGGGATTTGCGTGGAGAAAAATACCGGGTGGTGGCGGTAATCGGTGATGGAGCTTTAACCGGCGGAATGGCCCTGGAGGGCCTAAATAATGCCGGCCACCTGAAAACGGACCTGCTGGTAGTGCTAAATGACAATAAAATGTCCATAAATACCAATGTAGGCAGTTTACCGGCTTATTTAGGCCGCCTGCGTACAGATCCCAAGTATTCAAGGCTCAAGGAAGAACTTGAAAATTTTTTCAAACAGATTCCGGTGCTGGGCAAAAGAATGGTGGAATCTGCGGAACGGCTGAAAAGAAGCCTGAAATACCTGCTGGTACCGGGGGTGCTGTTTGAAGAGCTGGGTTTTACCTACCTGGGTCCGGTGGACGGACATAATATTTCCACCATGAAAGATGTGTTTTGGCGGGCCGCCGGGATGAAAGGGCCGGTGCTGGTGCATGTCCTGACCGAGAAAGGAAAGGGGTACACTTATGCCGAGAAATCCCCGGTACGCTTTCACGGGATCGGCCCGTTTAACCTGAAAAACGGTCAAACAATCTCCCACCGGGAGGCCCCTACCTATACCGAGATATTTTCCAATACCATTGTTAATCTGGCAAGGCAAAATCCAAAGATTATAGCCATTACCGCCGCCATGGCTACCGGTAGCGGCCTGGATAAATTTGCCTCGGCCTTTCCCGATCGCTTTTTTGATGTGGGCATCGCTGAACAGCACGGGATTACCTTTGCCGCCGCTCTGGCCGCGGGAGGTTTTCAACCGGTGGTGGCGATCTACAGCACTTTTTTACAGCGGGGATTCGATCAGTTGATTCATGATATATGCCTGCAAAATTTACCGGTGGTGTTGGCGATTGATCGGGCCGGTATAGTAGGAGAAGACGGGGAAACCCACCAGGGCCAGTTTGATATTTCTTATTTGCGCCTGATCCCCAATTTGGCCATTATGGCACCGGTGGATGAACAGGAGCTGCAAAACATGCTCTACACTGCTTTTAAGCAGCCCCGGGGACCGGTGGCCATACGTTACCCGAAAGGCCAGGGTGAAGGGGTGAAGATCGGAAAACTCACCGGGCTCCCCTGGGGCAAAGGCCGGTTGCTGGTGGAAGGGAAAGATTTGCTGATTATCGCTGCCGGAAGTACCGCCGGATCTGCCCTAAAAGCCGCCCGGAAGCTATCTGAAGGCGGTATTAGGGTGGCGGTGATTGACCCCCGATTCATTAAACCCCTGGATGAACAGCTAATTGTCGATTGGGCCCAAAGATGCCGGGCGGTGTTGACTGTAGAAGAAAATGTGCTGAATGGGGGTTTTGGCAGCTCGGTAATGGAGCTGTTAAGCAACCACGGCTGCTCTGTTCCGGTACGCCGGCTGGGTATTGCCGACAGGTTCGTGGAGCATGGCTCCCGCAGCAAACTGTTGTCTCTACATCGGTTGGATGCTTCCGGAATTATCTCGGAGGTACTGGCCATACTCAAGCAGAGCAAAAACCTAAAAAGCTGTAAAGTGGGTTGAAAATATTTGGAAAGGTAAAATGCAATGCGCTGGCAGGATTACCTGATATTGCTGTTACTGGTAGGGGCCTATGCTATTTATCTGGTAGGGAGCAAAAGGCGCTTTAAAACCGGTAGCCGCCGGCGCAAACCGCAGCTTACCCGTCGCGAAGAGGCGGTGTTGAGCCGGCTTAAAATTGAAGGCTACCAGCTGGAGGAAGCCCATCCCCAGGTGCCGGTAACGTTAACGGTTGATCAAAAATCCCGCCCGTTTAATTACCAGGGGGCATTTACGGTTAAAAAAGGCGGTAAGACCTACCTGGTAAAGATCAAACGAGGCGAGGGCACACCGCTTGCTTCCGCCGGCTTGCGATATGAAATGTTGTTGGATTATCTTTTTTTTCAGCTGGACGGGATTTTGTTTTATGACCACGAAAAAGATAAATTTCAGGAACTCTTTTTTGTGTTTGGAAGTGGCCGGAACGGCGGCTTTGAGCAAAGGGGATTGCAGGTGGTCTTACTAATTCTAATAGCCATCGGAATAGCTATTTTATACCGGGCAATTGGGGGCAGTTAATGATAACTGTGGGGTTGGTACCTAACTGGGAAAAGCGGAATGCAGACCTGGTGGTGGGTAAAGTTAAAAGTTTTTTTGAGCAACACCGGGTTGCGCTGCAGGAATTTACCGGCTGTTTTAGTGATTTGCCGCCCGGCTGTTCCCTGGCCGGGGTGCTTTCCGACTGGCGGGAAAGAATAGACCTGGTGGTAGTGGTGGGCGGTGATGGAACCATTTTGCGGGTAGCCAGGGATCTCTGTTCCTGGCAGGTTCCTATTTTGGGTATAAACTTGGGCCGGCGGGGCTTTTTGGCGGCAATTGAAGTGGAATCTCTGGATCGTTACCTGCAGAATATCGTGGGTGGGCAGTACAGCATTGATCAGCGGATGATGCTGAAAGCCTGCATAAGGCGGAGAGAAAAAACCCTGGCCGAATATCAGGCGTTAAATGATATTGTGGTGTCGCGGGGCCCTTTTTCTCGGATTATCAGGCTGGATACATATATCGACGGCAATTTTCTGGAAAGTTACTTGGGAGATGGGGTAATTGTAGCTTCTCCAACCGGATCTACCGGTTATTCCCTCTCTGCCGGAGGGCCGATTGTTAATCCGGATTTGGAACTGCTGGTGATCACCCCGATTTGCCCCCACAGCCTTTACAATCGCGCGGTGATCGCTACCGGCAACGAAACAGTATTAATGCAGGTTAGTTGCGGTCAATCTCCGGTAGTGCTTACCGTGGACGGTCAGGAAGGTTTTACACTTGAAGACGACGATCAGGTAATAGTATCCAGGGGGCAGGAAAAAGTGCACCTGATTACCTTTGCCGGCCATTCTTTCTACCAGATTCTACACCAAAAGCTGAAAGGCTAACTTTTTCTCCCGGGTGGACTGAAGAAGTGTAATCTAAGGGGGGAGCGCAGCCATGTTGCTTCAGCTAAACGTTTCCAATTATGCTTTGATCGAGGATCTTACCCTACAATTTTGCCCCGGTCTTAATGTCTTAAGCGGTGAGACGGGTGCCGGAAAATCAATTATTATCGGTGCTTTAGGCTTGCTTCTGGGGGAACGGGCCACCAGCGAGCAGATCCGCCAGGGAGAAGAGACCGCGCTTATGGAGGCCATATTTGCAATTACTCCGGTGGAAATGCCCCGGGTAAGCAAGCTGATGGAAGAAGCGGGGCTGGGCCGGGAAGAAGAGCTGATTATCTCTCGGGAGGTATCCCTGAGCGGCCGCAGTGTAGCCCGGGTTAACGGCCGGGCGGTGCCGGTATCTTTTCTTAAAACACTGGGGCAGAACCTGGTGGATCTTCACGGACAACATGAACACCAATCTCTCTTACATCCCGAAAATCACCTGGAACTTTTGGATGCTTTTGGAGGAAAGAAGCTGGATGACTCTCGCCTGAAAGTGGCTGATCTGTACAGCCGGCTGAAAGAGCTTATTCTGGAACTGGAAACCCTGGGCCGGGACAGCACCGAACGGCAGCGACGAATAGAGGTGCTGGGTTACCAGATAAAGGAAATTAATGCTGCTGGGCTGACCGCGGAAGAAGAGGAGGAGCTGCGGGCGCAGGAAAAAATTCTGGCCCATAGCGAAAAACTTTCCACCTGTCTTTTTCAGGCCTATACAGACCTGTTTGCTGGAGATGAGATCGGCAAAATTGCTCCGGCAGCAGACCGATTGCATACTGCCGGGCATCTGGTGAGCGAGGCTGCTTTGATCGATCCCGGTCTTTGTCCGCTGGCGGAGTCTCTGGCAAGCATTTCTACACAGTTGCAAGAGCTATCCTTGGAACTTAAGGGATATATTGATAATATTGTTTTTGATCCTGCCGAGTTGAGCAGAATTCAAAATCGTCTGGGATTAATGGCCGATTTAAAGCGAAAATATGGGGCTACTTTAAAGCAGGTCTTGGAACACTCTGCACGGGCGGAAGGTGAGCTGCAAAGACTCCGGAACAGTGCTGAACTGGCGGAGCTGCTTAAACCCCGGATCGCCGATGCCGGAAAACTTTATGATGAGGCCTGCACAGAGTTGACCGGGCTGCGTCGGGAAGCCGCTCATTTTCTAAAACAGAGTTTGCACCCGGTGCTGGCGGAATTGGCGCTGGCGGAGGCGGAATTTGCGGTTAATTTTGATCTTCGGGAACAACCTGACCGCCGGGGAGCAGACCTGGTGGAATTCATGTTTTCCGCCAATCCCGGAGAACCGGTTAAACCGCTGGCCAAAATTATATCCGGGGGAGAGACCTCGCGGGTAATGCTGGCTCTAAAAACTGCTCTGGCCCGTCAGGATCGAATACCTACGCTGGTTTTTGACGAGGTTGACGCCGGTATCGGGGGAACTACCATCCAGGCGGTGGCAGAAAAACTGTCGCTGCTCTCCCGGCACCACCAGGTGGTCTGTGTTACCCACAGTGCCCAGATCGCCGCTCTGGCAGATGGCCATTACCGGCTTTACAAGGAGATAATCGGTGAGCGGACTCTTACCCGGGCAGGAAGGCTCCAGTCGGAGGAAAGGCGGAGGGAAATTGCCCGCATGTTGGATGGGGCGGCTATCAACCGGGTGAGTTTACAGCATGTGGATCAACTGCTCAACCGGGCGGCGGCTTTTAAGGGAGAATAACTGCTCCTGTTTTTGAAAGGGAGAATTAGGGGAATTTATAATTTATAGAGCCATTTTGAGTTTGAGGAAGGCCACCCTTTGAAGATAAATTGGTCCCGGTTGTTTGCTGCACAACTATTGGAAGGAGGCGGATCATGGATTTTGAGCTCACTGTGGAACAGCAGGCCATGAAAAAAATGGCCCGGGAATACGTGGAGAAAGAGATTGCCCCCATCGCCGCAGAGTGTGATGAGCGTGAACAGATGCCGGTGGATTTAATCAGGAAAATGGTTCGGGAGGGGTTTGCCTCCATAGCCATTCCCGAGGAATACGGCGGGGCAGGGATGGACGAGCTTACCTTATGTCTGGTATCGGAAGAGTTGGGGAGGGGCTGTGCGGGCATCGCTACCAGCGTAGGGGCCAACTCCCTGGCCTGTTACCCCATTTTGCTGACCGGCAGCGAGCAGCAAAAGAAACGCTATCTGTCGGCGGTTAGCAGCGGTAAACTGGCTTCTTTTTGCCTTACCGAGCCGGGTGCCGGCTCGGATGTAACCTCTATTGCCACTACCGCTATCCGAGATGGGGAACACTATGTATTAAACGGTAATAAATGTTTTATAACTAACGGAAGTTTTGCCGATATTTATGTGGTATTTGCCATTACGGATCCCAACCGGGGGGTGCGCTCTCTGACTCCGTTTGTGGTTGAGCGAGAAACTCCGGGGTTATCAGCGGGAAAACAGGAAAAAAAGATGGGTATCCGGGCCAGTAACACGGCAGAAGTGATTCTCCAGGAGGTAAGGGTGCCTGAAGAAAACCGCCTGGGCCGGGAAGGCAGCGGTTTCCGGACAGTTATGGATACATTTGATCTTTCCCGCCCCATGATCGGTGCTCTGTCGTTGGGGTTGGCACAGGCGGCCCTGGAGGCGGCCACCCGCTATGCCCGGGAAAGGGTGCAATTTGGCAAGCCCATCGTGCAGCAGCAGGCGGTACAGCTGATGCTGGCCGATATGGCCATGGGGATTGAGGCCGCCCGGGCACTGATCTGGAGGGCTGCCTATATGGCCCGGAAGAGAGAAAAACAGATCACCGCTTTTGCGGCCATGGCTAAGGCATTTGCCAGCGATGTGGCCATGAAGGTAACCACGGACGCTGTCCAAGTTTTTGGGGGCTACGGTTATATCCGGGATTACCCGGTGGAAAAGTACATGCGCGATGCCAAGATAATGCAGATATATGAAGGGACCAACCAAATTCAAAGGCTGATTGTCACCGAAGGGTTATTAAAGGGGCGGCTCGACAGCTAAAGAATAGCGGGCATAAGAAAAAAACCGTCCCGGTTGCCTTTCAAGCAAAAAGGACGGTCTTGCTGATATTTTACAACGCCATAGTGTTGCACCGGTCAAGTCGTAAGCGATCCGCCAGCATGGCCACAAATTCGGAATTAGTGGGTTTGCCTTTTTCGCTGTTTATGGTATATCCAAAAAACTTTTTGATAATTTCCATATTGTTGCGTGACCAGGCAACTTCGATGGCATGACGGATAGCCCTTTCTACCCTGCTGGCGGTAGTGTCAAAATGTTCGGCGATGGTCGGGTAAAGAATTTTAGTAATAGAGCCTAACAGATCCACATCTTCTACCACCATCATAATGGCCTTCCGTAAATAAAAATATCCCTTTATATGAGCCGGGATACCGATCTGGTGGAGCATTCTGGTTATCAGTTCTTCCAACGGTATTTTGTTCTCAGCCGGTTTTAGGGGAGGTGAAATTCCCGTGGCGGATTTTCGATCATAGTTTCCATTGATCTGGCGGATTCTACCGGCCAGTGTTTCCATGCCAAAGGGTTTTAATATGTAGTAGGCCGCACCCAGTTCCGCTGCCTTCCGGGTAATGTTTTCATTACCAAAAGCGGTAATCATTATTATATTTGGTTTTTTTTCCAGCTCCATTCCGGCCAACCTTTCCAGCACACCAATTCCGTCCAAATGAGGCATGATAATATCAAGCAATAACACATCGGGGGTTTTTTCCTGGATAATCTCCAGGGTTTCCTCCCCATTGTAGGCGGAGCCTACCAACTCGAAATCCGGTTGCATTTGTAGATAACCGGAAAGAAGTTCATTGAATTCCCGGTTATCGTCGGCCACTGCAATCTTTAACATCAAACGACCCCCATAATTCATTATTTGACTAAAACCAAAAAAAATAATTGATATAGGGCAAATAATTGTTACTTACAGTAGCTAAAAATTAGTTTTAAGCCATGCAGGGATAATTCGACTTCCGAAGGGAAATACCTGCTGTTTGGGAACAAATATTACCAATTAGCAACCATTTTTGTATTCCGGTTTCTGTCCCCTGTTTTTTTTGCTCCCTGCCCCATGTTCCCGTGCTTTTTATCTCCAGTCCCCTGTTCCCGGTCTCCTGTTCCCGATCGCCGGCTCGATACATCCATTCCATAAAAATCCCGTAACCTCTGGTAGGATCATTTATAAATACATGGGTTACCGCACCTATGATTCGTCCTTTTTGGATTATCGGGCTGCCGCTCATTCCCTGAACGATACCTCCGGTAACCGCCAATAGTTTTTTATCCACCACTTTTAAAATAAAACCTTTGTCAGAAGGTCTGGTCTGGGGAGCCAATCTTTCTATTTCCACCTGAAAACAACCGATAGTTTCTCCTTCAATTACGGTCAGCATTTCAGCGGGTCCCGTTTCTACCTGGGAAGCCAGCGCCATGGGGATGGCTGCTCCCGAAGGATGCAGTGAGTCCAATCGGCCAAAAATACCGTAAGGTGTATTTTGTTCAATATTTCCCTTAAACCCATTTTGATCGATAAAGATCCCGGTTTTCTCTCCGGGTTTTCCCTTCTGGGCGGTTTTAATATTAACTATTTTAGCCTTGACAATATTTCCCTCCTGTATATTTACCGGTTTATTGGTGTCGGCATCTACGATAATATGTCCCAAGGCCCCATAGCATCCGGTAACCGGATCATAAAAGGAAAGGGTGCCCACTCCGGCAGCGGAGTCCCTGATATAAAGCCCGATCCGGTAACCCCCATCCTGTTCTGAGTAAAGCGGAGTAACCGAGAGGGTTTTTTCGTTCTCGTCACGCAACAGGGTTAACACGATTGGAATTTGAGGTTTGCAATCGGCCTTGTTCAACAATTCGGCGGCCTGGTTAATATCGGTAACCTTCTGCCCGTCTATGGCGATGATCACATCTCCTACCCTGATCCCTGATTCTCTGGACGGGGAACGGTTTTGACCGCCCGATTCAAAATAATAATAACCGACCACCGTTACCCCCCGGGAGCTTAGCCTGATGCCTATGGAATGCCCCCCGGGGACCAGACGAATTTCCGGTAAAATATTTACGGTGATCTGGCGAAGGGGTATCAGCCCAAATAAAGAGATTTCCAGATCTACCTCCCCCAAAGAAAGTGCCTGCAGGTTTACCGGGGCCAAAATCTGCATCGCTTTCTTAGAAAGGGGGCTGCCATTGAGCTTTACCACTCCGTCGCGGCTGGCTCTCATATATATAAACGGCAGATCTAAGTTAACATAATATGTACTGCCCTCCACAATCCTTACGTCTGCCGCCAAATTGGTCTGTAACTGCCAGGTAGTTACGATTAAAAAAATAGCTATAATAAAACTGCTCCAGAATAATAAATGCCTTTTAATGCTTGATTTCATAGGTTAGTTCCAGCCTTTGGGTGAAATTAGTCGAAATGGTAACCGTATGGTTTTGGATACTTATTTCGATTAAGGTTTCTTTTAAAATAACCCTATACCAGTCAATTTATCCGCGCTAGTTAACATAATCCATAAGTTTTATTTGCCATCTCTGCGATTACCAGGTAACCTGCGTTTTCAGGTTTTTTTTGTTTCTGCAAAAAACTATTATTGACTAAAAGCAGATTTTAAATGTTATCAAGGGGTTGGGGCATGATAATACGGGGTGAATCTGGATGGCGGCCTTTATTTACTGCGGCAGATTGCGAAAGGATCGTCTAACCAAATTACTGGCCCAGCGGCTCCGGCCGGGCGATATAGCCTTGGTGGAACATGCCGACATGGATCAGTTGGCTGCCGAAAGCCTGCTCCGTTGTGGGGTTAAAGTGGTGTTAAATGCCCGACCTTTTTGCCGGGGGATTTTTCCGCCCCTATCGGTGGAAATGCTGCTTAACCAGGGTGTTTACCTGCTGGAGGATGTAAACCCCGGGTTATTTGAAGCGGTGGCAGAGGGAGAGATGGTTGCCGTACAGGGAGAAGCAATTTACCGGCGGAAAAAAATAATTGGTCGAGGAAAATTGCTGGATTACAAACGTTACCAGGATCTGTATCGGGAATTTCAAAAGGTCCCATCACCGGTGGTAGATCGGTTCATAATAAACACCCTATCCTATGCTTACCGGGAACGCCGGTTAATTACCGGCGGCCTGATTTTGCCGACCTTCAACACCCGACTGGAGAAACAGCAGGTGGTAGTAGTGGTCAGAGGTAAGGGATACCGGGAGGATCTGCGGGTAATCAGGCCCTAT
>CAYXBB010000001.1:62389-66743 GCA_964463285.1 uncultured Syntrophomonadaceae bacterium | reverse complement strand
CTTCGGGAAAGAAAGCCGGTATTGATCGGAGTGGATGGGGGGGGGGATGCCTTGCTGGAATTTGGTTTAACTCCCGATATTTTGATCGGCGATATGGACAGTGTCAGCGATCAGACCTTGAACTTTTCCCGGGAAAGAGTAGTTCATGCTTACTCGGACGGCCGGGGGACTCCGGGAAAACAGCGGTTGGAGAAGTTAAATTTAAGTTACCATATTTTATCTGCCCCCGGAACCAGTGAAGATATTGCCCTGCTGTTGGCATACGAAGCGGGGGCCAGCCTGATTGTGGCTATCGGCACCCATTTTTCGGTAGTAGAATTTTTGGAGAAAGGTCGTCCGGGGATGGCCAGCACATTTTTAACCCGCCTCAAAGTCGGTGACCGGCTGGTTGACGCCAAGGGAGTAAGCCAGCTATATGCCAACCACAAGGCCGACCGGCTTCTGCCCTTTGTGGTGCTGGCCGGGCTGGCCCCGGTGCTTGTAATGGTGATCTGTTCTCCCCTGGTTAAACATCTCCTGAATCTGTTGATATTTAAAATAAGGTTAGGATTATAAGGCCCGATTCAAGATCGCAGGTGAGGTGCATGTTTGATTATCGGACATATATTGCAGCTATTACCGCCATTTTTTTAGCTCTGGCATCGGGAATTTTAATCGGGATTACCTTCGGCGAGGATGTTGTAGTATCCAACCAAAAAGATATGATCGAGTTCATGCAACATCAGTTAACTGATTTGCAAGACCACCTGACCTGCCAGCAGGGGGAACTCAAGCGCTGGCAGGGTCTGGCTCCGCGGATTATCAATAGTTTTAAAGGATCCCTGTCCGGGAAGAAAATCCTTATTTTAACGACAGGCGGCATTTTGGCGGAGGAGATGTTAAATCTATTAAATGAAGGAGGAGCAGAAATTTGCCTGGTGGAGGTGCCGGCCAGCCCTCCCCCGGGGATAGAATTTGATTCTGAAACTGCCTATATCTTTGCCGCCGGATTAACCGGGAAACAGGGGGCAAAGGACGACGCGGGGGGAGGTTACCGCATTAAGGAGGGGGAGATCTCGGGCCGTCCGGATCACATTATCCTGTATTTCAATCCCGAAACGGCTTGTCCCGGATCAGACTTTTTAAGGTTACTGGGAGAAAAATTGATCGCCTCCGGGAATAAAATAATCATTGCCTTTCCGGAGAATGGGATTGGAAGCGAAAATGGGAATTTGAATGGAGACGGGAACAGGGATGGGGATGGGGATGGGGATGGGGATGGGGATGGGATCAGGGGCGGAGAGCTTGGCGAAAATGAAGACTTGAATGCTGATGCGGATTGGAACAGACTGTTTTCAAGGCAACCGGCAATCGCTGAACACCTAAACTCATTTTGGGGTAAATTAACCCTGCTGGAAATTCTGTTAGAGGATCCCCGGAGCGTGTATTCTACAAATCATGGAGGTGGCCCCGATTGGAAGTAGCGGCAATTATCCCGGCTTATAATGAGTCCGGACATATTGGGGATACGGTAAACGCCTTAAAGAAGATCCCGGCAATTACCGATATCCTGGTGGTGGATGATGGCTCTACCGATGCTACCGCGGATATCGCCCTCCGGGAAGGAGCCCGGGTAGTCCGGTTGATCAAAAATCGGGGAAAGGGATGTGCGGTTTACAAAGGGTTGCAGGTGGTAAGCTCCCCGGTTATTGCCCTGGTAGACGCAGATTTAGGCGGTTCGGCAGAGGAGATCCGGAGCTTGTTGGAACCTATCCGGGGAGGCGAAGCGGATATGACGGTGGCGGTGTTCCCCCACTGTCGGCGGGGAGGGTGGGGTATAGTAAAAAAAATAGCCTCCTGGTCTATATGGCGATCCTCCGGCCGGATGCTAATCGAACCCTTGTCAGGGCAAAGAGTGTTACGAAGGGAACTCTGGGCACTGCTTCGCTATCCTCCCCAGGGATTCGGTTTAGAGATCGGCCTGGCCCTGGATTTGCTATCCCAGGGGTGTACCGTGCTGGAGGTACATACCGCCATGTCTCACCGGGAACGGGGAAAGGATATATTATCTATACTGCACCGGTTAAAACAGCTTAAGGCGGTGCTCCGGGAAATTTATCTGCGCCGGGAACTTCTGTATTCAGGAGGTTGCCGGAAATGAAAGAGATTACTTTGCTGTTATCAGCCCCCTGGGCCTGGCTGCTGGGTAGAAAACTGGTAGAGCTGTACCGAGACAGGGGGATCTTGAAACCCAATTATCGGGGAACAGCGATAGCCCCGGCGCTGGGGCCGGCCCTGCTGATAGGCTATCTGCCGGCATTGGGGCTGGCAGGATGGTTGGACGGTAGCCGGGCACCCCGGGTTATGGCGGTTACCGCGGTGTTGTTGGGAGTATCTTTGTTCGGCTTGTGGGACGATCTGTTGGCCGATCCGGTATCGGGATTCAAAGGACATTTAGGAGCCCTGTGGAGAGGTGAAATAACCGCCGGGTTATTAAAGATGATTATTGCCGGGGTGGTAGGTTTTATCTTTGCCATTACCTTGCCCTGCCCGCTTAAGGGAAAAATCCTGGCTATACTACTAATAGCGCTCAGTGCCAACGGGCTTAACTTGCTTGATCGGCGCCCCGGGAGGGCTTTAAAACTTTTTATTGGCGCTGCCTGCATCCTGATCTGGATGGCCGGCCCGGCAAAGGTGCTCTGGCTGTTGCTGCCGCTGTTAACGGCTGCTCTGGCAATAGCTCCCCTGGATTTGGGTGCCCGGGCCATGTTAGGAGACTGTGGGGCCAACTTGCTGGGAGCAGCACTGGGGATAGCGGCTGTATATTACCTTCCCTTTGTCGCCCAGCTGGTGATCACCTTCTTCTGGATATCGGTTCATATATTCGCCGAGATCTCTTCCATTAGTCTGCTTATTGAACGTCATCCGCTGCTGAAATATCTGGATGGGCTGGGGTGCAGCAAAAAATGATTGCAGATGTTGATATTTATACCCATATCTGTAGCCGGAGGTGCGGGTGCAACCGGTGATTTCCAGAAAAATAGGGCTGGTAGACAGTTTGATTGATCGGCGGCGGAGAACCCGGGAGCTCCTGGTAAAGATTGAAGGGGAGGCCGCCCGGGCCATAAATTATGATTTTTTGACCGGGCCGGCTTTTCCCGGGGATCGGGTGCTTTTAAACACCCTGGCCGGTGAGCTAAATCTGGGAACCGGGGGGTTCCATTTTGTTTGCCACAATTTTAGTCGAGCCGATTTGTCTCCCCTCCCCAAAGGGCACATTATGAAGCTTCGCTATACCCCTTGGCAATTCAATGTTTTAAACTGCGAGGAGGATGCCGGCGGTAATAAATCTGAGATTGAAAAATTTGACGGTTTGCGAGAAATGCCGGTGATTATAGGCGAGCTGCACAGTATGCTGGCCCCGGCGGCGGCTACGGTACATTACCATCACCCCGGCTGCCGGATTGCTTACCTGATGACGGACGGTGCCGCCCTGCCCCTGTCTTTTAGCCGGGTGGTGGAAGAGCTGATCCGAAAAAAGATTATCTGCACCACAATTACCTGCGGCCACGCTTTTGGCGGGGACTATGAAGCGGTGAATGTTTATTCGGCGCTGGCGGCCTGCCAAACGATAATCAAGGCCGATCTGGTGATTATCACCATGGGTCCGGGAAATGTGGGGACCGGAACCCGATTCGGGTTTAGCGGCATGGAGTTGGGAGAAAATATTAACCGGGTAAGCGCATTGGGAGGAATGCCGGTAGTTATTCCCAGGATTAGCTTTGCCGATCCCCGGCCCCGTCACCGGGGTATAAGTCACCACACCTTAACCTCATTGGCGATGGCCTCTTATTGTAGGGCTTTTATACCCCTGCCGCGGCTATCCCCGTCAAAATTGGAACTGATCCTGAGACAACTGTCCGGGCATCGCCTGCTGGAGCAGCACACTATAAGGGTTTGGTCTTGTATGCAGATAGATTCAATTATGAACAGGTTGGAACTCAGTCCGCCGGAAAGTATGGGTCGCAGTTACCGGGAGGATCCGGCTTTTTTTGAAGCGGCGGGGGCGGCCGGTAGGCAAGGGCTGCAACTATATAAGAAATCCAAATTTCCGGGGGTAGGGGCGGGGTTCCATCCCCGCCTGAATAGGCAAATAGTAAAAACCACTCCTACCCCCCGCTATCTTATTACACCACCCTAAATTTCCGGGGGTAGGGGCGGAGTTCTATCCCCGCCTGAATAGCAAATAGTGAAAACCACTCCTATCCCCCGCTATTTTATTACACCACCCCAAATTTCCAGGGGTAGGGGCGGGGTTCTATCCCCGCCCGAAGAACAAATAGGTCACGATCACACCCTGACACCCCCGCTACCT
>CAYXBB010000001.1:0-62289 GCA_964463285.1 uncultured Syntrophomonadaceae bacterium | reverse complement strand
ATCCCCGCCCGAAGAACAAATAGGTCACGATCACACCCTGACACCCCCGCTACCTTATTACTTCATCCGTTAAATCTAAAGGAAGAAGTTTCTCCCAGGAAGAATTAGATAAGAAGAGATTTGAAAGAACAAAGGGGAGAGGAGATAGGCCATGGATTCGCAGATAAAAATTCTCGCTTCCAGCCGGCTATTTAAAGGGCGAATTATTACAGTGCGCGAGGATCATCTTGAGTCTCCGGAAGGTAAGAAGATGTGGTGGGAGGTGGTGGAACATCCGGGAGCGGCGGCAGTATTGGCTCGGGAAGGAGAACAGGTAATTTTAATAAGGCAGTACCGCCATCCCGCCTCGCGGGTGTTGTGGGAGATACCTGCCGGTAAGCTGGAACCGGGAGAAGAACCGCTGGAATGTGCCCGCCGGGAGCTGGCCGAGGAAACCGGGATCAGGGCAAAGGATTGGAAATTGCTGACCAGGTTTTATACCTCACCGGGCTTTTGCAATGAGCTGATTTGCCTGTATGAGGCTACCGGGCTGAAGGTAACGGCAGCCGACCCGGATGAACATGAGCAGATAGAGGTGGTAAAAATATCGCTATCCACCGCAATTAAGATGATCCGGCAGGGAGAAATAATAGATGCCAAAACAATTATCGCCTTGAGCCTGTGTTCGTTCCCCGCCCCTGACGGCCAGGGTATAAACCGATAACCTCTCGCATAAACATAACTGATTTAAGGCGGGGGGGCTTATGACGCACGGAATTAAGGAGGAGATCCGGGAATATCTTCAGGAAAATATGGGGATATATATTTTTATTGTCACCCTGTTTGGCGCCGGTGTGCTAATTGGAGCGCTTCTGGTAAGGGGATTGGAAGGAAGCCAGCATGAGGCACTGCTGCAGTATTTTAATCAATTTATAAACGACTGTCTGGAAAGCCAGGCTCCGGAAGGGAGGACGATATTGGGACAATCTGTAAAGATCAATTTTCAATACCTATTTTTGATCTGGTTGTCCGGTTTATTTATGTTTGGCTTCCCGGTAGCCATGTTTTTAATCGGCTGGCGCGGGTTTTCCATGGGTTTTGCAGTGGGATTCCTGGTCCGAAGATCTGCACTGTGGGGGGTGTTGTTTGCTTTGGGATCCATTCTTCCCCATAGCCTGCTGATCATACCGGTTTTGATTATAATAGCTGTTACCGGATTTTCCTTTTCCTGGTTTAAATTTAGGGGTTACTTGGAAAGGAAACCCTATCCTGCCGGCAAACGCCTGTTTCCTTATACTGCAATTACTGTTCTGCTGGGAGTACTTATGATGGCCGGCTGTCTGGTGGAGGCCTACATCTCTCCGGTATTCCTCAAATTGCTGGTACCGTATCTATAGCTGGAGAGAACCTTTTATATAACCTCAGCATAAGAAATGAAATAATTTGCAACTGCCCGCACTTCTAAAGGAATTTTCGGATATACTGTGGAATAAGTAGTAAGATTTGCCAACTTTAGCGAGGGTTGCTTCTGCAGATGGATATTTCTCTTGGTAATTTCATCTATTATCTTACAGTGGAGAAAGGCTTGGCCAAAAATACTCTGGAATCGTACCAGCGAGATATCCGGAAGTTTCTGCAATTCTTAATCAAGAACAAGATCCGCTCTCTGGGAAAAGTTAACCGCTCGATAATAGCAAATTATTTAGGCCATCTGAAATCAAATAATTATGCCAGCACTACCATATCCCGTAATGTTGCCTCCCTGCGATCTTTTTTTAATTTTTTGGCCCAGGAAAATATAATTCCGGACAATCCGGCATTGCAGCTGGAATCGCCCCGGATAGAGAAGAAACTTCCCCGGGTACTCTCCTTGAAAGAGGTGGATCAACTTCTCAGCCAGCCGCTTGTAAGCACCGTTAAAGGCCTCCGGGATAAAGCGATGCTTGAACTTTTATATGCTTCCGGTATCCGGGTTTCGGAACTGATCTCGCTGAATACTGCTGATCTTAACCATGAGGTAGGCTTTTTGCGTTGCCGCGGCAAAGGGATGAAAGAGCGGATCGTCCCGGTGGGAAATACGGCCATTAGCTGTGTGCAACAATACCTGAAACAGGGACGGGTAAAACAGGTTAAAACCACCGCCGAAAAATCACTGTTTGTAAATCATCATGGCCGGCGTCTTACCAGGCAAGGCTTCTGGAAAATTTTAAAAAAATATGCCGGTCATGCAGGAATACCCGGAGAAATAACCCCGCACACCTTGCGCCACTCTTTTGCCACACACCTGTTGGAAAACGGGGCCGATCTGCGCTCCGTGCAGGAGATGCTGGGGCATTCCGATATTTCCACCACCCAGATCTATACCCATATTACCAGGAGAAAGATTCGTGAAATATATGATAAAACCCACCCCCGAGCATAATCCGGTTCAAAAAAGTCGCCGGGCCATTGTGGTGGTCTTGGATGGAGCAGGAGCGGGAGCCGCGCCCGATGCCGGCGATTACGGTGATCAGGGAGCGAATACACTCCGTGGGGTAATAACCGCCGGGGAGCAACTCTCTCTACCCCACCTTTACGGATTGGGCCTGCACCTGATCCTTGACCTTCCGGCTTTGCCGGTAGAAAAGGCGATTAATGGGTGCTACGGCCGGATGGCTCCCCGGTCTCCGGGAAAGGATACCACCAGCGGTCATTGGGAGCTGGCCGGGCTGGTGCTGGACAGGCCTTTTCCGACTTATCCCGGGGGTTTTCCTTCTGATATTATTAGGAAGTTTGAGCAGGCCCTGGGGCGTAAAGTGCTCGGAAACGTGGTTGCTTCGGGAACTGAAATCATTGAACGGCTGGGACAGAAACATTTAAACACCGGCTATCCGATTGTGTACACCTCCGCTGACAGCGTATTTCAAATTGCCGCTCATGAACAGATAATTCCGGTTGAGCAGCTGTACTCCTGGTGCCGGGCCGCCCGCATGATCCTGCAACACCGGCATGCGGTGGGAAGGGTGATCGCCCGCCCCTTTGAGGGGGAACCGGGAGCTTTCCGGCGCACTTCCCGGCGTAAAGATTATTCACTGCCCCCTCCCGGGGAAACCATTCTGGATCGAATTAAGGAGCATGGCCTACCGGTAGGGGTTATCGGTAAGGTGGCCGATATTTTTAATCACCGGGGGATTACTGTTCACCGCCCCGGAAAGGATAACCAACAGATATTTGATAGCCTGCAGAAGCTTATGGGAGAACTCTCCGAAGGTTTAGTATGGGCTACCTTTGGTGATTTTGATACCCTTTACGGGCACCGTAACGATGTTAAGGGTTTTGCCCGGGCACTGCAACAATTTGATAACTGGATGCCGTTGTTGAAACGGCAAATCAAAGCAGGTGATCTGCTGCTAATCACCGCTGATCATGGTTGTGATCCCACTTTTCCGGGAACCGATCACACCCGGGAATATGTCCCCCTGTTGGTTTGGAGTCCTTCCCTTCCGCCAGGGGTTAACCTGGGCACCAGATCCACCATGGCAGATATGGCTGCGGGCATTGCCGGATGGATGGGGCTTCCTCCCCTGGGCCCGGGATCCAGTTTTTTACCCCCGTATTAAAAATCTTTCACTCACTCCTTTATTGTATAAAAATAGTTTGAAGTCAGACCGGCCAACTCTGTTGTTTTTTCTTTAAAATATAAGCACAGGGCGGCAAACCCGGCCCTCTTTACCCGGATTTGTGGTATGCAACCCCAATCGGTAGGAGAACATAATATAAAAAATGCGAATGGGGGCAAACAATATGAAACACACCGGATTTCTTCTTCTGCTGGTGGGCTTACTTTGTTTTGTTTCGCCAACTGCCCTGGCCTCAGGGGCTGTAGAAACCGAATTGCCGGAGGAAATAGTTGCGGAGGCTGCGCTGTTGATGGAGGTGGAGAGCGGAACCCTGATCTGGGAGATGAACAGCCAACAAAAATTGTATCCCGCCAGCATTACCAAGATCATGAGCTTGCTGATAGTTATGGAACTGTTGGAGCAGGGGAAGGTATCCTTGCAGGATCAGGTGGAGATTAGTGCTCGGGCCTCTTCCATGGGCGGCACAGAACTGTTTTTAAGTCCGCAGGATCGGCTCACCCTGGAAGAGTTGATAACCGGCATGGCGGTGGGGTCTGCCAACGATGCGGCGGTGGCGGTGGCGGAACATATAGCCGGCTCGGAAGAGGCATTTGTGAAACTGATGAACGAGAAAGCCCGCCAGATTGGACTAACCGGGACTCATTACTGTAACTGCCACGGTTTGCATCATCCGGATCACTATACCACCGCCCACGATGTGGCGACGGTAAGTTGTGCTTTGTTAAAATATCCCCGGATACACCACTATGTTACTATCTGGATGGATGAGCACTATCTGAAAGACAAGATAAAATCCGGAGAGGTATTTTTAAGCAATACCAATCGCCTGGTTAAATTTTATCCCGGATGTGATGGATTAAAAACCGGTTATACCCAGGAAGCAGGCAACTCGATATCTGCCACTGCCAAAAGGGGCACCGGCCGCTTTTTAGCAGTGGTACTGGATGCTCCCACGGTAGAAGATCGCTACGAAGCAGCAGTTAAACTACTTGATTACGGGTTTAACCATTATAAAAGTGTACCGGTGGTGGAAAAAGGGGCACTAATAGCTAAGCTGCCGGTGGAAAAAGGAAGTCCGCCGCAGGTAAAGGTGATCGCTTCGGATAAAGTAAGTTTGTTTTTGCCCCGAGGAGAGTCGGAAGAATACCGGCAGGAGATCTGCTTGCCCAAAGAACTTATCGCCCCGGCAGAAAAAGACCAAGTTATTGGTGAGATGATTATAAATTACGGCGATCAACAGGAAATCAAGTTAGATCTGGTGGCTGCCGAGACAGTTTCTCGCTGCTCATTGCTAACCCTTTTCCAGAGGATGCTAGGCCACTGGTGGAAATTTGGCCGCTAAACCCTAACACGGGGACGGTTCTCATGTTTCATTTTTTAACATGAGAACCGTCCCCGTGTTTATTTTTTGCAGGGAATAACTAAATAGTAGAGAACTATTTTCCAGGTATGTTGTGGGAGGTATGTTATGGAAATTAAGTTTAAGCAAGACCGCCACAGTTTGATTGTGCGGTTTAACGGGGAGCTGGATCATCATCGCGCAACCGGCCTGCGGCAGACCATTGATCGCCGGTTAAATGATCCGGAAATACGCAATTTGGTTTTGAATCTTCAGCATGTTTCGTTTATGGATAGTTCCGGGGTAGGGGTTATTTTAGGTCGCTATCGTTTGATAAAAGATCGGGGCGGCAAGATGGCGCTATGCCTGATCCCGCCGGGAGTGCTAAAGGTTCTGGAAATTTCGGGCTTGCCCAAAATAATTCCTTTTTTGGGCAGTGAACAACAGGCGTTGGAAACGGTCAGCCACCGGTAAACGCCGGCAAGGAGGGGATTTGCCCTGTGATCGCATCGGGTTCATTCATGAAATTGGAAATACCCAGCCGTTCAGAAAATGAGGCTTTTGCCAGGGTGGTGGTGGCGGCGTTTGCTTCCCGTCTGGATCCCACCCTGGAGGAGATCAGCGACTTAAAAACTGCTGTTTCCGAGGCGGTAACCAATGCCATAATTCATGCTTATGAGGATCGGGTAGGGATAATTGTAATTACCGCTTTTCTGGAAGGAAAAAAATTAACTGTAGAGATTACTGATTTTGGAGTGGGCATAGAGAATTTAGAGCAAGCCCGCCAGCCATTTTATACCAGCAAGCCTGAATTGGAACGCTCGGGAATGGGTTTCACCATCATGGAAAATTTTATGGATGAAATGAATGTCCAAACAGAAATGGGACGGGGAACCACGGTAACCCTGGTCAAGCATGTTCGCTCCCGGGATTTTCTATCAGAGTCGGATTGACATGAACGGGGAACAGATTAGGGCCCTGGTGACCCGGGTGCAGTGGGGGGAAGAAGGGGCCAGCAAAGAGCTGGTGGAACTGTTAAGCCCTTTGGTAATGGCTTTTGCTGCCAGGCTGGCTCCACCCTTTGAACGGGAGGATCTTTACCAGGTGGGTATAATAGGCCTGTTAAAGGCCGCTGCCCGGTTTGATGTTAACTCTCCTACCTTATTTACTACTTATGCGGTTTACTGGATCCAGGGGGAGATAAAACAGTACCGGCGTTCTCATCTGGGGCCGATAAAGGTTAGCCGGCGTTTGCGGGAACAGTGGCTAACCGTGGAAAGGCACCGCTTAATATTAAGCCAGCAGTTGGGCCGCTCTCCGTCGCTCTCGGAACTGGCTGAAGAGACCGGATTTTCTCCGGAAGAGATGGCGCTGATTCTGGAAGCCGCCCAACCGGTAGTTCCGCTTTCGGAGGATATACTTCCGTTATCAGCGGAGCTATCCGAGGAAACTGCACTCGTAGATCGGATCAGCCTCCATGAAGGCATATCCAGGCTGGCTCCCCTGGAGCGGGCTTTAATAAAATCCCGGTTTTTTCAGGAGAAAACCCAGAAAGAAACCGCCGAACGGCTTTCCTTGACCCAGCGGCAGGTATCCCGATTGGAAAAAAGGATTTTGGGAAAGCTCAGGCGATATTTAGAGATTTAGACCGAGGTATAGAAAAGATATCTTTACTACATACTAAAACCGCTATAACCTCACGGGGGGGTAGGCATGTTTACGGAAGGCAAGGTGCAAATAGTGCCGGCGGTTATTGTTATACTGCTGATACTTTCCATATCGGGAGTTCTGGCCTACTTTCTATGGTTTGACCGGATCCCTGCGCCTCCACTGCGCTCCCGTCCTGTGCAGGGGGTAGCAATCAAACTAATTGATAATGGAGGAACCGGCAATGTCCACCATAGCCAAGGTAATTGAACTGGTTGGAGAATCGGAAATCAGCTGGGATGATGCCGTGAGAAAAGCGGTACTGGAAGCCAGTAAAACTCTGGATAACCTTACCGGAGTGGAGGTAGCAAACTTTACCGCCAACTTGGATGGAGGGGAGATCCTCGAATACAAGGTTAACTTAAAGCTGGCGTTTGGGGTCCGGGAAGAGCGCTAAGCAGGAGACAGGACGCAAGAAGCAGGAGGCAGGACGCAAGAAGCAGGAGGCAGGACGCAAGAAGCAGGAAGCAGGAAGCAGGAGGAAAGAGGGGGGAGGCGGAAAGTGGAGGGACCTGGAAACCCGGCCGCGTCTCCCTTGTTAAAATCAGGGGAGTTATAATTTTTCACCCAATGTCAGGAGAGTGCCCCGGTGTCAAAAATACCTTCCGAATTGAAATTAACCCAACAGGAGTTTGATCAGATAGCGCAAAAGGCTACACCAAAACCACCGGTAGTTCGAAACTCGATAATCGCCTTTTTTAGCGGTGGAGCGATCTGCCTAATCGGGCAGTTTATCCAAAATTTGTACACCGGGTTCGGTTATTCCACTCAGGAGGCAGCCAACGCTACTGTATCTACAGTAATATTTATCGGATCGTTGTTAACAGGATTGGGACTGTATGATAAAATTGCCGGGTTTGCCGGAGCCGGATCGGCTGTACCGGTAACCGGTTTTGCGAATTCCATGACTTCGGCGGCCCTGGAATTTAAAAAAGAAGGCCTGGTGACCGGGCTTAGCTCAAAAATGTTTGTGCTGGCGGGCCCAGTAATAGTATTTGGAGCGATAACCGCGTTCGTGGTGGGGATTGTTAGGGCGTTGTTATTTTAAAAAAAGCAGCAGCCGTTCATAGGAGCAGAAGATGAGCCAGAAAGTTGGATCACAGAGCGTTTTGCTTAACCCGCCACCTTACCTGAGTGCCACCGCCACGGTGGTGGGACCAAAAGAAGGCCAGGGACCCCTGGCCTTTGATGTTGATCGGATTTACGATCGAATTTTCGCCGGAGAAAAAAGTTATGAGGCCGCGGAACTAAAGATGCTGGAAGAATGTTGTGTTCTGGCCCTTAAGAAGGGCAAGATCAGCCGGGAGGATATTGATTATTTTATAGCCGGGGATCTGTTAAACCAGATAACTAGTTCCGGATTTTGTGCTCTGAAATTGGCCATGCCATTCTTGGGGGTTTCCGGAGCCTGCTCCACCCTTAATCTTGCCCTCATTTTGGGAGCATTGCTGGTGTCTTACGGGGTGGCTCAAAATATACTGGCGGGTACCTCCAGTCATAATTGCAGCGCCGAGCGACAGTACCGTTACCCCACGGAATATGGTTTTAAACGACCTCCTCACGCCCAGTGGACGGTTACCGGTGCGGGAGCCGGGATCATCAGCCGCCAGGGAGCCGGGCCCAAAGTTACCGCCATTACTACCGGTAAGGTGGCGGATCTGGGGTTAAAAGATCCTTGGGCCCTGGGGGTGGCGATGGCTCCCGCAGCAGCATCCACTGTAGTCGCCCACCTACAGGAGCTGCAAAGGGATCCTGCTTATTATGATCTTATCTTGACCGGAGATTTGGGAAAGGCGGGCCGGCAGGTTTTTACAGAGATCCTTTCTCGCCAGGGCTATGCTCTTCCTGGTTACAACGATTGCGGGACGATGATTTATAATCTTGATCGGCAGCAGGTGGGTGCCGGGGGCAGCGGCTGTGCCTGCCTGGCAGTGGTGGCTCTGGGGCATATCTATCGACGCATGCTGGAAGGCGAACTCAACCGGGTGCTCCTGGTAGCTACCGGGGCCCTGCATAGTACCACAACCATTTTGCAGGGCAATAGCATTCCGACAATCGCCCATGCAGTGGCCCTGGAAAACTAAAGGAGGTGTTTAAAAGATGGGTTATTTGACGGCATTTTTAGTGGGGGGCTTAATTTGTGTTTTGGGCCAGATTCTGTTTGATCTTACTCCTTTTACACCCGGTCACATCTTATCGGGGTTTGTAGTAGCCGGAGGTATTCTGGGGTCTGTGGGGCTGTATGATCGCTTAATAGAATTTGCCGGGGCCGGCGCTTCTTTGCCCATAGCCAGCTTTGGCAACTCGCTGGTAAAGGGGGTGCTACTGGAGGCCGAGCGGCACGGTCTTATCGGCGTTCTTACCGGGATGTTCGAGCTCACCAGCAGCGGTATTGCCGCCGGCATTATATTTAGTTTTATTATTGCATTCATATTTAACCCCAAGGGGTAAAAGATAGCATATACCAATAGCGAGTGATTAAAAATAGCAGATCAAGGGGTTGAAAATGGCGGCCGTTGACGGACAGGAAACAGAAAAGGTATTTAAAAAGCTGGAACAAAACCTGGATTATCTAAAGCGAAGGTTGGATATCGGGGAAGAAAATTTTGATGTTATTCTCAGAGAGCTGATCATTGGTGGGAAAAAAACTGCCCTTTTGTTCGTGGACGGCTTGACCAACGGCGAGGTGTTTACCCTTCTGTTGCAAACCCTGACCCGGCTTAAAAGGGAAGATCTGCTGCCCAATCCTGTACAAAAATTGGCGGCAGAGGCGCTTCCCCATATGGAAATATCCCTGTCGGAGGATCTGGAAGACCTGATCAAGGAGGTTTTGGCCGGCCAGACAGCTTTATTTATAGAAGGAGAAGACCGGGCTATTATTATCGATATCCGGGAATATCCTGCCCGCACCCCGGAGGAACCGGACATTGAAAAAATAACCCGGGGGTCCAGGGACGGTTTTGTAGAAACCCTGATCTTTAATGTGGCTTTGGTCCGCCGGCGAATCAGAGATCCGCAGCTCAGGGTGGAGGCAATTAAAATTGGACGTCGTTCCAGCACCGATGCGGTAGTCATGTACATCAAGGATATAGCTTCCCCCGAAATTGTAGAGCGGATCCGGGCCCGTATCAACCAGATCGATGCCGATGCCTTTCCAATGGCTGAAAAATCGCTGGAGGAGTGTATAGCCGGATCCTCCTGGAATCCCTTTCCTAAAGTTCGTTATACGGAACGACCCGATGTGGCGGCAGCCACCCTCTTGGAAGGGCATGTGGTGATCATGGTAGATACCTCTCCTTCGGTAATGGTAGCCCCGGCAACTATCTTTCATCATCTGCAACATGCTGAAGAATACCGGCATAGTTCCTTAACCGGCACTTATATTCGCTGGGTGCGAATAGCCGGGGTACTGCTTTCCTTTATTTTAATACCGGTATGGTTGCTATTGGTACTGGAACCGCGCTATCTACCTCCTGCACTTTCCTTCATCGGCCCCAAAGAAAAGGCCAGCATTCCCCTGTTTATTCAATTTATATTTGCCCATTTCGGTCTGGATCTTATAAGAATGGCCAGTGTGCATACCCCCACCCCGTTTGCCACCGCCCTGGGATTGGTAGGAGCCCTGCTGATCGGGCAAATTGCCGTGGAGGTAGGGTTATTCTCCTCGGAAGTCCTCCTGTACACCGGTATCATTGCAATCGGAGTTTTTTCCACCCCCAGCTGGGAGTTAAGCATGGCCAACCGGGTGGTGCTGCTGGCCTTGATTGTGCTTACCGGGTTGTTCAAACTGCCCGGATTGCTGTTCGGGATGGGGGTGTCGCTGCTGGGATTGGCAACCACCAAATCATTTGGAGTTCCCTATCTCTGGCCGCTGATTCCGTTTAACGGAAAAGCACTGATCAGTATCTTTTACCGGCAACCTTTTTATGCCCAGCGTTTTCGCCCCAGTTTATTAAAAACTATTGATAGTGATCGCTTAAAAGATCCCCGAAAGTAGTAAGATCCATTATAGTAATGCCCCTACAGTATCCTTCGAATAAAGGCAAACAATTTCTTTTAATGGCTGTCCGGTTGTTTTCTACGGTTAATGCCCTTTCCGTTTTATGGTATAATTATCCGAATGATTAAAAGATCAGGGCTTGCCAGGCGGGGGTTTGTTTTTTTGGAGCTAGTGGTTTCATGTTTGGCCAATAATTTTGATGCCCTGGCCGGGATGCTGGCCGCGGGGAAAATATATGCTGACAGTAAAATGTGGTTTATGCACCCTCCGGCTCTAAAAGTTCAGCAATTTGTGAATTCCCATCCCCATTTGTTTAGATTTGCCGGTAGCCGGGATTTACAGGCCCACCTTGATTTACTGGTGCTGATAGGGCCGTGCTGCTCTGTGGATCCGGTCTCTTTAAAAGAAATGCTAAACCGATCGACTGATATCCGATTGTATTCTCCCGGTCGCGAAGATCGGATTTTATTTCAAAGGGCTGAATCATACATTCAGCCGGTAGCAGCGGTAACTACCATCCTGATAGGGGAGATCCGCCGGCAAAAAATCTCCTTAACCAAACTGGAAGCCGGCCTGTTGGCTTTGGGAATATATGATTGCACGGACGCCCTTACCTCGCCGATCACTACTGCGGCAGATATAGCAGCAGTTCAATATTTATGGGAATCCGGCCTTGAACTTAAAATCCTGAGATCCGGCCTGGGCTATGATGCCGGCAAAGCCGGGTTAACTGGGGAGGAGAAACCCGACCTTAAAAAAAAGGTTGCAGCAAACGACAACCGCCCTACCCCCTCCCTGGAAGCCCAGCCGCTGGAAGATGTTTTAGATCGCCAAGCCGCGGGCGACAACCTGGAATTCAAAGGCGGTGTTTCAGAACAGCCGGGCTGGAGGGAGCGGGATGGCTTGCTACCCCTGTTGGCGGCAAGAGTCTCCGATCGTTTCCGGGGAAAGCTGTTGCTGGTGGGCCAGGCTGCGGCGCAGCGAAAGTCGGAAATATTTTTGGTAGGAGGGGTAATCAGGGATCTGTTTCTGGGCCGGGAGCCGGTCAATGATCTCGATCTAGTAGTAATCCCGAAAGCTATTCCTTTGGCTCGGGAACTGTTAAAATGCCTGGGAGGAAAATTGATAACCTACGAACAGCTGGGTACCGCTACCCTGTTTTTGCCCGGTGGGAACCGGCTTGATTTGGCTACCGCTCGCCAGGAATTTTATCCTTTGCCGGGTTCTTTGCCCCGGATAGAACCTTCCAGCCTCAAATCCGATCTTTACCGCCGGGATTTTACCATAAATTCAATGGCCTGTTCACTGATCCCGGAATCTTTCGGGCGGCTATATGATTATTTTTGCGGGCGCCGCGATCTAGCAGACGGGATTATCCGTATCATGTATAACTTAAGTTTTGTAGACGATCCCTTGCGCATCGTGCGGGCGATTCGTTTTGAAAAAAGATTATCCTTTTGCCTGGAAGACAACACTATGAGGTGTATGCAGAAAGCAATTAGCGGGCGGGTCCTGGAAAAGGTAAGCCGCCCGCGGCTAAGCCAGGAGATAAGCGCCATTTATTTGGAACCGGATCCGCCCGGAGTATTAAAAAGGCTAGATGACCTGGGGGCTCTCAAATTTCTTTATCCCCGCCTGCAAACCACTGCCGCCACCTGGCGACGGCTGAAACAGATTTCACAGTCGCTCGATCTGACCGGTCATTGGAATTGGGAGCATCCCTTAGATCCGGAAACGATTTATGCAACCGCCTTGCTCTATGATATGGAAGAGGACAGTAGGATAATACTGGTTGGAAAGCTTTACCCTTCCCGAGGTAAATCCCGGCGGATATTTACCGCCTGCAGCGCGGTTCCTCGGGTTTTGCATTTGCTGGCAAGAGACGACCTGAACCCCAGCACCCTGGTTAACCTGCTCAAGGATTTGCCCCCGGAAGCGCTGCTGCTGGCCTATTCGTTAGCGGAAAACAACACGGTACGGGATAACCTGGAGGTTTATGTAAATTCCCTTCGCCGGGTGCGGACCCGACTGGAGGGAAATGATCTTATCAAAATGGGTTTATCACCCGGCCCGATTTTCCAGCGGATCCTGAAGGAATTAAAGGAGGCGGTGTTGGATGGTCGGGTTCGCTCGCTGGAAGAGGAGCGGAATTTTGTCAGCTCATTTATCCAAAAGGAGGTTTAACCGGTGGTCGGCAATTTGAAACAGCAGATTATATTTCTTCCGGTGTTAGTGATCGCCATCACTGTTCACGAATATGCCCATGCCCGGGTAGCCTATCTTTACGGTGATCCCACCGCCAAGTTGCAGGGGCGGTTGAGCCTGAACCCGCTGGTGCACCTGGATCCCCTGGGGGCGTTAATGCTGTTGATCTTCAAAATAGGCTGGGCTAAGCCCGTGCCCATAAATCCCCGTAACTTTCGTGATTACCGCTCGGGAATGTTTTGGGTTTCTTTTGCCGGCCCCCTGGCAAATTTTTTGTTGGCTTTTGCCAGCCTGTTGATACTCAAGGTGGGCCGATGGAATTTTTCCGGAGGAGATATCCTTTGGCTGTTGCTTTATACACAGGTATCCATAAATATTGCTTTGGGGGTGTTTAATCTTATTCCCTTACCCCCTCTTGACGGCTCCAAGATATTGTCGACCCTAGCCCGGGGATCTGCACTTGCTCTTTACCGCCGGATCGAACCTTATGCTCCGCTAATCCTGGTGGGACTGCTTATTTCAGGCGTTTTGGGAAGGATTGTCTGGCCGGTTACCGAAATAGTTAAGCGGTTGATGCTCCAGGCGTTGCAATTTATACCTTAGACAGTAAATCAATTTGAGGTGATCAGCAATGGATGATAAAGAAGTTATACTCAGCGGAATGCGGCCCAGCGGTCGCTTGCACCTGGGAAACTACAGTGTTTTGCAAAACTGGATACGGCTACAGGAGGAATATCGTTGCTATTATTTTATCGCCGATTGGCACGCCCTGACTACCGGTTACCGGGAAACTGAGAACTTAACTGAAAATATCCAAGAAATGCTACTGGATTGGCTTAGTGCCGGGCTGGACCCGGAGCGATCGGTGATCTTTCGGCAATCGGCTGTCCTGGAGCATGCCGAGCTATACCTGCTGCTGGCCATGATCACCCCTATCTCCTGGTTGGAGCGCTGTCCAACTTTCAAGGAGCAGCTTAAGCAGTTGGAAGGAAAAGAGATAAACACTTTCGGTTTTCTGGGTTACCCCTTGCTGCAGGCGGCAGACATCCTGGCCTACCGGGCAGATGCGGTTCCGGTAGGGGAGGATCAGGCACCGCATATAGAATTCACCAGAGAGATTGCCCGGCGGTTTAACCACCTTTACCGGGAAATATTTCCCGAACCCCGAAGCCTGTTTGGGTTCATGCCTCTGGTTCCGGGTATCGACGGGCGGAAGATGAGTAAAAGCTACGAAAATTATATTGTGCTGTCCGCCTCTCCGGAGGAGATAAAACAAAAAGTGCGGTTAATGTTAACCGATCCCCAAAGAGCCCGGCGCCGGGATCCGGGAAGGCCCGAAATATGCCCGGTTTATGAATTTCATAAGGTATTTAACCCGGAAGGCTGGCAAGAGATCGAAGAGAATTGCCGGCGGGCGGGCATCGGCTGCGTTCAGTGCAAAGGGACGCTTTCCCACCGACTTTGCTCGTTTTTGGAGCCGTTCGCTGAAAAACGCCAACAGTGGCAGGGCAGACCCCGCCTGCTGCAGGAAATCCTGGAGGCCGGAAATCAGAAAGCCGCCCAAACAGCCCGGGAAACCCTGGCAATGGTTCGAGAAGCGATGCATCTATAAACAGGTTACTGAGGTAATACCATGGAACAGTATAGCTGCACCATCCGGTTACCGGATTTTGAAGGCCCCTTTGATCTCCTTTTTCATTTAATTACCAAGGCGGAAGTTGACATCTGGTCGGTTTCCATTGCCCAAATTACCGACCAGTACTTAAGCTACCTGCAATCGATGAAAACCCTCAATTTGGATCTGGCCAGCGAATTTTTGGTGATGGCGGCCACGCTGCTTCGCCTAAAATCGAAGCTGCTGTTGCCGTTTTCCCTTCGGGAGGATATGGAAGGAGAAGAAGGAGAGGAACTGTTATTTGAATTCAGCTCACCGGAGGAGCTGTTTGCCCGCCTGGAGGAATATCGCAGGTTCAAGGAAGTTGCCGGATGGCTAAAAGAAAAAGAAGCGGATCAGCAGAAGGTGTTCCTGCGAACTACCGGCGGTAAAAAGATGTTACTGACAAGCCGTCAACAGCAATCCTACTATACATTTTGGGAGGGAGCGCAGGCGCTTCAGGAAATTATGCAGCGCTACCGGGAACAGGCTGCCACCCGGGTTCAGGGCTATCTGCCTACTGAAAGATATTCCTTAAGGGATAAGATTGCGGGGGTATTGCGCCGGCTTCGCCACCAGAGCGGACCGGTTACCTTCAAAACACTCATTGCTGAAAAAGGAGAGTTGATATATACACTTATCGCCCTGTTGGAGCTGACCCGCCGGCAGAAAGTAATTTTGTTTCAGGATCGCCTGTTTGGAACGATCCTGGTGTATACTGGCCGCAATGGGAGGAAAGACCGCTATGGATCCGGTAAAAGCCAAAGCGCTGATTGAAGCCGTGCTGTTTTTGTATGAGGAACCGGTTAAGCTTAGCCAGCTAAGCCGGATAATCCCTCTTCCTGGAGAACAGATTGTTAATCTAATCAAAGAACTTAAAGCTGAACTGGACTCCTCGTCGAGAGGACTGAGGATTTTTGAAATTGCCGGGGGCTATCAGATGGGCACCCTGCCGGACCTGGCCTCTTACCTGGAAAAACTGTTTGCCGATGACACCACCGGCAATCTTTCCCGGGCCGCCCTGGAAACCCTGGCGATTATCGCTTACCGGCAACCGGTAATCCGGGTAGAGATTGAATCAATCAGAGGGGTAAAATGCGGCCATGTGTTGGATAACCTGCTTCGGAGAAAGCTTATTCGGATTAGCGGGCGGAAACCGGGGCCCGGCAGGCCGCTTATTTATTCCACTTCTCCCGAGTTTTTAAAATATTTCGCCCTCCATGATCTTTCAGAGCTGCCGCCCCTTGGTGACTGACAGAGGAGGGAATGTGTTGCGGGGACGAAGTTTCTGTCACGGAGACGGCAGACTGTTTGAAAAACATGTCACGGGGATGGGTACCTGGCCGTAAGTCTGACAGGGTACTGAAAACCTGCAATTTTATATTTTAGGGCAAATTATAACCGCCGGGCTAGACCAGGCGGTTAAGTTTTAGCAAATTTGGCTTTAAGGAGGAAATTATATGGACCGGGGGCATTGGGTGTTATACTTAGGCTTATGGCTGTTGCCGGGTCTGTTGTTTCTTGCGGGGGTTTATTACTTGCTACCGCAGCGAATATTTATTCATTACCTTAGGGAAAATAATAACGCTCAATTTAAGGCTTATCTGGCCCTGGGGCGCTGGAAGATCCCCTTTATGCCGACTACCCAAAATGATCAGGAGCAGGGACTAAATCTTCATCGGCTAAAGGAAATTATTAATATAAGCAGGCCTTACCGGAAACATCTGATCTGGAAAAAATTTATTCTGCGGATCGATTTTGGCCTAAAAGACCCCGCTTTCACCGGAATAGCTGCCGGGGGGGCCTGGGCGTTAGGGGGGGCGGTTCTCCCTTTGTTGTATCGCTGCTTTCGATTCGAAAGGAAGCCCGAAATCAGGCTTAATCCCGGTTTTCAAAACACCGGTTTAAAAGTTGATTGGGTGGGTGAGTTGGCCGCTCCCATCTGGTTGTGGATAAAATTGTGGTCTTTATTTAAAAAAGGCAGGAGGCCATGAACATGGAAGATCACCCCATTGAAGGATTGATGAAAACAGCCATGGAAAATTTAAAAGAGATGGTGGATGTTAATAAAATTGTAGGCGATGCGGTGGAAACACCGGACGGCAATGTGATTATCCCCATCTCTCGGGTAACCTTCGGGTTTGCTGCCGGAGGCACTGAATTTGAAAACCAGGAGGAAGCTGCCGGCAACCCACGCTCGCCAAATTCTTCAGGTCAAGAACTTCCTTTTGGCGGAGGCAGCGGGGGAGGAGTATCCGTACAGCCGGTTGCTTTCCTGGTAGTCGGCCAGGGCCAGGTGCGGTTGCTGCCGGTACATCACCATGCCATGCTGGACCGGCTGATTGATCTGGCTCCCCAGCTGATCAACCAGATTCAGGGAATGTTCAAACGGGAGCGAGCCTCCGCCGAACAACCTTACTAGGCTTACTAGGTATAAGAAATATAGGGGTTGTAGGAAAGAATACTGCAGATCCGGATAGAAAACTGCCGGAGATAATTCATAATTAGCTCCGGTGCAGAATAACAATAAATTATACCAATTTAAACCGGCCGGCACAGGGGTTTAGGCATGAGTAGATATATTACCAGTGCGGTTTGTTTCTTCTTAATGGTAGTCTTGGGGGTGGCCGGCTCCTGTAAAACCCCGGCCTGGGAAACTGAAATTAGCGCCGAATCTGCCATCCTCATAGACCGGGAATCCCGGCGGGTGCTATGGGAGAAAGATGCTCATCGGACTCGGCCTATGGCCAGTGTAACTAAAATTATGACCGCTTTGCTGGCGTTGGAGCTAGGCGAGCAATCGGAAGAGGTGATAGTTAGCTCAAAGGCCTCCGGCACCGAAGGCTCCTCCCTCTGGTTGGAGCAGGGAGAAAGGAAAACCCTGGAGGAACTGCTTTACGGTTTGATGCTTTGCTCTGGAAACGATGCTGCGGTAGCCATTGCCGAACATCTGGCCGGTACGGAAGAAAATTTTGCTCTGCTGATGACCTGCAAAGCAAGGCAGCTGGGGGCAAGAAACACCCATTTTATAAATCCTCATGGTCTTCCCGATGATCAACATTACAGCAATGCCTACGATCTGGCCCTGATCTCCTGCCAGGCCTTGGATAACCGGGCGTTTCGGAATATCGTTTCCACCGACCACCGGGTGATTACCTGGCCGGGCAACCCGGAAGGGCGGTTTTTAAACAATCAAAACCGGTTGCTTGAACTTTATTCCGGAGCAGATGGTATTAAAACCGGATGGACCAGAAAGGCCGGGCGCTGCCTTGCCGGCTCCGCCACCAAAAACAACTGGCAGCTGGTTGCAGTGGTTCTTGATGCACCACGGATGTGGGAAGATGTCATGATGCTTCTGGATTATGGTTACCGCACTTATACCAGGAAAAAAATTTTCTCAACTGGGCAGATTTTGGCACGGGTTCCGGTGGTCGATGGAAAACCAGAATATATTCCGGTGGTAGTGAATAAGGATCTGCATCTGCCCCTGCTTCCAGGAGAAGAAGAACGGCTGCAATATAAATGGAAACTGGCCGGTAGTTACTGTTCTCCGCTTGGCTGCGGAGAGAAACTGGGCGAGTTGGAAATATATTTGGATGATTATTTTTTGGGGAGGCTGGAACTAAATGCCGGTCAAGAGGTTAAGAGATTGTCAGCCTGGGAACGGTTTATACGGCAGGTTCACCTGCTGCTATAACTGAATATAATTTTTTTGGGGGGAAGGTGTTTTTAAATTGGTCGGCTATCTCTGGGCGGCAATGATCTGTATAAGCATATTGGTGGCCGGCCTGACGGGAAAAATCTCGGTAGTTACTCCCGGCATTTTTTCAGCGGCGGAGCAGGCGGTAAGCCTGGTTATCGGACTGATCAGCGTGATGACTTTCTGGTTGGGAATAATGAAGCTGGTGGAACGCTCCGGACTTATACAGGTAATTAAAATTTTTCTTCGCCCCCTGGCCCGCCTGCTTTTTCCGGCCATTCCCCCCCATCACCCCGCGATGAATGCTATATTGATGAATATGAGCGCCAATTTGCTGGGAATGGGCAACGCCGCCACCCCCTTTGGGATCAAGGCCATGGAAGAGATGCAGGCTCTCAATCTGCATTCGGAGGTGGCATCGGATGAAATGTGCACATTTTTAGCGATAAATACCTCCAGTTTAAGTTTGCTTCCGACCACGGTGATCGGCTTACGGGCGGCCACGGGTTCATTAAATCCTACCGAGATAGTGGGAACCACCCTGCTGGCCTCGTCTTGTTCTTGTCTGATGGCGCTTCTGGCAGATCGTCTGTTCCGTCGGTGGAGAAAATTCAGATGATTGCCGGACTGGTTAATTTGGTATCCCAGTGGGTTATTCCAGCGTTGCTCACAGTGGTGATATTCTTTGCCCTTTATCACAAGGTTAATATTTTTGATGTGTTTGTGGAGGGCGCCCGGGAGGGATTCGGGATGGCAGTCCGATTGATACCTTTCCTGGTGGGGATGCTGGTGGCTATTGGGCTGCTTAGGGATTCCGGGGCCATGGAGCTCCTGATAAATATGCTCTCTCCTTTTCTGGTGAAATTCCACCTGCCCCCGGAAATTATTCCGCTGGCGGTTATGCGACCTATTTCCGGGAGCGGTGCCCTGGCCATTACCGCCGAGATACTTCAACATGACGGGCCGGACTCATATTTGGGCAGGCTTGCCTCCACCATGCAGGGGAGCACCGATACCACCTTGTTTGTGTTAACTGTATATTTTGGATCGGTAGGGATTCAAAAATCTCGCCATGCCCCGGCGGCGGGGTTGATCGGTGATCTTTGTGGGTTCATTGCTTCTGCAATAATTTGCGCAGCAGTATTCAGGTGACATCAGTGAAAAATCAACATTACCGTTAAAATTTCCGGCAGGGGGATTGCAAATGGGTGAAGTGATAGTAGTTGGGGGCGGTTGGGCCGGGTGCTCGGCGGCGCTGGCAGCCGCCAAGAAAGGGCTGTCGGTAACCTTGATTGAAAGGACAGATCGCCTGTTAGGTTCGGGGCTGGTAGGCGGGATTATGCGTAACAATGGTCGGTTTACAGCCGCCGAAGAGCTCAGGCTGATGGGTAGCGGGGAGCTGGTGGATCTTACTGATTGTCTCTCCCGACACGTTAACCTGAATTTTCCCGGGCATCGACATGCCTGGCTGTATGATATAGATAAAGTGGAGCCGGCGGTAACTTCATTGCTTAAACAATGGCAGGTGGAGATCCTGCATGAACTAAGAGCGGTAGAAGTGGAGCTTTCCGGTAAAAGAATATCGGCAGTGAGGCTGGCAGACGGCAGCGTGGTAAAAGGAGAAGTCTTTATTGATGCCAGTGGCACCGCGGGCCCCATGGCCAACTGTCGCAGGTACGGAAACGGCTGCAGTATGTGTGTATTTCGTTGCCCCACCTTCGGACCCCGGATCAGCATAGCCATCAAGGCAGGACTCCGGGAGAAAATGATTACCCGGGATGACCTCCAGCCTGGATTTTTCAGCGGCTCCTGCGAATTGGAACCCGGTTCTCTGGAAGGGCGGTTACTGGCGGAGGTAAGAGAAAAAGGAGTGGTGAGTGTCCCGGTTCCCCTGGAGTTGCGCCCAGGGGAACCGGGACACTCACTTTTAAAGGCCAAAGTCTGCCGGCAGTATATTTTGCAGGAATTCGAAGAAAACCTGATCTTGTTGGATACCGGGCCCATTAAAATCATGATCCCCTATTACAACTTGCAAAAGCTTCGCTGCCTGGAAGGATTTAAGGGTGCAGTGTTCAGGGACCCTCTGGGGGGAGGCACGGGTAACTCTATCCGGTTTACCTCTTCCATTGAAGTACAAGCCGGCCTTAGGGTACCCCCTTTCTTAAACCTGTTTGCCGCCGGAGAAAGAGCAGGTTTAATGGTCGGTCATACGGAGGCCATGGTTACCGGTACCCTGGCCGGCTACAATGCCTGGTGTTTAATCGAAGGGCGGAAATTGTTAACCCTACCCAGGGAAACCGCCTGCGGAGAACTGATCGCCTATGCCCGGGAATTAGGTTCCACCCGGGAAGGCCGGCAAGAGATGTACACTCTTTCCGGTGGTCCCCTCTGGAAAAACCTGCAGCAGAAGAGGCTTTACTCTATTGATCCCGATGAATTGAAGCTGCGTCTGGGAAAAAAAGGCCTGTTGGGGATTTTTAACACCTGACAAGCCGGACAGATTACAGACTTATCCCCTAGGGGTGGACGACTCGGTCCACCCGTTGCCTGTACCCCAAAAACCTCTATGTTTCAGGCAAACAAAGTCATCTCCCCGGGTTTTTATTTACCATTTTGATATATAATTATTTCATATACAGTTACTGGTTTCAGGAGGGCGATTGCGATGCGCATCACCAAATTCCTTGCCCGGGCGGGGATAGCCTCCCGTCGCAAAGCCGAACAACTTATTGCCGAGAAAAGGGTAAAAATAAACGGACTCGTGATAACCAAACCCTTTACCCGGCTTAATCCTACAGATGAAGTTACCGTGGACGGGGTAAAGGTGTCTAAACCGGAAGCCAAAATGTACTATATGCTAAATAAGCCTGCCGGTTACCTTTCTACGGTAACCGATCCCCACGGTCGTAAAACGGTGGTGGATTTACTTCCGCCGGTCCTGGAGGCCCGTCTCTATCCGGTAGGTCGTCTGGATATGGATAGCGAAGGGCTGCTTCTGGTGACCAACGATGGGGAACTGGCCTACCGGTTAACCCACCCCCGGTTTGAAATTTCCAAAACATACCGGGTACTGGTGAAGGGGGTTCCCGGCTGGGAGCAAATTCAGAAGTTGCGCCACGGTGTAAAATTGGAAGACCATATTACCGCCCCGGCGAAAATTAAGCTGAAAAAGCGGGAGGGAACCTTGCGCTCCTGGCTGGAGATTACAATTCATGAAGGGCGAAAGAGGCAGGTAAAAAATATGTGTGCCGCCATCGGGCACCCGGTAATCAAACTTCGACGAACGCAATTTGCCCAACTAAATGTTCAGGGATTAAAAACAGGGCGCTACCGGCGATTAACCGGTGTTGAGGTAGACCGGCTTTATCGCCTGACAGGCCTAAAAAGGGAGCAAATGGGGGGAACCGGAATATAAACCCTCTTTTTTAGATTTTTCGAAACCCCCAAGTTGCTTGACAAAGGACTGTATCTATGAAAACATAAAAAGCAAGAGTTAAATAACGGTGCCCGGCACTAAACCTCTAAGACGCGAATATCTGGGATGCGAACCAGTACATGGTACTGGTTTTTTTATTATTCAGTGTAAGGGGATGTTTATTTTGATTGTCAAGGAAATATCTTGCCAGGAACCGGCAGAGGTATTTAAATCTTTCCGGAAACGGCCCTACAGTTTTTTTCTGGACAGCGGAATGGATCTCCAGCGCCTGGGGCGTTATTCAATGATCGGAAGCGATCCCTTTCTGGTCTTTACATGCAAGGACGAGACGGTGGAGTTGTTTAGAAATGGTAATCGGGAGACAAAAAGAGGTGATCCCTTTCAGATTTTGCGTGAGCTAATAACCAGATACCGTGCTCCAAGCGATCCCCGGTTTCCTACAGGGGCGGGTGCGTTTGGCTATTTTGCTTACGATCTGGGCCGGCAGATTGAAAAACTACCCCGGGTAGCACAGGATGACCTGGGGTTGCCGGACTGTTACCTGGGTTTTTACGACCGGCTGATAATTTGCGATCATCAGCAGAACAAGATGTTTCTTGTCTCCACGGGGTTGCCGGAACAGGGAGGAAAAGCTGATATTTGGGCCAGGGAGCGGTTGCAGGAATTAGAAGGGTATATCTACACCGGTGAAGGATACGGCCCGCAGGAAGATCTTTCAGATTTTACTTATGATCGGTGCAAAAAAACAGCCGGGAAAATGCCGGTGATCCGCGGGCATTTCAGTTATGATACTTACTGCGCAGCGGTTCAACAGGTAAAAGATTATATCAGCAAGGGGGAAATCCTGGAGGCGATCCTTAGCCAGCGTTTTTCATGTGAATTACAAATAGATTCCTGGCAACTCTACCGGCGATTGCGCAAGATCAACCCCGCTCCTTTTGCTGCCTACCTACATTACCCTCAGCTGGATATCGTTTGTTCTTCACCGGAACGTTTTATGAAAGTTACCGATCGAAATGTGGAAACCAGGCCCATCAAGGGTACCCGACCCAGGGGAAAGGATGCCCGGGAAGACCGGCGACTGCGCGCTGAGCTGCTGCAAAGCGATAAAGACCATGCCGAGCTGGACATGATCACCAGTCTTGTCCGTAACGAACTGCGGCAAGTATGCAGCAAAAGCAGCGTGAAGGTGCAGGAGCGATTTCGCCTGGAAGAGTACCCCACGGTATTTCATCTGGTATCCACAGTACGGGGTCGCCTGGCGGAAGGTAAGGATATCATTGACCTGCTACAGGCAAGCTTTCCGGCAGGATCAATTAGTGGAAATCCCAAGCAGCGGGCCATGGAAATAATCGAGGAACTTGAACCGGTAAAAAGAGGGATCTACACCGGCTCTATCGGCTATCTGGGCTTTGACGGAAATGTAGATTTAAACGTGGTGATCAGAACTATTATTGTTAAAACCGGAACTGCTTACTTGCAGGTAGGAGGAGGGATTATTCTTAGCTCCCGGCCCGATGAAGAATACCGGGAGACCATAGCCAAGGCACAGGCGTTGTTAAAAGCGCTGGGTCATGAGGGGGAGGTGAAAGTGTGTCTGTAATTGCCTGGATAAACGGGAAATTCATAGATCCCCCGGAACTTTCTTGGGAAGTACAGGATAGGGGTTTTTTATACGGAGACGGGTTATTTGAAACAATCCGGGTAGATTGCTGCCGCCCCCTTTATTGGAAAGAACACCTGGCAAGGATTCGTAACGGATGTGCAGTGCTTGGTATTTCTTTTCCGGCTGAAGAGGTAGATAAGGGTGTGGGAGAAGCCTGTTTGCGACTTGAAAATGGAGTGTTGAGGTTGACGGTGACCAGGGGAAAGGCAATAAAAAGGGGACTTCTTCCGGTTCAGAGCGGTGCCGCTACCGCAGTCATAACGGGTTATTCCGGAGAGCCGTATCCCGAACATTTATATAACCGGGGATTTAAATCTCAGCTGATTAGCTTTCCCCGCAGCCATCTTTCACCGCTGGTAAAATTTAAATCAATTAACTGCCTGGAAAATATTTTGGGAAAGAAAGAAGCAGATCTTGCCGGAGCCGACGAGGGTATCTTCTGCAACTATCGGGGTGAAATAGCCGAGGGCACGACCAGCAATATTTTCCTCAGTATGGCAGGAAAGCTGTTGACCCCGCCGGTGGAGTGCGGGCTGCTGCCCGGGATAATGCGGGCCCGGGTGCTGTTGGCGGCAAACCGCTTGGGATTAACGGTAGCCCAGGAAAAAATATATCCGTTGGATTTCCGCAAAGCAGAGGAATCTTTTTTAACCAACTCTCTGCTGGGAATAATGCCCATGGTTTATTTTAATGGATACCCGGTGGGTAGCGGCCGGCCCGGCAAATTAACTAAAATGTTGCGTCGAAAGCTCCAGGAGCCGGGGGAAAACCCTGAGAGAATCTGAACAAAACCAATTTTTCAACCCGGATCTAAAGGCCCCGCTACTGCCGGGGAAAGGTTAATTTGCCTTACGTTAAAAAAAATGCAGGATTTTGATAATAATTATCGAATTTACCCTAAGGCTCAGGCCGCAACCGCGAGTCGGCTTACGGCCTGAGATGTTAGAAGTTAAAGGTAGGGGTAATAGATAATGCATGTAACACAGACTGATACCAGGCAGCCGGAAACCGGTGTAGCCGGGGATACGAAAAAAATTGAAATAAACGCGGAACCGCTGGATAAGGTAAGGGTTAAAATCCGCTTTGATTACCGGGGCACGCCCCGCCCCGCCCGGTTTTTTTTCGGAGGTAAAGGAACAAAAGAAGTTGCCGAAGAGCGGCGAGAGCAACAGGCTACCATGTGGCGAAACGTTCCCTTGCAAGGGATTCAGGTAGAAGATATTGCCTACCTGGATCTGTATACGGTCTATGACCATGAAGATGAAGCCGAGATTACTTATGCCCCTTTAGAACTGCTGCTTTCACTGGATTCTTTGGAAGATAGCTTACAATTTATAAGCCGCAATGAATTCAAACGTTTGCAGGTTGTTGAACCCGGCCGGATTAGTCTGACCAGCCGCGAACTGGAACGGATCCTTTACAAATTTAGCGAAACCCTTCAAAATAAACTCAAAGAGCATGAGGAAATTTAGAACCGGACTAATAAGGGTATAAAACCTCCCCCCTGACATAAAATTTACCGGGGGGAACAGTGATGAATTTGCTGCAATGCTGGTTTAACGAACTTTCGCTAAAAATAGAGCGCCTTTTATGGAAAACCATTTTGCTGTCGTTGGCTCTTACGATGGCCGGCCAGTGGGCACTGGCCTTCGAAACCGGACGCCGGCTGTTAAACCCGGTGGAATCGCTGGAAGGTGTACCCTGGCCGCCGGATCCGGGGCAGGAACCGCAAGCCGTTGTTCCCAAAATACCTCCATCCCTCCTTTTCAAAGGGGAGGATGGCGAAAATGTCGGCCTGCCGGGGTTGGCAAATCAAGGACAGTAGTAACAACTTGGGGCCGACGACTCTGTCGGCCCGGCCTCTATAATGGTAAAAATAACCGGCCCTCTGAAGGGTGTCTGATGGTTTCTTATCCCTTCAGTAGCCGGGCGACGGCAAATTCGACATAAGGTGGTTTGTGAAAAATTGGGGAGGGTGGGCATGTGGTAAGAGGAATCAGGGGGGCGACAACCGTACCGGCTAACGATGCCGACGAGATTATTAAGTCTACGCAACTGCTGTTGAAAAAAATGGTTGAAATCAACTGCCTGGAGATAAACACTATCGCTGCCGTGTTGTTTTCCGCCACTGGCGATCTAAATAAAACCTTTCCGGCCAGAGCAGCCAGGGAGCTGGGATGGGCTAACATCCCTCTCATGTGCCAGGTAGAGATGAGTGTTCCCGGAGCGTTACCGCGTTGTATCCGAGTGCTTATGCTGGTCAACACCGAATTGAAATCCGAAGAGATGCAACATGTTTACCTTGGAGATGCCAGGGGGCTGAGGGAGGATCTTTTCCCGCCGGATTAATTGGCGATCTCTCCCGGAGGAGGCAAATATTTAGTTAAATAACAATTTAAAAAGGGAATTTTTAGTTTTACCGCGAAACTACTATTATGATATCAAACCAACGCCTTGCCATAGCTATTGACGGGCCGGCCGGAGCCGGAAAGAGCACGGTGGCCCGGGAGGTAGCCCGCCGGCTAAATCTGGACTACCTGGATACCGGAGCCATGTACCGGGCCGTCACCTTGAAGCTGATCCGGGCGGGTGTAGATCTAGATGATTTGGCCAAGGTGGATGAAATTCTCGAACAAACCAGGTTGGAATTAAGTTCCGGTAAAAATGGCAACTTGATTTTTCTGGATGGTGAAGATGTTACCGCTGAAATCCGTAAACCTCATGTAAATCAAAAAGTTTCCGCGGTATCCTGCATTTCTTTGATCCGCAGCAAGATGGTCGCCATGCAGCGTGAAATTGCCCTTCATTCGCGGGGCATAGTGATGGAAGGCCGGGATATCTGCTCCCGGGTGCTTCCGGAGGCGGCTTACAAGTTTTATCTGGAGGCCGAACTTGCCGAAAGGGCACGACGGCGATGGAAGGAACAGGCGGCCTGCGGGATGAAGATATCGCTGGGCCAGGTTAAGGACGAAATCAAAAAACGGGATTGTATTGACTCCGGGCGACAGGATTCTCCACTGGCGGTAACCCCTGGGGTAACAGTAATTGATACCACCGAATTGAGCCTGGAGGAAGTTGTCGATAGTGTGCTGCGCAGGGTTACTGTTGGTGGGACGGCGGTGGAGGAGGAGTAGGGTGGTTTATCGCCTGGGACATTTGTTATTCAGCGGTTATTTTAAGTTGGCCTACCGGTGGCAAATTTTCGGTTTGGAAAACATCCCTCCGTCAGGACCTTTCATTATCTGCTCCAATCATATCAGTTGGTTTGATCCCCCCCTGGTAGGGTGTTCCGTCCCGCCCAGACTAACTGTACATTTTATGGCCAAGCAGGAGCTATTTGACAACTTATTATTTGGGGCGATAATTAAGAGCATGGGCGCATTTCCCATCGACCGTAAAGGAGTAGGCTATGCAGCCATTCGCACTTCCCTGAAATTGTTGGCGGAGGGCAGGGTGATCTGTTTATTCCCGGAGGGAACAAGAAGTAAAAACGGGCTGCCTCAGTCAGCTCATCCCGGCGCGGCCATGATTGCCGCTCGCAGCCGGGCACCGATTCTGCCGGTGGCGGTTACCGGCCCTTACCGCTGGAGGAAACCTTTGCAGGTAACCTTCGGCCCTTTGTTTTTTATACCTCCTCGGGAAGGAGGGGATCGCAAGGATTATTTGGAAACCTCCAGTGAAATGATTATGAACCGGATAAAGGAGTTGTTAATTCAAAACTAAATTCTAAAGCTGTTTGATTCGGAATTAAGGAATTCAGGTGGGGCAATAATGTAGATGCCCTTGGATTTGTAGGGAGTGAAGGTTGTTGAAAGTTATGGTTGGTGAACATGCCGGGTTTTGCCCGGGAGTCCGCAGGGCAGTGGAAATGGCCCTGGCAGAGGCAGCCAGAGATAAACCGGTATATACCCTGGGCCCCCTGGTTCATAATGAATCAGTAATTAGTTATCTGGCTGATCGAGGGATCGAAGCGATTGCAGAGCCCGAACCGGCGGCAGGAACCACCCTGATTATCCGGGCCCATGGAGCGGCTCCAGAGTTGATGGAAAAAATAAAGAACCTTTCCATCAACTTGCAGGATGCCACCTGCCCACGGGTAAGGCGTGTTCAACAGATTGCCGCCAGGTTAAACCAAGAGGGGGTTAACCTGGTGATATTTGGTCAATACCGCCATCCCGAAGTTGTAGGGATAGCAGGTTGGGCCGGTGGAAAAGCAGTAGTGGTTTCCAGTGTGGAGGATCTTGAGGCGGCTGATATTGAACATCCGGCGGCCCTGATAGCACAAACCACCGGGAATGGTGCGCTCTTTGAGCAGATCAAAGAAGCGTTTTTAGCCAGAATGCCTGCAGGGCAGGTGTTTGACACCTTATGCCCGGAGGTTAAACTAAGGCAGGAAGAAGCGCGGCAGATAGCCCAAAATGTAGAGGCAATGGTGGTAGTGGGCAGTGCTGCCAGTGCCAATACAGAGTCTCTGGTGAGAGAATGCCGCTCTGTTAAACCAACCTGCCGGGTGATTGACGCCGGGGAGTTAAATGGTAAGCTTTTGCACCGATACAAGATAGTCGGGGTAACTGCTGGTGCATCTACTCCCCATTGGACGATTAAGGAGGTTGTTAAAAAAATGGAAAACGAAAATTATGAAGTTGAGAACGAAGAACAACAATTTGCTTACCCGGATTCGGTAAAAACCTTTCTGGTAGGCGAACAAGCCAGGGGGCGGGTAGTGCAAGTTGACTCCGACGAGGTGCTGCTTGATATAGGATACAAGACCGAGGCCGTGCTGCCGCGATCCGAGGTATATGTAACCGAGGATGAGATCCTGGCCGATCTTTTTTCACCGGGGTCCGAGGTAGAGGTAACAGTAATCGAAAGCGATGACGCGGAGGGTAAAATAGTGGTATCCCACCGGCGACTGGCCAAGGAAAAACGCTGGCAGGAGCTGGCGGAATCTCTGGAAAACCAATCCCGGGAAGAAGGCCGGGTCAAGCAGGTTGTCCCTGCCGGCATGGTGTTAAATTTGGGCGCGGGAATTGAGGGATTTATGCCGGGATCTTTGGTTGATACCAGGTATGTCCCCGATTTCAAGCCTTTTTTACATGAAATAATGCAGTTCAAAGTAATTGAAATCAACCGTGAAAAGGATAAGATAATCCTATCGCGTAAAAAACTACTGGAAGAAGAGATCGCTCAGAAAAAAACCGAGACCTTAAGCTCCTTGCAGGCGGGAGAAATTATAGAAGGAACAGTTCGCCGGTTAACGGATTTTGGAGTGTTTGTAGATGTAGGCGGTATTGATGGTTTGATTCACATCTCCGAACTATCCTGGGAGCGGGTGGGCCATCCCCAGGAAGTGCTGAAAGTTGGCGAACAGATCTCGGTAAAAGTGCTGGATGTAAATATAGAGCGGGAACGCATTAGCCTAAGCTTGAAACAGGCCCTGCCGGATCCCTGGTCCGGTATAGAACAGGACTATAAAACTGGAATGATCATCACGGGAAAGATCACCCGACTGGTTAATTTTGGCGCGTTTGTAGAGATTAAGCCGGGGCTGGAAGGATTGGTTCATATCTCGCAGATTGCCGACTACCACGTGAAACATCCTTCGGAAGTGCTGACCGAAGGTGAAGAAACAAAGGTTAAAATTCTGGATGTAAAACCGGAAGCCAAAAGGATCAGCCTTAGCGTAAAAGAGGCCAGGGATACAGTTCCACCTGAAAAGAAGAACCAGCCCGAGGAAAACGACAATTCGGGAGTTACCCTGGGAGACGTGTTTGGAAGCCTTTTTGAAAACCAGGCAGATGCCGGGGCCGAGGAGGACAACCAGGAACAGATCGGAGGGGAAATTTCAAATTCCCAGGATGAACAGGGATAAAGACAGCAGGTTGCGCCGTAAAGAAGAACATATTTTATTAAATCAGCGGCAGCACCCGAAACAAGCCGATTTTTCCGATATACACTTCATCCATAATTGTATGCCCGAACGTAATTTAAACGAGGTGACCATCAGTACTTCTTTCCTGGGAAAGGCACACCGGTCACCTCTTTTTATTAACGCGATTACCGGAGGAACCCCCCGTACCGGTAGGATCAATGCCGGCCTGGCCCGGGTAGCCAAAGAGTGTGGATTACCGATGGCGGTAGGCTCTCAATTGGCCGCCTTACACCATCCCCCGGCGATTTCATCATTCCAGGTGGTAAGGCGGGTTAATCCAAATGGTGAGATTTGGGCTAATTTGGGATGGTATGCCACCCCGGAGCAAGCCCGCCGGGCGGTGAGAATGATCAACGCCGATGCCCTTCAGATTCACCTGAACATTCCCCAGGAGCTAGCTATGACCGAAGGTGATTTCTGTTTTCGGGGCATTTTGCAACGGGTGGCCGAAATAGTTTCCAGGGTAAAAGTGCCGGTAATTGTTAAAGAGGTAGGGTTCGGGATATCCTGGGAACAGGCTCAAAAGCTGCAAGGCGTGGGCGTAGCCGCTCTGGATGTAGGCGGACAGGGGGGGACCAATTTTATAGAGATTGAACACCGCCGGCAAAGCAAAAAGGTTTCCCCGGATTTGCGGGACTGGGGAATACCTACGGCGATCAGCCTGATCGAAACTTTAGCCGCCGCCGGCAATGTAGATGTTTTTGCCGCCGGGGGGATGGCTTCCGGCTTGAATTTAGCCAAATCCCTGGCCTTGGGAGCAAAAGGGGTGGGGCTGGCCGCCTGGCCGGCCTACATACTATTGAAACAGGGAAGAATAGCCCTGCAGAACCGAATTCGAAAGCTGGAACAAGATCTGCGAGCGATCATGCTTATGATCGGGGCGAGCAGCCTCGCGGAACTACAAAACGTTCCGCTGGTTATTACCGGTTTTACCGCCGAATGGCTCAGACAGCGGGGAATAGATCCCGGGGCCCGGGCACACGTTCAGGAGGCTATAGATTGATTTGATTTCCGGTTTTAATATCCTGTTAACCTGCCGTTGAATTACAACTGTTTAAATTTATCAAGCCTCAATATGGTATGAAGCATTACGTTGGCACCCCTCCAGCAATCCGCGATGGGTGTAAATTCTATCTCGGTATGACTGTGGCCCCCTACGCTGGGAACGAATATCATGGCTGGGGCCCCGGCTGCGAATTATTTTTGTTCAGTATATTGTATATTGTCACTCCAAAATTGTTCAGAGAAAATGCCAACATGGGCACCTCTCGTAACCTGAATCTGAATAATAAGGTTAACGTGGGAAAAGATATCAAAAGCAATGAATCCCACGAGGAGGGGTTTCTATGCCTGTCGGCATGATCATATTGCTGGTTATATCTGTGCTGGTTTTTCTCGGGTTGACCCAGCGGGTTCTGGATCGTTTGCAACTGACAGATCGAACAGCCCTGTTATTTATCGGAGCAATGATAGTGGGGGGGGCTATACCTGCTCTGCCGCTTACCTCCAACCTGTCTATTAATATCGGTGGGGGAATTATCCCGGTAGTTTTAGTGATCTACCTGTTTGTTAAAGCGGGGACCACCGCTGAGAAAAGCAGGGCGGCCATTGCGATATTGATTACCGCCGTAGTGGTTTATGGGGTTTTGAAAATATTTCCGGTGGAGCCCACCTATGCCTTTCTACTGGATCCTCTTTATATTGTGGCCTTGGCGGCCGGAGTGGTGGGATATCTTTCCGGCCGTTCCCGGCGTTCCGCGTTTATGGCCGGTGTAGGGGCAATGGTTTTAAACGATATTGTGACCAGACTGGAACTGTGGTTTACCGGGGGAACGAGCAAGCTGGTTATCGGCGGAGCCGGCATATTTGATGCGGTCCTTATTTCGGGGCTGATTGCCCTGGGGCTGGCAGAACTGATCGGAGAAATAAGAGAACGGCTGGCGGGGGGGCCCAGCATGGATCGTCCGGAAGAGCTTCTGCGCAGTCTGGGCGGATCCCGAGAGGAGGGAGATGGGCATGAAGATCAAGGCTGACCAGAGGAGGAAAGTTAAAATTAACCCACTGTCGATGGGCGGGGTTCGGGCAACATTTGTGCTGCTAACCGCGGTATTGCTGATCATGACAGCGCCGGTTTCACCTGTAAAGGCGGTTAACAACGATTATTTCGATCTACATCATCTGGATGAACGCACAGAAGGCTATTTTGTATTAAAAGATGAAACTACCGGCCAGGTTATTTTGAACACCGCCCGGCTGTTACATGCCGGGGATCAATTCATTGATAATCAAAATAGATCTTTTCTGGTAACCAGAGTTGATCAGGATACCGCCTGGGCTAAACCTGATAGGGGGGGGAATGCGGCAGCCAGTAGTGAGGATCCGGGGGTTGAAAATAAAGGGGGGGCCGCTATACCCGTACAGAAGGCCCGGGAAGCGGTGGGCATTTATCACTCCCATGGGGCAGAATCTTATGTTCCCAGTGATGGGGTGGATAGCAATGATGCCGGCGGTGGAATTATAAAGGTAGGACGCTCTTTCCGGGAAGCGCTACAAAACAAAGGGATAACGGTTGAGCATATACAGGAAACTCATGTTCCCCATGATGCCGGGGCCTATAACCGTTCCCGGCGCACAGCCACAAATCTGGTGTCGGACAATCTGGATGCGGTGTTTGATGTCCACCGGGATGCAGTTCCACCGGAGGAATATGACCGGGATATAGACGGCCGTGATCTGGTACAGATTATGATGGTGGTCGGTCGCCAGAATCCGAATGTAAGTAGTAATAAATTTTTTGCAGAAGAGCTAAAGCGGGTGGCTGATTCCAGGCATCCGGGTTTAATAAAGGGGATCCTGCTGGCCCAGGGGAACTATAACCAGGATCTGTCTCCCCGGGCCATCCTTATTGAAATAGGCGCGCATACAAACACCCGAGAGCAAGCCGAAGAATCGGTTGCTTTATTTGCCGATGTAGTGGACACTTACCTTTATGCCCAACAGGGTCAAACCGGGGGGGGCGGCATAGCTTCCCAGGGCGCTTTAAAATTGTTAATCGCCCTGGTGCTGGCAGTATTCATTTATCTGTTGATCTCCGCCGGTAGCTGGAAAGAGATGCGGGAGAAAATTGTTTCTTTCTTCCGTCGTGAATTTGCCGATCTCAGCCAGGGGTTTAAATCTAAGGGAAAACGGAAAGATGACGAGCCGGGTTCCTGATTACCGGCTGGACGAAAGATTATGGAAAAGTATATCCTGGCCACTAGTTTGGGAGTTATCTTCGGGGTAGCGGCAAGATATTTATTGTTACGCTCTGATTACCGCCAGTACCCCGGATACCCCCACGGATACATCACCCACCTCTCGCTGGGTTTGATTGCAGCGGTTCTTGGGGCGCTGGCCATTCCGGCACTGGCAGAAAAAGAATTTACCGCGGTAACATTTTTATCTTTGGCGGCCACTCAATTCAGGGATGTCCGGGAAACGGAGCGTAAGACTCTCATTGCCCTCGATTTTGGCAACCTGGTCACCCGTGGGCCCGATTATATCGAAGGCATATCCCGGGTGTTTGAGGCCCGCAACTACCTGGTTATACTTATCTCCCTGCTGGTAAGCGGGGTGGCCTATTATGCTCACTATATTTTTAGCCTGCTGATCGGAGGGTTAGTTTTGGCTGTGGCTCAACGGTTAATGCACGGTCGGGTTATAGAAGAAATAGCCCGGGTTCGTCCTGCAGAAATTCGCTTTGCAGGATCCAACCTGTTTGTAGAAGATATCCAGCTGATCAATCTGGCCCGGGAAGAGGTTCACCAAAAGATAATGCAGCGGGGCCTGGGGGTAATTCTGGAACCCTTTGATGATAATGCCCGGGAAATCCTGGGCAATAACGGTCAGAGAATGGCGATCGCCCATGATGCTTCTGTTCAATTGGGGATTTACAAAGACATGGATACCGCCGAATTTACCCCGCTGCTGAGAAGAGATCTGGATACCGGCCGGGTGGCCATGATCATTTTTCCCCTGGAGATGGATATGGAGTGTCTTTTGATGGCGATCAAGAGGGTGCCGGTTCTGGAAAGCTCCACTACCTATCCCTTAAAATCCAGGGCGGGTTACAAGGCCGCCGATTAGTGGAGGAAGAAAGAAGGGCGATGAGCTAAGTTGGGAATTTCAATAAACCAAACTATCCTGGCGGTGGTTACCTTGAGTCTTGAACTGGTGGAGGGCGGCGGTGCACCGATATTTTTTGCCCGGGATCGGCCGGAGCTTGATCGGATTTCCGCCTATCTCTCCAGGATTACCGGTGGGGTTGCCCATGATCTGGAGAACGGGGTTTATATTTTAGTCCGGCATTGAATTGACTGTGCCCCTTCCGGCGGTCCCGGCAGAAATAGCCCTCAAGACCCTGGCCTCCCTGAGGGAAGCGATAAAAAAACCCGGTGAGAAGCTGGTGATTTTTCAATGTTACGGCGGAACTCATTCCTCGGTAATTGCCGCCTCAATTTACCTTAATCTCCTTCCCCGAAACAGAATCCCTACTAATCAGGAATTGATCCGATTGCCTTATTTTGATCGGATTAATAACCATGATGTAGGCTCCCTATACCCCATGGGTCAAGATCAAAGTGGTAATAAAATATATGTATTGGGTAGCAGGCAATGGAGAATAGAGATAAAAAGATTGCTGCAAGAAATATTGCCGCTGCTGGAGGTGCCGCCCGGCAGGGCGGCGATCCTGGATTGTTTCTCCGGAATAAACTGGATAGCCCGCATCGGAGGGTTTATTTCCCGCCGGCTGGGCATAACGGTTATCGGGCGCCTCCTGGTGTGTTATGGGATAAGGTTAAATTACCGGAGGTTTCTTCAACAGGTGGAGCTGCTGGAAAACCGATTCGATCTATTTGCCTTAACCCGCTAACCGGTACTGGTTCCAAATTGTTTGCGTTTGCGGGGGTAGGGCTAGTCCATCCTTGAAGGTGAACTAGGCCGTCCGAGTAAAAATGAGGCAGGGGCGGTATTCCATGCAGCCTCCGTGATTCCCGGCGGACAGGAGGCAAGAACAACCCTTTGGTTAATTTGCCACCGGCCTTCGGTTGACACCAAACCCGGGGATCGGTGATAATTAAAAGAACGTTTCTAGTGAATTTCCGGGAAGGAGATTGAACATGAACGGGGCTAGGGTTTCTAAAGTAACCCCCGGTTCTCCAGCGGATTTGACCGGGATAGTTGCCGGGGATAGGCTATGGAGCCTGGATGGCCGGCGATCCTCGGGTGATATAATCGATTACCGGATCTGGGCAGCCGATGAACGACTGTCCCTGCTGGTACAAACCGGAAACGGCCCCCTGCGCCGAATGATTGTTTACAAGGCATCTTGCCGACCTCTGGGCGTGCAGTTCACCCCTCCCACCATTGCTCCCCTGATCTGTTGTCGCAATCATTGCTTGTTTTGCTTTGTAGACCAAAACCCTTCCGGTATGCGAAATTCGCTGTACCTTAAGGATGATGACTATCGCCTCTCTTTTCTTTATGGGAACTATATTACTTTAAACAACCTTACCGATCGGGAGTTGAAACGCATAGTAAAGTTGCAGCTTTCTCCGCTTTATGTTTCGGTTCATTCCACCAATCCGGAACTGCGATGTCGGCTTTTCCGGAACCCACAGGCCGGCCGCGGTCTCGAAAATCTCAAATATTTGCTGCGCGCCGGGATAAAAATTCATGCCCAAATAGTGCTGTGCCCGGGGTATAATTTGGGGGCGGATCTGTTAAAAACGGTAACAGACCTGGAAAGTATGGGCGAATCAATGTTAAGTGTGGCCGTGGTTCCAGTAGGATTAACCGCGCATGGGGAGCCCCCCACGATACTGCGCCGCCTGACTTCTGTGGAGGCCTGCAAAGTGATCGCACAGATCCGGGGACTGCAAAACAGTTTCTTAAACGGGCGGGGAAGCAGGTTTGTTTTTTTATCCGATGAATTTTACCGCCTGGCAAACACCCCTTATCCGGAGATTGAAGAGTACGAAAGATTCCCCCAGTTGGAAAACGGGGTGGGGATGGCCCGCCTGTTTTTAGAGGAATTGGCAGAAATAGACAGCTCCCTGCCCGCCGCTTTTTCCCGTCGTTTAAAGATAACCCTGGTTACCGGAGTAGAAGCAGCTCACCTGCTTGAACAACTGCTGGGTAGACTGGGGCTTATAAACCGCCTGGAAGCCGAGCTGCTGGTTATCAAAAATAGATTTTTTGGAGAGGCGGTTACGGCGGCCGGCCTGCTTACCGGGAAAGATTTAAAAGATGGCCTGCGGAATGTTATCCCGGGTGAAACGGTATTTTTTCCTGCGGCCATGCTTAAGAACAACGGAGGGAACTTGTTTTTGGACGACTTAACCCCGGACCAAGTTGAACGCTGCTTGCGCATATCACTAATTCCGGTAAACGGTCCCATACATTTTGCCCGAGAACTTGGCAAACTGGCCGGGGCCATCAACAAAAAACCAGAATCAAACCGATAGAGAGGGGGAAGCTAGGTGCCCGGCAATCTGGTAGCGATTGTAGGCCGCCCCAATGTAGGAAAATCCACTTTGTTTAATCGCCTGACCTCCGCCCGCACGGCAATAGTGGAAAAAATGCCCGGAATTACTCGGGACAGGCTTTATGGCCTTGTAGAGTGGAGCGGCCGGCAGTTTACGATTATAGATACCGGAGGAGTTACCTTTGAACGTGAAAACTTACTCTCCGAACAGGTGCGCCGGCAGGCAGAGGTGGCGATCGAAGAGGCGGCGGTAATTTTGCTGATCCTTGATGCCCGGGAAGGACTTACCCCGCTTGATGGAGAGATAGCCTCTTTTTTACGCCGCAGCGGTAAACCCATTATTCCGGTAGTAAACAAGGTGGACACCCCGGAGGACCACTATTATCTGTATTCATTTTATAGCCTGGGACTGGGAGAACCCCAACCGGTGTCCTCCGCCCACGGCCGGGGAATCGGTGATCTGCTGGATAATATTTATAGTGCTCTTCCAGAGCAGGAGGATCCGCTTTACCCTCCCGATACCATAAAGGTTGCGGTAATGGGACGTCCGAATGTCGGCAAATCATCTTTGGTTAATACCCTACTGGGAGAAGAAAGGGTTATCGTCAGTGAACAGCCGGGAACTACCCGGGAAGCGGTTGATAGCCGGTTTCAGTACAAAAATCGAAACTACATATTAATTGACACTGCAGGGGTACGAAAGAAAAGCCAGGTAAAAGAAAAGGTGGAATATTACAGCGTGCTCCGCTCCCTTGGCGCAGCAGATCGTTCAGATCTGGCTTTACTACTTTTGGATGGGGCGGAGGGGGTAACCGAGCAGGATATCAAACTGGCCGGATATATCGATGGGGCGGGAAAAGGGCTGATACTGGTAGTCAATAAATGGGATCTAGTGGAGACAAAAGAGGAGTCCCGCCGGCAGTTGGAGAAGGATATTAGACATAAAATAGCCTTTGCCGGTTATGCTCCGATTACATTCATCTCGGCGTTAACCGGGCGCCGGGTGGAGAGGCTGTTTCCGTTAATTAACCGGATCTGGGAAGAACAACGCCGGCGATTGCCTACCTCCTGGTTAAACCAGCTGGTAGCCGACGCTGTGCTTATGACCCCTCCCCCCACCGTTAAAGGGCGGCGCCTGAAAATTTATTATGCCACCCAACCTAAGATAAGCCCTCCTACATTTGTGCTGTTTGTCAATGATCCCCGGTTAATGCATTTTTCGTATCTGCGATATCTTGAAAACCGCCTTCGGGAGAGCTTTGAATATTTCGGGACGCCGATCCGATTCATTATAAATAAAAGATCCAGGAGAGGAGAATGGCCTTGAGCGGTTTCATCTCTATAGTGCTTGCCTACCTGCTGGGGTCCGTTCCCTTTGGATATCTGGCCGGTCGATTTCTCAGACGGGAAGATATCCGAAATTACGGCAGTGGCAATATCGGAGCTACCAATGTGATGCGCCTGCTGGGGCCTGCTGCAGCACTGCTGGTATTGTTGTTTGATGTTGGTAAAGGAACTGCCGCCATTGGGTTGGCCCGTTTGCTTACCGGGCAGGAGCATTTCTGGTGGTTGGCGGCGCTGGCAGTGTTAACCGGGCATTGCTGGCCCGTATTTCTAGGTTTTAAAGGTGGAAAAGGAACCGCTACCGCCCTGGGCATTTTGTTTGGGTTGGTGGGGGCACCCGTCTGGGGGATAATCCTGATCCTGGCGGGAGTGGTGATAGTGCTAACCCGCTATATGTCCATGGTTTCAATTCTGGCGGCAGTGGCCTTTCCGGCACTTCTATGGGGATTTGGGTATCCACCGGTTAATATTTTTTTTGGACTGGCCATCTCCGCACTGGTTATTTTCCGACACCGGGCCAATATCGGGCGGTTAATAAATGGGACCGAATCCAAACTGGGCAAAAAGCTTGATATGCCGGGGCGTCGGGGAGGAGGATCTGCCAAGTGAAAGTAGCGATTATCGGTGCGGGGGGATGGGGAACCGCGCTGGCCACAGTTCTTTCCGCAAAGGGTTATGGGATCCATCTTTGGGTCAGGAATACCGGGTTGTATAAAACTATTTTATTGAAACGGATCAACGAAACCTATCTTCCCGGGGTTAAATTGCCTGATACGATCCGTCCCACCTTGAGCTTGGAAGAGGCGCTCTGGGGTAAAGAGCTGATCATACTGGCGGTGCCCTCCCAGGGAGTCAGGCAAATTGCCGTAAAAATTGCCGGTCTTTTGCCCTATCAACCCTTGATCATTAATGTAGCCAAGGGGTTGGAAGACAACACCTACCTGCGTTTATCTCAAGTGCTGCAGCAGGAACTGCCTCAGCGGTATCACCGACGGCTGGCCAGTATCTCCGGCCCCAATCACGCGGAAGAGGTCTCCAGGGGTCTACCCTCAGCTACGGTAGCAGCTTCTGTGGACCATGATACAGCCAGGCAAGTTCAGGAAGCAATGATGGGTCCTTATTTTAGAGTATATACTAACCCCGATCTGACCGGTGTAGAGCTGGGAGGAGCGCTGAAAAATGTAATTGCCCTGGGCGCCGGGATTCTGGATGGGCTGGAACTGGGCGATAATATAAAGGCCGCCCTGGTTACCCGGGGACTGACGGAGATAACCCGCCTGGGAGTGGCCTTGGGGGCCAAGGCTTCTACTTTTTCCGGCCTTTCCGGGGTTGGAGATCTGTTTGTAACCTGCGGAAGCCGCCATAGCCGGAACCGCTCGGTGGGCTACAAATTAGGGAAAGGGATCCCCCTGGATAAAATCCAACAAGAGATGGCGGCGGTAGCGGAAGGTATTGTTACTACCCGGGCCGCCTATCATTTATCCCAACAGGTAGGAGTGGAAATGCCGATTACGGAGGGGATATATCGGGTGCTTTACCATGGGAAACCCCCTCGGGAGGCGGTCCGGGAACTAATGCTCCGGGATCCGAAAAAAGAGAGCGAAAATATCCCTTTAAAATAGCTTCCAGGTGCCGGCAATGGGATCAGGCGGCAATATAATTTAAAATCTAGGTCGGTGTAAAGCATTTTTTTACCACCACAGTATTCCATTTATTTTACAAACGGCAGATGGCTGTAACAGGTTGTCTGCCTAAACTACCACCGCAGTATTCCACTTATTAAACCAGGCAAATAAAAAATTCCGTTTGTACAAAATGCAGGCGTTTTTTTAGAACAACCGGGAGGTAATAATATGCTTGCCTACACATATATATATAATGTTAGATTAGATCTTTAACCTCCCACAAGGGTAGGAAAAGGAAAGGAGGGATGAAGCTGTGGAGCTTGATCTGTTTAATGATCTGGTAGAGCGTACCGGAGGAGATATTTATTTAGGCGTGGTGGGACCGGTGCGAACCGGTAAATCGACGTTTATACGCAAGTTTATGGAACTGTTCGTGCTGCCAAAAATAGAAGATCCCCTGGAATATGAGCGGATCCGTGACGAGCTTCCCCAGGGAAGCATGGGAAAAGCGATTATGACTACCGAGCCTAAATTTGTGCCCGATGAAGCTGTAGAGGTCATCGTAGGCGAGAATATAACCATGAATATTAGAATGGTAGATTGTGTGGGCTATACGGTGGTGGGAGCCTCCGGGTACCAGGATGAAGAAGGCCCTCGCATGGTTTCCACCCCCTGGTTTGATTACGATATCCCCTTTCAGGAGGCAGCGGAATTAGGCACCCGGAAGGTAATCACCGATCACTCGACTATCGGGATAGTGGTGACCACGGACGGAACAATTGCCGATATTCCCCGTGAAAATTACCGGGAAGCCGAGCAAAGGGTAATCACTGAACTCAAAGAGTTGGGTAAGCCTTTTGTAGTGTTGGTTAATTCGGTTCACCCCGGGGCGGAAGAAGCCTGTTCCCTCCAGGATGAACTGGCGGAGCTATATGATGTACCGGTCATTTCGCTTAATTGCATGGAGCTCAGCCAGGGGGATCTTTCTCTAATATTGGAAGAGGCCCTTTATGAGTTTCCAGTGCGGGATGTGGCGGTGAGAGCGGCAGGCTGGGTGGAAACCCTGGAAAAAGGACACTGGCTTAAGAGCAACTATGAAGAATGCATCGCGGAAAATATTTCGCAGGTAAGCCGGGTAAGAGAAGTAAACAACCTGGTGGAGAAGCTCAAGGAGTATGCATTTATTGAAGAAGCCTTATTAAAGCGGATTGATCTTGGAAAAGGAGAAGCCGAGATTGAGCTGACGCCCCCCGCCGGGTTATTTGAAAAAGTGTTGACGGAATACTGTGGCGAAGAAATAGCCGGTGATGCGGATATTTTAAGGATAGTCCGCGATTATTCATCAGCTAAACGGGAATACGACAAAATAGCGGAGGCCCTTTACCAGGTCAAGGAGGTAGGATACGGTATAGTACCCCCGGTGCTGGAAGAAATGGCTTTGGAAGAGCCGGAAATTATTCGCCAGGGAGGACGGTTTGGGGTAAGGTTACGGGCCAGCGCGCCTTCCTTGCACTTGATCAGGGTGGATGTTAAGTCTGAGATTGCCCCGGTGGTCGGTTCAGAAAGGCAGAGTGAGGATCTGGTCAACTACCTTCTGGATGAATTTGAAGAAAGCCCGAAAAAAATCTGGGAATCACAGATATTCGGTAAGTCCCTCCATGAGCTGGTACAAGACGGTATTACCGGCAAGCTGGGCAATATGCCCCCCAATGCCCAGGAAAAGCTTCAAGAAACACTGGAGAAGATCGTTAACGAAGGCAGCGGCGGTTTAATAGCCATTATTCTTTAAGGCAACGGATTTTTACGGTTAAAATAGCTTAAATACCCCTTTTTAAGGGGTATTTAATTATAATTTGCCAAAAATGAATGCCGGTTAGTTATAATAGAGCCGTGCAAGGTATTTCACCCGGATCAGGAGGGACTTAACATGATCAGCAAACAATTGCTTAAATTTTTGTTTGAAGCGGCCAGCATTCAGCGCTGGAACGATCATATCAGGCCGGAGCATTTTACGGAGCTGGACAAGCAGGCTCATAAAATGATCTATGCCTATGTTCTGGGGAAAATGGAGGAGACCGATCGGAACCTTACTATTAACTGGCGAAATTTAATTGAAGGCGGCCTGTTTGAATTTCTTCACCGGATCGTGCTCACCGATATCAAGCCCCCCATTTTTCATAAACTCATGATTGAGAAGGGAGAACAGCTAAACCGGTGGGTTCTGGAGAAAATAGGCGAGCATATAGCCCCCTTAAAAGGCGGCTTTTTGCAACGAATGGAACAATATTATAACCTTTCGGGGCAGAACTGCCTGGAAAGAAAAATCCTTCGGGCCGCGCATTATTTGGCCACCAACTGGGAATTTAAAATCATTTACCATCTAAATGCTAATCTGTACGGATTGGAAGAAACCAAACAGGCCATTGAAAATCAACTGGAAGAACATTACGATCTGGCGGGAGTACAAAAAATAACCTTAAATAAAAAAACCAGCCATTTTCTGGATCTGGTCGGACAGCTTCGATTTCAACAGAGATGGGCACAGTCACCTCGTATTCCGCGGACCTCAGTGATGGGTCATATGTTGATTGTGGCTATCCTGGCCTATTTTTGCTCTCTGGAGATGGAAGCCTGCCAGGTCAGGAGCTACCAAAATTATTTTGCCGGGCTGTTTCATGATTTGCCGGAAGTTATTACCCGGGACATTGTTTCCCCGGTTAAACGCTCGGTGCCTGGTCTGGACGAGCTGATCAAAGAGATTGAGCAATGGCAGATGGAGGAACGTATTTACCCCTTATTGCCGCCTGCCTGGCATCAGGAGATCAAATATTTTACTGAGAATGAATTTCAAAGCAAAATAATTGAAGGAGGAGAAATCCGTTTTAGAACTTCCACTGAGATAAACGAGCGCTACAACCAGGATCGTTATTTCCCGTTGGACGGAGAGATCATCAGGGCCTGTGATCAGCTGGCCGCCTACATGGAAACTTACCTTTCGATCACTCACGGCATTAAATCGCCCCATCTCGATGAGGCCAACCGTGAGCTTTATAACCTTTACCAGGATAAAAAGATCGCCGGAATCAACTTTGGGAGGATGTTTCAAGATTTTAAAATCATGGGGGGACGCGCCGGCGAAATTAGGGAGGATGGTTAAAGGCATGAAACTGGAAGGAAATTGTCAGACTACCGCTATGGGAATTTTGCCCCACACCGATGTGGAAAAGGCTTTACAGTTGGCCCTATCCTTGGACATACCTTTCTGGCCTCAGCTGCCTCGATTAAATTTTTTTGAAGATATGTATGCCCAAATATCCGAACATTTTCCGGGAGTTTCCCTGGATCCGGATAAAAGGGTGGTCTGGTTTTCTTTGGAGAAATTCTATGGGGAACTGGAAGAGCTGTTTTTGCAGTGGGATAATGAAGAATATTTTTGCCTCTCGCCCCGGTATTCTGCAGTATTTCATCGTTTCCTGGAAAAGGATCTCCGCGAATACCGTTACATTCGCGGACAGAGCATCGGTCCGGTAAGTTATGGTCTGAAAATTACCGATGAGCACAGGCGACCCATGATCTATCATGAAGAAGTCCGGCAGATAATATTTGAGTTTGTGGCCAAAAAATTACAGGCCCAGTTTAACCAGCTGCAGTGCAAACATCCGGAAGCGTTTGTGTGGGTGGATGAGCCGGGACTGGAGATGATCTTTATGGCCTTTACCGGTTACACTGATAAAAAAGCCAGGGAGGATTACCGGCTTTTCCTTGACAGCTTTCCGGGCCCCAAGGGTGTACACCTCTGCGGCAATCCTGACTGGTCATTCCTGTTGGAATTGCCGCTTAACATTCTTTCCCTGGATGTACTGGCCCGGGGACATATTTTCAGTCATTATAAAGATCAGATCAAACAGTTTTTAAATCGTGGAGGAATTATTTCATGGGGAATAACCCCTACCCTTACTGAGGAGTTCCGGGAAGAAAGCGCCCACACCATGATTGATTTGTTAAACGACCTTTGGGAAAGCCTGGAGCGTTCCGGAATACCGCGGCGCCAGATCCTTTCCCAGGCCTGGCTGGCACCGGCGCGCTGTTGCCTGGTCAACCTGGACGGGGAGAAAACTGTAGAAAATTCGTTTACCCTTCTACAGGAGGTGGCGGAGCATTTCAAAAGGGAGTTGTAGTATTGGAAAAAAGGAAACACACAGAAGGACCGGATAAATAGTACTTGACAGGTAAGGGTATATGAGATATAAAAAAGTTAGGTAAGACTAACTTAAGTCGTCTTGCACTACCGATGCTTGCGAATTGCGGGGAAATCGGACAAATAGGAGTGTGTACAGTGACCCCGTTGCCGATCAGCGCTTCCTTGCAAGATTATTTAGAGGAGATTTTGAATCTATCGCTTCAGCAGGACACGGTGAGGGTAACCGATATTGCTGAGCGTCTAAAATTGACCAAGCCCAGTGTGGCCCAGGCTTTAAAACTGCTGCGGAAACAAGGGCTGATAAAACAAAATTACTATGGGCCGGTAGAACTAACTGATGAAGGTCAAAGGTGCGCATTAATAGTAAGAAGACGTCACCGGGTGTTGAGAAGTTTTTTGGTGGAGGTGCTGGGCCTTGATAACCAGGTTGCGGAAAGAGATGCCTGCCTGATGGAACATGCGGTAAGCAGTGAGACCATTGAACGGCTGATTAAATTTTTGTTGGAAGGTGAATATTGCACAAATAACTTTAATTTTTCGGAGGGAGAAAAGCCTGATAGCAGGTGATATAATTAACATGGCTGTTAGTTGAACTTAACATTTTTTTGTGATGGTGCTACGGAACGAGGTGCTTACATTGAAACTAGTATCTCTGGCAAAAATGGAACCCGGACAAACAGGCACGGTTAGGACTATAGGCGGCGGATGCGGGATGGCGGCCAGATTGCAGACTCTGGGTCTCTATCCGGGACAAAAGGTGACTAAATTAAGTTCAGTATTCCAAAAAGGGCCGGTGGTGATAGAGATCAATCGATCTCAGGTAGCGCTGGGTTATGGACGGGCCTGCCGGATTTATATAGAGCCGGAAACCGGGAACAGGTAAAAAGAAAACTACTATGAGCGCTGTAAGTGTAAGAAACAAAAAAATTGTGCTGGTTGGAAACCCTAATGTAGGGAAAAGCGTGATCTTTTCTCAGCTTACCGGAGCCCGGGTGGTGATCTCCAATTACCCGGGAACTACGGTGGAATTTACCCGCGGGCAAATGACCGTTAAGAACCGGGAATATGAGCTGCTGGATTCCCCGGGAACGTACAGCCTGGATCCCTCCAACCGGGCGGAGCAGGTTACGGCCAACCTGGTTGAATCAGCCGATACAGTGATAAATGTTGTAGATGCTACCAACTTGGAACGAAATCTCTATCTGACTCGCCAGCTGCTGGAGAAAAAGGTTCCTTTGATAATAGTGTTAAACATGGTTGATGAGGCAGCTTACAAGGGAGTGCGTATCGATATCCCTGCCTTGCGGCAACTGCTGGGGGTGCCGGTAATACCCACGGTAGCCATAAGCGGGGAGGGGCTATCGCAACTGGTGGCTACTCTGGACCGGGCTGTAGCCGGAAAGGTTGATCCCTTGTCTTCGGATGAACGTTGGGCCTGGATTGGTTATGCAATAGGAAAGATCCAAAGGATTACTCATCGCCACCCCACCTGGCTGGAAAAGCTGGAGTTGGCCAGTATAAAACCGTCTACCGGGGTTCCTCTGGCTGCTATTATCCTTTTTCTATCGTTTAAACTTATTATCGGCCTGGGTGAATGGCTTCAAGAACTGCTGCTGCGCATCTTCTTTAACCCGATCTATTTGCCGGCAATTAGTTCCCTGGGCCGGCGACTGGGTGAACATAGTTTTTTGCACAACCTGCTAATTGGCAATCTCCGCCAGGGCCGGATCTTATTGGAAGAATCCATGGGACTGCTTACTACCGGGGTATTTATCGTATTCGGGGTGGTGTTGCCGTTTTTGATCATGTTCTACCTGGCCCTGGGATTCCTGGAGGACTGCGGGTACCTCCCCCGGTTGTCGGTGATGGCTGATCGGATAATGCACCGTCTGGGACTGCACGGGTTTGCAATCATTCCCATGATCCTGGGATTGGGCTGCAATGTCCCGGCCATAATATCCGCCCGCAGCCTGGAAAGCCGGCGGGAGAGATTCCTGGCCTGCACCTTGATCTCCATAACCATTCCTTGCGCAGCCCAGATGTCCATGGTAATCGGACTGGTGGGCCGTTACGGCGGTGCATATTTAAGCGTGATATTTGCTACCCTGTTTTTTATCTGGGTTACCCTGGGCTTGTTCCTGGATCAGGTTTTACCGGGATATACCCCCTCCATGATAATGGAAATACCGCCTTACCGGTGGCCTCATCTTAAAAGCCAGCTTCAGAAGCTTCAGATGCGCCTAAATCATTTTTTGGGAGAGGCCCTGCCTTTTATATTCGCAGGTATTCTTTTAGTCAATCTCCTGTATATCTCCGGGGCTATTGATTTCCTGGCGGCGGTTTTATCACCCTTGGTTCAGGGAATGCTGGGACTTCCCGGGGAGGCGGTCTCCACCTTGATAATTGGCCTGCTGCGGAAAGACGTGGCGGTGGCCCTGCTGGTTCCATTGGGCTTGAACGCCAGCCAGTTTGTTACCGGAGCCATCGTGCTGGTTACCTATTTTCCCTGTGCGGCCACCTTTATTGTTCTTTACAAGGAACTGGGAATCAGGGACCTGGGAGCGGCGATGCTCTTGATGTTTTGTACCTCATTGGCAGTGGGAAGTATGACAAACTTATTGCTGGACACCGTGCTGCCACCGACCTTACTGGCTTTGTTGCTTGTCGGATTGGGTATAATGATACTAGTGCTTTTTGGCGGCACTTCTGACCGTCGGGAAGATCTGGCCATATCAAAATCAAGCATTTCTACCTGGAAAAGGGGGATCTAAATGGAAGAAACTGAAACCTGTATGAACGCTGATTGCAGCAAAGCTTTGCTGGAAAAACTGGCTCAGCCTGAACACAGCCAGATCCGTCATACCATTGCGGTGATGAGCGGTAAAGGAGGGGTGGGGAAGTCATCGGTATCCGCTTTGCTGGCGGTGAGCCTGGCCCGAGACGGATTCCAGGTGGGCCTGATGGATGCAGATATTACCGGCCCCAGTATTCCAACCTTATTTGGGCTTCGCCAGCAACCATTGATAAAGGAAGGAAAAATTGTGCCTCTATCCAGCAGGCTGGGGATAAAAATAATGTCGCTTAACCTGCTGCTGCCGCGGGAAGAAGATCCGGTAATCTGGAGAGGGCCGTTAATCGGCGGAGCGGTAAAACAATTTTGGACCGATGTGCTCTGGGGCAATCTGGATTACCTGATAGTGGATCTGCCTCCCGGCACCGGGGATGCTCCATTAACCGTGCTGCAATCGCTCCCTTTGGACGGGCTGATTATCGTTACCTCCCCCCAGGACCTGGCAGTAATGGTAGTAAAGAAAGCGATCAACATGGCCCGAATGCTGGAGGTTCCCATACTGGGCCTGATCGAAAACATGAGCGGCCTGCATTGCCCTCATTGTGGAGAGAAACTGGAACTATTTGGTCCAAGCCAGTCTGAAAAGGTATCGGCAGCCACCGGAATCCGGCGATTGGGGGAAATCCCGCTGGATCCTGAAATCTCCAAACTGGGAGATCGAGGCGAGATCGAGGATTACCGGGTTGATTTTTTACACCGGATTCCTGCTCTTCTGGAAAAAAAGGATGGAAGTCACCATTAATTCGAATTTTAACATTTGACTTGGGAGGAATTTAAATTGAAATTAGCCATCTGTGCACAGGGCGAGGATTTAACCTCGCCGGTAGATCAACGTTTTGGGCGTTGCCCTTACTTTGTAATACTGGACTCGGACAGCGGGGAGATAATCAAGTCCATCCCCAACAGCGGTGCCCTTGCCTCCGGCGGAGCCGGAACTCAAACCGCCCGCCTGCTATTTTCAGAGAAGGTGGAGGCGGTGTTGGTGGGTAATGTGGGTCCCAACGCGGTCACCGCGCTCAAAGCGGCCGGAATCAAGATTTATAGCGGAATAGCCGGAACGGTAGAAGAAACTTTCAACCGGCTCTCCCAGGGCAAACTTACCCTGGTTTCCGACGCTACAGTCGATTCTCATTTTGGTTCCAATCAGTAGAAGGAGGAATTGTAATGAAAATTGCTATCAGTACCGAACAGGGACATGTGGCCCAGCATTTTGGGCGTTGCCCTGAATACACGCTGGTGGAGGTGGAGGGAGATAAAATTATCTCTAAAGAGGTTATCTCCAATCCGGGCCACCAACCCGGTTTTCTGCCTGCGTACCTGTCTGAGCGGGGGGTATCCTGCATTATTGCCGGAGGGATGGGCCGAAGGGCTATTGACCTGTTTAACCAAAAGAATATCGAGGTAATTATAGGCATTACCGGTCCGGTGGAACAAACTGTTGAGGCATTTTTAACCGGGGAACTTATACCACTGGAAAGTCTTTGTGAGCATGGCCAGGGTCGCGGCAGCGGGGAACACGGCTCCGGAGGCTGCGATTGCAACTAATTTTTAATAATTAATAAGGAAATGTAACGCTTAAAGATATGGATGAAGATTTAAGATCCGGCCCCGGTCGGAAAAATAAGGCCGGGGGTCGGTTAACTAATCTTGTCATTCTGAGCGAGCAAAGGATCCTCAGTTCAAAAAGACAGAATATGGGAACCGGCAGGTTATCAAACCTGGAAAGAAGAGATATCCGTGATTATTAGTATAATTAGTGGCAAAGGCGGAACAGGTAAAACCTTTGTGGCTACCAACTTATTGCAGACGATAGAGAGCGAATCAAAGTTGCAGTTTTTAGACTGCGATGTGGAAGAACCCAATGCCCACCTGTTTTTAAAACCTGAGATCAACACCAGTCGACCGGTAACCATACCTGTGCCGGAAATAGACATGGGAAAATGCACATATTGCGGCCTGTGCGCCGAGGTATGTGCCTTTAATGCGTTAATGGTGACCAAGGGCAACGTGTTGGTTTTCGAACAGCTCTGCCACGGCTGCGGAGGCTGTGCTTATTTCTGCCCGGAGAAAGCCATTACTGAAATTGATAGATCTATCGGACTACTGGAAACCGGTTATACAAACCTGAGGCAGGAAACGGGAACAGGAAATGGGAGGCAGGGGGCAGATGGAGATGTTCAATTTGTACACGGGCGCCTTGAGCCGGGAGAGGCACTTTCTCCACCCTTGATAAAAGCAGTCAAAGATATGACGGATCCCGCTTGCCTGACCATTATCGATGCTCCGCCGGGCAATTCCTGTTCAGCGGTGGAGACTGTTAAAGGCAGCGATTATTGCCTTTTGGTAACCGAGCCAACCCCTTTTGGGTTGCATGATTTAAAATTAGCGGTGGAGCTGGTAGGAGTAATGGGCATCCCTGCCGGAGTGGTGATCAACCGCTACCTGGAAAACAGTGACAATAATTCCATTGAACAGTACTGCCGCCAGGAAGGGGTGCCGGTTCTGCTAAAGATACCATTTGATAGGGAACTGGCTTCCTGTTATGCTCGCGGCGAACTGGCAGCCAAACATTTTGACTCCTGGAAACAGGTGTTTACCGATCTGGGGAAGCAAGTTATGGGGACGGGAAGGTTGATGCATCATGAATGAACTGGTAGTGATCAGTGGTAAGGGAGGAACCGGGAAAACAACACTCACCGCCTGCTTTGCCGCTCTGGCTGGAGGAGATGCGGTGTTGGTGGATGCTGATGTGGATGCTCCCAACTTAAGCCTGATTACCAGGCCCCGGCAGCTGGAAAAACAGGAGTTCCGTGCTTCTAAAAAAGCTGGAATTGATCTTGAAATTTGCAATGCCTGCGGACTATGCCGTGAACTTTGCCGTTTCGAGGCCATTTCAAGCCGCTACCGTGTTGATCCGGTTAGCTGTGAAGGCTGCGGAGTCTGCAGCCGCGCCTGCCCGGAAAATGCCATCGAGATGCTCGAAGTTGTTTCCGGGCACTGGTTTATCTCGCAAACTGCATACGGGAAACTGGTTCACGCCCGCCTGGGGGTGGCCGAAGAGAATTCCGGAAGGCTGGTTACGGCAATCCGGGAGAAGGCCAAAAAAATTGCCGCGGAAGAAAAAAAGCGCTATCTGATTATTGATGGGCCTCCCGGCATCGGCTGCCCGGTGATTGCCTCTCTGGGCGGGGTGGATGCGGCCCTGGTGGTTACTGAGCCCACCTTGTCGGGGATTCACGATCTGGAACGGGTTATATCCGTATGCCGGCATTTCAAGATCCCAGCCGCGGTATGTATAAATCGTTTTGATCTTTCTGAAGAAAACACCCGGGCCATTGAAAATTACTGTCAACGAGAATCTCTTGAGCCGGCGGCAAAAATACCCTTCGATCGGGCCTTTGTAGAAGCAACCGCCCGGGGAATACCGGTGGTGGAATATACTGATGGTCCGGTTTCTAAGGATATAGAAAAGCTATGGATAAAGACTGCGGAACTGCTTAATTAAACTTTTTCGAGGTGAACTGAGATGTACACCGAAAAATTGATCGATCATTTCCAGCACCCCCGAAATGTAGGATTGATTCCCAATGCGGACGGCGTGGGAGCTATTGGAGATCCGGCCTGCGGTGACTATCTCCGGGTATTTATTCGGGTATCGGAGGGGCGGATAAGTGAAATTAAATTTAAAGTTTACGGCTGCCCTGCCGCCATCGCTACCACCAGTATTTTAACCGAAATTGCGATGGGGAAAACACTGGATGAGGCACTCCGGATTACCGACCTGGATATTGCTGAAGCACTGGGGGGCCTGCCGGACCCGAAAATGCACTGTTCCAATTTGGGAGCGGAAGCACTTTTCTATGCGATAATGGATTATCGCTCACGCAATCGTTCTGGAGGCCAATCTACAACTAAGGAATGAACCCGGTTTGCTTTAACCAAAACCCTCTGGAGGGGGTATGCTATGCCTGGTTTTGATGGAACGGGGACGAGAACAAGAAACCGTCGCCGGGGGTGGTAAACGGTGGTAAATCGGGCTAATGATGATAGAATTATTTAAGCGAATACTTTCGAAAAGAGGTAATGCACCGTGGGCAAGGAGATCCTCCGAGCAGTTTGCGTTTCTGACGAATGCGGTAAATCCAAGCATAATATGGGCAGCGGATATTTGAAAAAAGGCTACGGGCTGCTGGGAGACGCTCATGCCGGCTCTTCGGGCTGGCAGATTAGCATTTTACTGGAACCACTCATGGAACCGGTAATAAAGGCCCTGGGGGAAAAACCGGACCCGGGAAGTTTTGCTGAAAATCTTCTGGTAAGCGGCCTTTCGGGAGAGGAGGTAACCAGGGGTACCTTTTTAAAGATAGGAGAAGCCCTGATAGAGGTTACAGCCATCGGCAAGGAGGATCCCGCAAAGCACACCTTTTCTTATCGGGGATTCAGTCTGCTTGCAGAACAAGGAAGATTTGGGCGGGTAATTAAAAGCGGGCAGGTAAAAACTGGTGATCCGGTTGAAATAGTAAAAAAATAATATGAAATATGAAAGCCTTACGAGGAGGAAAAATAAATGGATAGTGGCCTCGGCTATGATGCTATAAGGGACCGACTTAAAAACCTTCTGGTGTCGGCAGAAGGGTGGGAGGGATTTCCGGTCTCAGCGAAACCTCTCACCCCCGTCCAGGCTATCGGCCAGCCGGAAAGCACCGATTACCCGCTTTTGCGGGGCAAAGAAGTGCTTTTGGAAGCCAGCGTGTTCAGCGGAAGGGGGCAGGCTTTCACCAATTCTCCGGTTACCTATGAAGGGGTCTTGCAGGAAGTTATAAATTTTGATTTAAACAGCAATAGCCGGCGCGCCATTTTTGTAGCTACCTTGAATGCAGTGCTAAATCATTTAGGAATTACCAATGCCACCATTCATTGCCGGGATAGTGAGCCGGATCGGTGCGGAGCGGAAATGGCCCGGGAGATCAAGCGAAAACACGGCCTTCTGCCGGTGGGCATTATAGGTTACCAGCCAAGTATTATCTCCGGCTGTGTTCAAGAGATGGGGAAAAACCTGATCCGGGTAACCGATATGGACACGAGCAACCTGGGAATGAGCCGTTTTGGAATAGAAATCTGGGATGGGATTACCAGGACAGATGAACTGATCGAGAAAAGCGAACTGCTATTGATTACCGGGACTACCTTTGTTAACGGTACCGCCTGCGATCTGCTCGATAAAGTTGACGGCAAACCGGTTTATTTCTACGGTACCACCGCTGCCGGAATTGTAGCCCTGTTGGGATACCGGCGTTTATGTTTTTATGGAAAACCTTAACCGGGGCTATCCCCAGGGTAGCGCACCTGACGGATTTTCCGGGCAGGGGGGTGCCAGGCTGGACCATACTATTTCCAAACAGGCCGCCCACTTTTCAGGGTGTGCTACTAAGTTGTCGGATCCTTCAGGGCGGAAGCGGCCCCTACCTCGATTATTTCCCACAGAACTGTTTTTACAACACTTGCCGGTAGAATAGTTTTGGAGCTATCCTTGCAAAAGAAAGGATAAAGGAGATTTAAAGATCTACCCGCGTGAGTATACCTATTGTCATCGTGCCGTCAACCGGCATAACATATTATATGAATAATTACTGCAAAAAGGGTATCTACCCAATCCCAACTTTTTTCATAAATTAAACCCACGAGGAGTGCAGCCGATGGTAAATATTATCGAGGAGCTTATTCCGGTTGGACGGCGTAACCGCCCCGGAATCCGCATGATCGCAAAATATATTACTATCCATGACACCGGAAACAGTGATGTCGGCGCCGATGCTAAAAATCATTCCCATTGGGTACGGACCAATCCGGATCCGAATTTTTTCTCCAGCTGGCATTTTACGGTAGACGACCGAATTATTATTAGGCAACTGCCTTTAACTGAACACGGCTGGCATGCGGGAGACGGCGCAAACGGTACCGGAAATCTTCAAAGTATCGGGATTGAAATATGCGAGAACCAGGATGGTAATCGGGAATTGGCTGAAAAAAATGCAGCCTGGCTATGTTCAAAGCTAATCAACGAAGTCTCCACCTTGCTAGCCTATCCGGACTGTATGAAACAACATTACCACTGGACCGGAAAAGACTGCCCCCGAGTAATCAGGGGGAGAGCCGGGGGATGGGAGGGTTTTTTGGCCCAAATATCAGGTTTTCTAAAATCAGAAGAACAGGCGCCCTTATTTCAAAAGGCAATCGTCCTCGGCAGTTTTGTGGATTTTGTTTTAGCTGAACCGCTGGCGCAGCGTTTAAATGCTCCCATATTTTCAAGAAAAGCCCTGGGTCAATTAAGGGCGACGGAAATATATATCGCCGGCGGAGGAGCAGAGGGGATAATCGGTGACAAAATTATTGATTTAAGCGGGGCCAACCGGTATGAAACCGCTCAAAATATTTATAAACTGATGAACAAATAACCGGCATAACCGTGACATGGGGATGGACCTATTGTCACCATCATGCAGATAGATAATATTTAAGGGCGGGTATAAAATTCCGCCCTTAAATATTTTTGCATGAACATTAGCTTTACTATAAAATTGTGTTGTAAAGGTGTAAAGGAAATAGCCATAGCAGGCGGCAATAACTACCGAATGTTCAGCGCAGAGAAATTACCTGAGCCTGAGCAACAACCAGATAGAAATTCGACTAGGAAACACCGCCGGCGAGTTGCGGATCAATTCAAATTGAAATCATTCGGATACCGCTGACAAATTTAGGGGATGGTACAACATGAAATTTACACTCATTTTATATCTATTGGCCACCGGCTTGCTGGCGCTTTCCTTTCTAAAAGACAGGATAAAGACGAAAATGGCTTTAAAAAAAGCCTGGAAATCCTTTGAAAGCATACTTCCCCAGTTGCTTTCAATATTTATCCTAATTGGTGTTCTGCTGGCATTATTAAGCCCTCAAACTATATCTCAGCTTATCGGCCGACAATCGGGATGGTTCGGCATGACTATCGCCTCTTTAATTGGATCAATTACGTTGATTCCCGGATTTGTAGCCTTCCCCTTGGCTTCGGCTCTGCTTAAAAGCGGGGCCGGATTTATGCAAATAGCCGTATTCATATCCACCCTGATGATGGTGGGTATTGTTACAGCACCGGTTGAGATAAAATATTTCGGAAAAAAGGCTACAATTTTAAGGAATGGAATGGCGTTTATCTTTTCATATCTAGTAGCCCTAGTGATAGGGGTGGTGCTGGGATGATGAGAATTATAAATAGGTACAGGTTCTTTCTGATACTGGCTGCGCTCAATATTGCTTTGTTAATTATTTATCCTTCAATCGGGCAAAAATCGATCAGCATAACCGGAAAAAATGCCCTGGAAATGATTGCCATTCTACCTCCTATATTTGTACTCCTGGGCTTGTTGGACGTTTGGATAGAACGGGGGACCATGATCAAGTTAATGGGGGAAAAATCGGGACTTCTTGGGGTAGCAATCGCTTTCTTTTTAGGCTCAGCAGCGGCGGGACCGCTTTACGCCGCCTTTCCCATCGCCGGAGTTCTTTTAGATAAGGGGAGCAAATTTTCTAATGTGCTGATCATGATCGGTGCCTGGTCAACCACAAAAATACCCCAGCTTCTCTTCGAAGCCTCTTCCATGGGCTGGCAATTTACCATTACCAGGTTTCTGGTTAATCTGCCGGGAATTGCTTTGATAGCCTATATTACGGAACGGTTCCTAAGTGATGAGGAAAAGCGATATATCCGTGGAAACACAACCTCCTGATGTTTTCCGCTTTGTTTGCAGCCATGGGAGCCACCATGAGAAATGCGGAGGGGGGGCAGCCAAACCCAGGGGCGGGTAGTGCTATTACCAGAAAGCGGCAGGAGCCGAAACCCCCGCCACTATTGGTTTTATACTGGTGAGCCATGAAGGACTCGAACCTTCGACACCCTGATTAAAAGTCAGGTGCTCTACCACCTGAGCTAATGGCCCACTAAATATATGCTGGCTTTTCAGCCATACGTTCGTTGGTGGAGAGGACTGGATTCGAACCAGTGAAGGCGATGCCAGCAGATTTACAGTCTGCCCCCTTTGGCCAGCTTGGGTACCTCTCCATGGTAAATTACTAACTACAAATCAGCTCACGCGTATTTTAGCAAAGTTTGCGGGGGTTGTCAAAGCCTATTTCAGGGTGTGTTACCGGACAGTGATATCGTCACCCTGCCCGAAAACCCTTAGGTTACTGGAGCCGACGACCAGACTTGAACTGGTAACCTGCTGATTACAAATCAGCTGCTCTGCCAATTGAGCTACGTCGGCAGAATAAAAAAACCCCGAAAGGCAATTAATAGTATAGCGCATTTTAAAATTAGCGTCAACTGCTGGGTAAGGTTTTATAGGAGTTGACACAGCGGCCTCGTTAGATTTTTTTAGCGTTGTTTCTTACAATATCATTAGGGAGTAAAAAGGGCAAAAACAAATTTTACAGGTAGGGATTGCGGATGTTTTCTACATTTACAGCCATTTTTGAAGCGTTGTCATCTATAGAACAAGAACTGTCCGGTGAGATCGATGATTCCCGGAGGCAGGAAACCATTGATACCCTGATCTCTTTAAGAAATACCATGGATAAATGTGTGCAATACTGGATTAAATTTGAAGAAAGGGTTAACCAGATCCAGGAGCGTTTTTCACTTTCCTTGCCTGATAGCTTTCCTCCTGGTTTTATGGAACTTGAACTGGATATGGAAGACCTGCCGGTATTTGAACGAAAGCCGGGAGATAGCGCCGAGGATCTCAATTATCAAGGAATCGACTCGATCCATGAGATCCAGAAAGAAGATGAATTTAAAAGTTTAACCGGCGAGGTGGCGATTACATCTTTTAGAAAAGCGATGGGTTTCTGGGGGTTGTCCATGGTAGATGAAGCAACCAAGGAATTTAAAAATGTTACCTGCCAGCAGCCCAATTTTATTCTGGGTCATTTCTGTTTGGGGATAGCCTGTGCCCAGTTGGGCAAGACCGAAGAAGCTTTTAAAGAGCTCAAACTGGTACTGGCCCTGGAAGAGGATCATTTTATCCGCGGAATGGCTTTTAACACTTTAGGGGTGATTCTGGCTGCCGGGGAACGATACCGCCTGGCTTTACCCTACTTTATAAAAGCCACGGAGGAGGAACCGGATCTTGTTGAGCCCTGGTTTAATCGGGCAGCAATTAATTACAACCTGCAACGCTACTGGGAAGCGGTGGAAAATTTCAATCGAGTTATAGAACTTTCTCCCGCGGATTGGGAGGCAGAGTTGCACCGGGGCAAGGCCTACGGTTTCCTGGAGCGCTACACGGAGGCCCTGCAGGCGCTGGAACGAGCGTATAACATCAATCCCCTGGAGCCGTTAATTACCTTTGAACTGGCGTTTATTTACCACCGGCTGGGAAGAAAAAACCGTGCCCGGCATTACGGACTAATGACTCGCCGCCTGTTAAAGCAAAAATCTTAAAACTCGCCGATCTCTTCTTTTTGGCAGGATTTTACCCTCACAAACCGAAACATAGATCAAGGGGGCTTTGCCAAGCAGCTCAAGGCTGCTTTTATTGATTAAGTTTAGAATAGCTTGCAATGAGGGAGGTTTCAGATGGACCGGCAAAAAATAGCATTTATCGGCGGAACTGGAGTCTACGAGCAATCCATACTGACAGAACGCCGGGAGTTGACGATTTCTACCAGGTACGGTGAGGTGCTGTTACATTCGGGACAGTACCGGCAACAAGAAATTTATTTTTTGGCCCGGCACGGTTACCGGCACTCGGCGCCTCCCCACCTGGTTAACTACCGCGCCAATATCGCCGCCTTAAAGAAGTTGGGGATCGAAGTAGTAATAGCCACTGCCGCGGTAGGAAGCATGAACGAAAACATGCCCCCGGGAAGCAAGATAGTTATAGATCAGTTTATCGATTTTACCAGGGGGCGCCCTTCCACCTTTTATGATGGCCAGGACGGTCAGGTGGTGCATACTGATTTTACTGAACCCTACTGCCCGGAGTTGCGAGCTGCCATAATCAGGGCAGGCCGCTATTTGAACCAGCCGGTAATAGACGGGGGCTGCTATATCTGTACGCAGGGGCCGCGTTTTGAAACTCCTGCCGAAATAAAAGCATTTACCTACCTGGGTGCGGAGGTGGTGGGGATGACCAACGTTCCAGAGGTTATCCTGGCCCGGGAGGCCGGTTTATGTTATGCGGCCATAGCTCTGGTAACAAATTATGCCGCCGGCATCTCTTCCTATCCTTTAACTCACGAAGAAGTGTTGGAAGTTATGGCTCAAGGGAAAGCAGATCTAGATCTATTGCTGATGGGCTGTTTGGCTGAAATCCCGTTATTGAGATCCTGTGGCTGCCGGCAGGCAGGCAGCCATTGGCCGGCGGATCCCGAAGATCAGGAAGAAGGGATATAAATGCCGGATACTCTCTGCTGGGAGGGACGTTGTTTGAAGCTGTTGGACCAACGCCTGCTTCCCGGAGAGGTGGTTTACTATACCTGTTATTCAGCAGAACAGGTGGCGGAGGCTATAAAAACCATGGTGGTCCGGGGCGCTCCGGCGATAGGTGTCAGCGCCGCTTTTGGGCTGGTCTTGGCTGCCTACCAGGCGGCGGAACGGAAACAGGCGCTCACCCGCCGGGAATTTGATTCAAATTTGTCTGCCGTGGCGGCTAAACTATGCCGTTCCCGGCCAACTGCGGTAAATCTAAGCTGGAGCGTGCAACGAATTATGAACTGCCTGGAGGAAAACACCTCCCCGGACTTGCCAAAACTGGCTGCCGGGCTGGAAAAAGAAGCGCTGTCCATTTTTCGAGAAGATCTAGCTGCAAACCGCCGACTGGGGGATTTGGGAGCGGAGTTGGTTCCACCGGAATCCTCTATACTCACTCACTGTAATGCCGGTGCGCTGGCCACCGCAGGTTATGGAACAGCGCTGGGAATAATCAGATCGGCCTTTAACCAAGGAAAACGGCCCCGGGTTTTTGCCGGAGAAACCAGGCCGGTCCTTCAGGGAGCTCGCTTAACCTCCTTCGAGCTTTTGCAGGAGGGGATACCGGTTACCTTGATTACTGATAGCTGTGCCGGCCACCTGATGGCCAATCGGAAAATCGACCTGGTTATCGTCGGGGCGGATCGTATCGCTGCCAACGGGGATACCGCCAACAAGATCGGCACCTACTCTCTGGCGGTACTGGCTAGCTACCACCGTATTCCGCTGTATGTAGCCGCACCACTCTCGACCATCGATCGCTCCCTGCCTGCAGGCGAAAACATTATAATTGAAGAACGGGATTCTAAGGAAATAACCATATTTTCAGGGAAGGCGGTCGCCCCTGGGGGTGTAAAAGCCTACAATCCGGCATTTGATGTTACCCCTTCAAACCTGATTGACGCTCTGATTACCGAAAAAGGGGTAATCCGACAACCTGATAAAGATAAAATCAACTCCTTGTTTAACCAAACATAGATGAAGGAGGCCTTTTATTGAAAAGTGTATTGATAACCGGGGCTACTATCGTGACCATGGATGATCAGCAACCGGAGCACTTTTGCGGTGATTTGCTGGTGGAAGAAGATAACATTGCCGCCATTGTCGCCCGCCCGGAACTGATAGATCCAAATCGGGCCGACCGGGTAATTGAGGGCAATAACCTAATAGTGCTACCCGGGTTGATCAACACTCACGGTCATGCAGCGATGACTTTGTTTCGGGGCTATGCCGATGATCTTCCCCTGATGAGATGGCTGGAAGACAAAATCTGGCCGGCAGAAAACTCCCTCACCAGCGATGATGTTTACTGGGGCACCTTGCTGGCAATCGCCGAAATGTTAAAAGGTGGAACAACCACCTTTACCGATATGTACTTTTTTATGGATCGGGTAGCGGAAGCGGTGGCGGAAAGCAAGATTCGGGCAATGCTTTCCCGGGGCCTGGCCGGAGTGGGCCTGGCTGGAGGAAAAATGATAAAAGAGGCCAAAAACCTGATAAATAACTGGCAGGGTAAGGAAAACGGGCGAATAAATACCGCGCTGGGCCCGCACGCTCCTTATACCTGTCCCCCCAAATTCTTAGAAAAAGTAATGGACCTTGCTTCCCAAACCGGGCGCCCGTTGCAGATCCACCTTTCCGAAACCTCGGGGGAGGTGGAAAGATGCCGCAAAGAACATGGTTATACACCGGTGGAGCTTATGGAAAATATTGGACTGTTTCAATTTGAAGTTATAGCCGCTCATTGTGTGCACTTAAGCGGAGAGGATATTCCCATACTGGCAAGACGTGGGGTAGGCGTGGCCCATAATCCCGGAAGCAATTTAAAGCTAGGCAGCGGCATAGCACCTCTGACTGCCCTTTTGCAGGCGGGGATTAAGGTGGCTCTAGGAACTGACGGTGCCGGCAGCAACAACAACCTGGATATGTGGGAGGAAATTTCTCTGGCTGCGTTGCTGTCAAAGGGTGTTCATCAGGATCCTACTGTCATACCGGCCAAAGTGGCTCTGAAGATGGCCACCTCCGAGGGAGCAGAGGTTCTAAGGATTCCCCGCCTGGGTAAATTAAAGGAAGGCTACCGGGCTGATCTGGTAGGGATAAGAAGCAACGCCCCTCACCTGAAACCGATCTTCGATCCGCTGGCTCACCTGGTTTATACTGCCGCCGCCGCCGATGTTTCGTTGGTAATGGTGGACGGACAGATCCTGGTAGATAACGGACAATTGACAGTGCTGGACGAGGAACGGATCATGTTTGAGGCTTCCAGGCGGGCTTACCGGCTTACCGGGGTAAAGAGCAGATAAAGCAGGAGGTTTAGTTTGCCTATGGCAGGAACAATTTTAATTACCAATGACGATGGTGTCTTTGCCGAAGGGATTCAGGTGCTCTGTCAAACACTTTTCCCACCCCCGGAAAACCTCCGTTATGATATCCTGGTAGTAGCACCCAACCATGAGCAGAGTGCAGTAGGACATGCTATAACCATGCACCGTCCATTAAGGGCGGAGAAAATACGGTTTTTACATAACCCGGAGCTGGAAGGATGGTCTGTTAACGGCACTCCTTCCGACTGCGTTAAACTGGCAGTGGAGGCCATCCTTCCAGAAAAACCCCGATTGGTAATCTCGGGAATTAATCGCGGTTCAAACCTGGGCACCGATGTTCTATATTCGGGAACGGTATCGGCGGCGGTAGAAGGAATAATTCTGGGTATTCCTTCGCTGGCGGTATCACTTACCGAAGGGGATGATTTTTCATATGGTGCAGGTTTCATTCGCCGCCTGTTGCCCCATATTTTGAAATCCAGAATTCCTTCCGGAACCCTGCTTAATATAAACATTCCTGCAAGTGGTACACACGACATAAAAGGTGTAAAAGCTACGGTGCTTGGGCGCAGAAGATACCGCAATGTTTTTGAGCGAAGAACCGACCCCCGGGGACGGGTTTATTACTGGTTGGCAGGCGAGCTGGTGGAAGAAAAGAACGGTGAAGGAACCGATGTCCAGGCGGTAATGGATAGGTACATTTCCATAACTCCGGTTTGTTTTAACCTGACTAACGATGATTTTCTACCCGAATTGACGAAAATCGTGGATCGCCTTCCTTGAAACAGGAGGTAACGGAGGGACGGTTCTTTTGTGCGGTAGCTCAGGAAAGATTCCCTTACATTTACATTATAATGCTTACATTACCAGAACAAAAAACCTTTTGAGAAAATGTACAAAGGAACCGTCCCTCCGTTACCTCCATTAGGTGGGGGGGAAGGAGATGATCATGGCAACCTTGTTACAAGCAGCGGGGCCGAATCGCTACCGGATCCCGCAGCAGGGATCGATGAATGTGTCGGCGATGGTTTATTTGAACCGGGAGCTTTACCAATCATTTTCCGAACTCGAATCCCTACAACAGTTAATGGATGCGGCCGCGCTGCCCGGTGTGCTGGAACCGGTTATAGGGATGCCGGACATCCATACTGGATTTGGCCTGCCTATAGGAGGGGTAGCAGCCATGGACGCCGCCCGGGGCCTGGTTTCAGCGGGAGCGGTAGGGATGGATATCAATTGCGGGGTCCGGCTGCTCAGAACCAATATCGAAGCCGGCATGGTTGACAAGCCGATTTTAAGAAGGCTCATAAATGACATCGCAAAACGGGTTCCCAGCGGGATAGGGGAAAAAAGCAAACATGCCGCCTTGATAAAACAACATTTTCGCCAACTGGTGCACCTGGGAGTGCCTCACCTGTTGGAACTGGGTTTCGGACGCCCCGAAGACGGACTTTATATTGAAGAAGGCGGAGCATTTGCAGGTGCCGATCTGGACGCGGTCAGCCGGGAAGCTATCGAGCGGGGAGAACAGCTTTCCACGATTGGTGGAGGCAACCATTTTATCGAGTTGGGTTTGGTAGCGGAGGAATTTGATCATCAAGCTGCCTCTCTGCTGGGGCTGCAAGCAGGCATGCTCACCGTGCTAATTCATACCGGGAGCAGGGGCTTTGGTCACCAGATCTGCACAGACTATTCATCGAAAATGCTGGCCGCCGCTGCCAGGTTAAAACTTGAAATACCTACTGCCGGCCTGTCGGCGGTGCCGATTAAATCCTCCCAGGGAGAAAGCTACCTGGCGGCAATGGCCTGTGCGGTGAATTTTGCTTTTTGCAACCGTCAGTGGATCACTGACGATGTGCGAAAATCTTTTGCCTCTGTATTGGGGGGAAAAGACAGCAGCTACGATCTGGGGCTGGTTTATGACGTGGCACACAATATCGCCAAGTTCGAAACAATTAACCATAGGCGGGTATTGATTCACCGCAAGGGAGCGGTAAGGGCTTTACCCCCGGAACATCCCGGTAATCCCCCGCCATATCGATCTACCGGCCACCCGATACTGATCCCGGGAAGTATGGGAACCTCCTCGTATGTTATGTTGGCAAAAGATAAGGTGGCAGAGGCATTTTACTCGGTAAACCATGGTGCAGGAAGGGTGCTTTCGCGAAGAGCCGCCCGTCGGAAAATAAATTTGAATGAGTTCAAGGATTCGATGAAGGAGGTTTTAATACCGGGGCGGAACCACAAGGTATTTTTAGATGAGGCTCCCCAGGCTTATAAAGATATTGAGGCGGTAATCGATACATTTGTAGAGATAGGTTTTACCAAAAAGGTGGCCCGGTTATTCCCAGTGGCAGTTATAAAAGGAGTAAAAAGGTGATAGTATCAGACAGGCTTCCGGAAGCTAATTTTAGTATTTAGGAGTATAAATCCCGGCGACTAAGCATATTCTTGCCCGACCCTGAATATATTGAGTGGCAAGATTTTTAAATTAGGAGCGGGATTATATGAGAAGATTGCAAACCAGGATTCCAGAGAAACTATTTATGGTATTCCTGGGAATGGTAGCCATATTTATTTTCGGTTTGCTGATCTTTCGATTTTCCCTTCCGGCCACCGCTCCGGAACTATTAAAAAACACTTTGCAGGAATTGAAGGGGCGAGCAAGTTACCTCCTAGTAATTGAAGAATATTCCCCGGGGTACCAGCTTATATTCAAAGGTGAAATTTTAAATTGTAACGATATCAAGGGGAAACTCGGGGATCATCATCTGGAAGTACACCGTAAGGACGGAAAACTCTATGTTAAACCGGAAGATGAAACGAAATGGCAAGCCGCAGAAAAAGTTCAATTAAACAGCCTGAATAGTTTTGTCACTCATCCCGCGGAAGTTATTAAGGCTGTGCAGGGTGATTTTGCCCGATTCAAGTTAGTGCCGGAAAATGGAGAAGGCTATAAAATACATTTTGAAACTGTTTCTCCCGACCAGAAATTTATAGACCGATTCTTCCCTGAAATATCACCGGATGCGGTTGACAGGTTAACTTTAGAAGTGACCGTGGTGGATCCGGGGCCGGTTATTAAACAGATTGAAATTGAACTGAAGCTCCGGGATTCTACACACGGTAATTTAACCCGATCATATTGTCTCGATTAGCATTTATAGATGGTACGTTTACTTAATGGTGATCGATTTACCTTCTAAAACTTTGGATACCTTCTAAAATTTTAATTGCTCCCTTAAACCGGTTATATTATTATTAATAAAGCATTTTGTTTCATATCTGCCGGTGGAAAGTTTTACTGGATTTAATTAAGGAGGCAACTGCCAAGTTGAATATTAGGCTTATAAAGCATCCTTTGGTACAGCATAAGGTAACCCTGTTGAGGGACAAGCATACTAAACCCAAACAGTTCAGGGAACTGTTAAAAGAGCTGTCAATTTTAATGACTTACGAAATAACCGCCGATTTGTCTTTAAGAGATCAAAAAGTGGAAACCCCGTTGGCGCCCATCACCGGTAAAGTTTTGCAAGAAGAGGTGGTTTTGCTGCCGGTATTTAGAGCCGGCCTGGGTATGGTGGAGGGTTTTCTAACCGTTATCCCTACTGCCAGGGTAGGGCATTTGGGATTATACCGTGATGAAAGCAATTTC